>NZ_RFFJ01000048.1 GCF_003696235.1 Streptomyces triticirhizae
CGGCGCCGCGTCGACGGCCGCGCGGGCGTCGGCCACGGTCACCTCGATCCCGGCGCCGGGCGGCGGCGGCAGCGTCTCGGCGACCAGCGCGGCCAGCCGCCCGTCGCCCTCCACCACCCGCTGCGTCGAACCGGGCCGGGTGGCCGCCACATAGCGCGGCAGGGTCAGCGCCCCGCCGCCCAGGTGCAGCACCCGCAGCGGCGCCCCGGGCGGGGCGGCGGTGTCGACCACGTGCCCCAGCCGCCTGAGGTACTCGAACTCCAGGTGGGTGGGGTCGTCCAGGTCCAGATACGACTGCGGGGCGTCGTCGACGGTCAACAGCCAGGCCGCCGGCCGGTCCACGTCCGGCAGCAGCCGGGCGGTGCCCAGGTCCACGGCCCGCACCACGGGCGTCCGCTCGTCCATCCCGGCATGATGCCCCGGCCGGCCGGGCCGCCGCACGCCGGGTCGGCGTGCGGCGGCTCCGGGCGGCCCTGTCGGTGCGTGCCGTCTCAGTCCGGCAGCACCTCGGTGACGGTGCCGGCGCCCACGGTCCTGCCGCCCTCGCGGACGGCGAAGCCCAGGCCCGGCTCCAACGGGACGGGCGCGCCCAGGGTCACGGTCATCGAGACCCGCTCCCCCGGCAGCGCCACCGTGCTCCCGGCGGGGCCCCCGGGGAGCACGATGTCGCCGACCACGTCGGCCGTCCGCAGATAGAACTGCGGCCGGTAGCCGGTGGCGACCGGGGTGCGGCGCCCGCCCTCGGCCGCCGAGAGCAGATAGACCTCGGCGGCGAAGCGGCGGCCAGGCGTGACGCTCCCCGGCGCGGCGACCACCTGCCCGCGCCGCACCGCGTCGCGCGGCACCCCGCGCAGCAGCAGCGCCACGTTGTCCCCGGCCTGGCCCTCCGCCATCGGCTTGCCGAAGGTCTCCAGGCCGGTGACCACCGTCTCCAGGTCGGCGCCGAGCACCGCGACCCGGTCCCCGACGCGCACGGTGCCCCGCTCGATCGCGCCGGTGACCACGGTGCCCCGGCCCGTGATGGTCAGGGTGTTCTCCACCGGCAGCAGGAACGGCGCGTCCAGGTACCGCTCGGGCACCGGGACATGGCGGTCGACCGCGTCCAGCAGCGCGACGATCGAGTCGACCCAGCGCCGCTCGCCGCCCAGGGCGCCAAGGCCGGAGACCCGGACCACCGGCGTCTCCTCGCCCGGGTAGCCCTGGGCGGTGAGCAGCTCGCGCACCTCCAGCTCGACCAGGTCGGTCAGCTCGGGGTCGCCGGCGTCGGCCTTGTTGAGGGCGACCACGATGTGCCGCACGCCGACCTGACGGGCCAGCAGCACGTGCTCGGCGGTCTGCGGCATCACGCCGTCCACGGCGGAGACCACCAGGATCGCGCCGTCCAGCTGGGCGGCGCCGGTGATCATGTTCTTGACGTAGTCGGCGTGACCCGGCATGTCCACGTGCGCGTAGTGCCGGGTCGCGGTCTGGTACTCGACGTGGCTGAGGGTGATGGTGATCCCCCGGGCCGCCTCCTCCGGGGCGCGGTCGATCCGCTCGAAGGGGACGAAGGTGCCGGTGCCGAGGTCGCTGAGCACCCGGGTGATGGCCGCCGTCAACGTGGTCTTGCCGTGGTCGACATGGCCCATGGTGCCGATGTTGAGGTGGGGCTTGGTACGCGTGTACGCCTGCTTGGGCATGGCGAGTTCCCGGTTTCCTGGGTGAAGGTGAGGCCCCGGCCGGCGCGCGCGGCGCGCGTCCTCGGGTCGGGGCGTGGACCCCCGTCGTGCTCCGACCCTCCCCCTGCGGGGTCCACGGAGCGATCCGGGAAGGGTCAGCGTCGGGCGCCGTCGGCGACGGCCAGCGGCACGCCGGCGGCCGGCGTCGCGTCCGCGGGTGCGGACGGCGCGGCAGGGCCTGCGTACCGGAACATGACCCGTATGGTGGCGGATGCCGAGCCGGCCGTCGAACGGTTTTCTGATAGTCCAGACATCAGACACCCGGCGTTCACCGCTTGTTGCGGCACTCGCCTAAAGTGACCTCGCCCGTTCCACCCGCACACGTTGACCGCGCCCGGTCGCCGTCCGTCAGCCCGCCCGTTCTTCCGCCCGCCTCGTCGGCCTCTCCCAGGGATACGCGCTCAGTTCATGTCGTGGTTCGAATCAATCGTCCTCGGGCTGGTCCAGGGGCTGACGGAGTTTCTGCCCATCTCCTCCAGCGCCCATCTGCGGCTGGCCGCCGTGGCCGGCGGCTGGGAGGACCCGGGGGCCGCCTTCACCGCCGTCTGCCAGATCGGCACGGAACTGGCGGTGTTGATCTACTTCCGCAAGGACATCGCGCGGGTGGTGAGCGCCTGGTTCCGTTCGTTGACCGACCGCTCGGCCCGCTCCGATCCGGACGCGCGGATGGGGTGGCTGGTGATCATCGGCTCCATCCCGATCGGCGTGCTGGGGCTGACGCTCCAGGACGCGATCGAGGGGCCGTTCCGCGACCTGCGGCTGATCGCGGTCAACCTGATCGTGCTGGGGATCATCCTGGGCGTGGCCGACCGGATGGCGGCCAGGGACGCCGGCGGGGGCCGGCACCGCGCGGTCAGGCAGCGCAAGGAGTTGGACCAACTCACCGTCAGGGACGGCCTGTTGTACGGGCTCTGCCAGGCGATGGCGTTGGTACCCGGCGTCTCGCGCTCCGGAGCCACCATCACCGGCGGACTGTTCCTCGGCTACCGCAGGGAGGCGGCGGCGCGGTACTCGTTCCTGCTGGCGATCCCGGCCGTGCTCGCCTCCGGCGGCTACGAGCTGACGGAGATCGGCGGCGAGGACACCCATGTCTCCTGGGGGCCGACGATCCTGGCGACGGTGATCGCCTTCCTGGTGGGCTACGCGATCATCGCCTGGTTCATGCGGTGGATCAGCACGCGCAGCTTCATGCCGTTCGTCTGGTACCGGATCGGGGTGGGCGTGGTGCTGCTGGTGTTGATCTGGTTCGGGGTGGTGGAGCCGCACGCCGGCGAGGAGTTCGACACGCCGTCCGAGGTGACCACGGGCGAGCAGGCCGCCGGCTGGTGAGCCGGCTGGCCGTCGGCGGCGGTTCAGCGGGAGCGCGGCGGCGGTTCAGCGGCGGCCGGTGGCGTCGAGCACGACCCGTTCGCACAACTCGTGGGTGCGCAGGGCGTCCTGGGCGTCCAGGGTGTGGCCGGTCCGCACGGAGTGCAGGAAGGCGTCCACGGCCTGCTCGACGCCGCGCTGCCGCGCGACCGGCACCCAGTCGCCCCGGCGGCGGACGCTGGGCTGGCCCTTGTGGTCGATGACCTCGGCCAGGTTGCGCACCTCGCGCTTGGTGTCCTGTCCCGAGACCTCCAACACCTCCTCGGCCGAGCCCGAGAGGTGGTTCATCGCGCCGATCGCGGAGAAGCCCTCGCCCGACAGGTGCAGCACCACGTGGTGCAGCAGGCCGTCGCTGACCCGGCTGCTCAGGTGCACCTCGTCGATCGGGGCCGGGGCGAGGAAGCGCAGGGTGTCGACGACATGGATGAAGTCGTCGAAGACCATCCGGCGCGGGTCCTCGGGCAGGCCCCTGCGGTGCTTCTGGAGGATGATCAGGTCGCGCGGGCCCTCCAGACACTGCGCGTAGGCGGGCGCGAAGCGGCGGTTGAAGCCGACGGCGAGGCTGACGCCGAGCGTGTCGGCCAGCTCCACCAGCCGTCTGGCCTCGGGGAGTTGATCGGCCAGCGGCTTGTCGACATAGGTGGCTATGCCGGCGGTGAGCAGCTTGGTGACGATCTCGGGGTGGGTCGCCGTGGGCGTGTGCACGAAGGCCGCGTCCAGGCCGACGGACAGCAGGGAGCCCAGGTCGCGGTGGAGCGCCTCGGCCGGCAGCCGGTGGGTCGCGCCGACCCGCTCCAGGGTGGTCGCCGAGCGGGTGTGCAGGTGGAGGCTGACCTCGGGGCGGGTGCTGAGGACGGGCAGGTATGCCTTGTGGGCGATGTCCCCGAGCCCGATCACGCCGACCTTCACGGCAATGCTCCTCGGTGTAGGTGTGGGTGGTCCGCGCCCGCGCGTGGGCACGGGACCGGCAGCATACGCGGGCGCCCGCCGGCGCCGAACACCCCACCGGCACCCCGGTCCCACGCCGCCCCCGCCCCAACGCCCCGTCGGGCGCCGGGCGTCGGGGGCGACGCGGCGGCTGGCCAGGTCAACGGCTCAGGTCAACCTCAGGTCAACGGCTCAGGTCGGGAACGCGCCAGTCGATCGGGGCGTGCCCCTGGGCGGCGATGGCCTCGTTGATCTGGGTGAACGGGCGGGAGCCGAAGAACTTCCGCGCCGACAGCGGCGAGGGATGGGCGCCCTCGACCACCGCGTGCCGCGCGGTGTCGATCAGCGGGAGCTTCTTGCGGGCGTGGGCGCCCCAGAGGACGAAGACCGCCGGGTCCGGCCGGTCGGAGACGGCGCGGATCACCGCGTCGGTGAACCGCTCCCAGCCCTTGCCCTTGTGCGAGTTGGGCTCGCCGGCGCGCACCGTGAGCACCGCGTTGAGCAGCAGGACGCCCTGCCGGGCCCAGGGCATCAGATAGCCGTTGTCCGGGATGGGCAGGCCCAGCTCGGCGTGCAGCTCCTTGTAGATGTTGCGCAGCGAGGGCGGGATGCGCACCCCGGGCCGCACCGAGAAGCACAGGCCGTGGCCCTGCCCCTCGCCGTGGTACGGGTCCTGGCCCAGAACCAGCACCTTGACCTCGTCGAAGGGCGTCGCCTCCAGCGCCGCGAAGACCTCGTCCGCCGGCGGATAGACGGGCCCCGCGGCCCGCTCCTCCTCGACGAACGCGGTCAGCTCCTTGAAGTAGGGCTGGTCCAGCTCCTCGCCCAGCACCTTCTGCCAGGAGTCGGGCAGCTTGTCGTTCACGTCCCACAACCTCCGAGGTCACGCGGTGAGTTGACCGCGCCGCCGGTGCGACGCGGTGTGGCTCACAACGTACCGTCCGGCACTGACAGCGGCGGTGACTCTCAGCCGAGGCCGGCGTTGAGCCGGACGCCGCCGTCGATCACCAGCGTCTGGCCGGTGATCCAGGAGGACTCGGGGGAGGTGAGGAAGGCGACGGCGGACGCCACGTCCTCCGGCACGCCCAGCCGCCGCAGCGGGTAACCGGCCGCTATTCGCTCCTCGTTGCCCTCGTAGAGCGGGCCGGCGAACCGGGTCTTGACCACGGCGGGCGCCACCGCGTTGACCCGGACCGCCGGGGCCATCTCCTGGGCCAGCTGCTCGGTCAGGTTGATCAGGGCGGCCTTGGTGACGCCGTAGCCGCCGAGGAACGGCGTGGCGCCCAGCCCCGCGATCGAGGAGACGTTGACCACCGTGCCGCCGTGCTCGCGCTGCCAGGCCGACCAGGCGCCCCGGGCGAAGCCGAAGGCGGAGAGCACGTTGATCTCGAAGACCTTGGCCAGCAGCGCCGGTTCGACCTCGGTGAGCGGGCCGAACGCCGGGTTGCTCCCCGCGTTGTTCACCAGGTGGTCCAGGCGGCCCCAGGCCGTCATCACGCGCTCGACGACCTCGGCCTGGTGCGCCGGGTCGTGCGCCTTGCCCGCCACGCCCATGGCGCGCGGGCCCAACTCGGCGACGGCCTCGGCCAGTCGCTCCTGGTCGCGCCCGGTGACGCAGACCCGGTCGCCCCGGGCGATCAGCGCCCTGGCCACGCCGAACCCGATGCCCCGGCTGCCGCCGGTGACGACGGCGACCCGCGCCCCGTCCCGCCCCTCCTCGCGCGCGCCGCGCGCCCCACCGCCGGCGTCAGTCAAGGGGACCACCCGCCACATAGAGCACCTGGCCCGAGACGAAGCCGGCGGCCTCGCTCGCGAAGAACGCGATGGCGTGCGCGACGTCCGCCGGCTGACCGACCCGGCGCACCGGGATCTGCTCGGCGGCGGCCCGCTGGAACTCGTCGAACGGCACGCCGACCCGGTCGGCGGTGGCCGACGTCATGTCGGTGGCGATGAACCCGGGCGCCACCGCGTTGACCGTGACGCCGAACTTGCCCAGCTCGATGGCGAGGGTCTTGGTGAAGCCCTGGAGGCCCGCCTTGGCCGCCGCGTAGTTGGCCTGCCCCCGGTTCCCCAGGGCGGAGCTGGAGGAGAGGTTGACGATCCGGCCGAACCCGGCCTCCACCATGTGTGCCTGGCAGGCGCGGGACATCAGGAACGCGCCCCGCAGGTGGACGTTCATCACCGTGTCCCAGTCCGCCTCGCTCATCTTGAACAGCAGGTTGTCCCGCAGGACGCCCGCGTTGTTCACCAGGACCCCCGGCGGGCCCAGCCGCTCGGCGACCTCGGCCACGGCGGCCCGCACCGCGTCCGCGTCCGAGACGTCGCAGCCGACGGCGAGGGCGGTGCCGCCGGCCGCCTCGATGGCGGCGACCGTCTCGCCGCCGGCCTCCCGGGTCAGGTCGAGCACGGCGACCCGGTGGCCGTCGGCGGCCAGCCGCGCGGCGGTGGCGGCCCCGATGCCCCGGGCCGCGCCGGTCACCAGCGCGACGCGCTGCTGCGTGGTGGTGGTCATGTCGGTCGCTCTCCTCGCCGTCGAGTGATGCGCTCGTCGTGAACGCCGTCGTTCACGCGCTACCGAGAAGTAACTACCACCCGGCACTGACACAACGGAACCCCGCCCCCGCGATTCCGCGCCGGGGACGGCCGCCTCAGCGCACCAGGAGGGTCAGCAGCCGCTCCAGCTCGGCGTCCGGGTCGGCGGTCAACCCGCTGTGCACCGGGCCCGGTTGGACCACGGTGCTGCGCGGCGCGATCAGCCAGCGGAACCGGCGCCCGGCCTCGTCGCCGGCCGCGGCCCCGGCCTCGGGACCGCCGTCGCAGACCCGCTCGACGGCGCGCAGCGCGGCGCGCACGCCGGCCACGTCCGCCGTCGGGTCGAGCGCCAGCAGCCGCCCGGTGTCCAGGTGGGTGCGGGCGGCCAGGAAGGAGCGGGGGCGCGAGTAGAGCAGCACGCCCGCGTTGATCGCCTCGCCGCGCTCCACGCGGGGCACCACGCGCAGCACGGCGTACTCGAAGACGGCGCGGTCGGCGGCGTTCGGCTGCGGCGTCATCGGCCCGCTCCCCCGGTCCTGCCGGCCTCGGCCGCCTCGGGCCGGCCGGTGAGCCAGCCGGGCGCGCCTGAGCCCCGGCGTTCGGTTCTGGCGCCCAGCTCGACGCGCTCGCCGATCGTGGCCGCCCGCGTGAGCAGCGTGTCCCGGTAGGCGGCGCGCAGCGCGTCCGGGTGGTCGAGCCCCGGCTCGGGCGCCAGCCAGGCGTCGGGCACCTCGGCGAGCACCGCGTCCAGCAGCTCGGCGGTGACCAGCGGCGCCAACGCGGCGTCCGCGCCCGCCACATCGGGCCCGACCGGCGCGAGCGCGTGGTCGGCGGCGGCGAAGCCCCGGGCCGCCGAGGCGGCGGCCGAGGGCCAGTTGTGGTGCCAGATCAGCGCGGCGCCATGGTCGATCAGCCACAACTCGCCGTGCCAGACCAGCAGGTTGGGGTTGCGCCAGGAGCGGTCCACGTTGTTGACCAGCGCGTCGAACCAGACGACCCGGCCGGCCTCGACGGGGTCGACGCGGTAGGCCAGCGGGTCGAAGCCGATGGAGCCCGGCAGGTAGTCCATCCCGAGGTTGGTGCCGGCGCTCGCCCTGAGCAGCTCCTGTACCTCCTGGTCCGGCTCGGCCAGCCCGATCACCGGGTCGAGCCCGATCAGGACCAGCTCCGGCACCCGCAGCCCGAGCCGCCGGGCCAGCCCGCCGCAGACCACCTCGGAGACCAGCGACTTGGGGCCCTGGCCGGCGCCGGTGAACTTCATGACATAGGTCCCCAGATCGTCCGCCTCGACGATGCCGGGCAACGAGCCGCCCTCCCGCAGCGGGGTCACATAGCGGGTGGCGAGGACTTCGCGGAGCATGGCCGTAGGGTATCCGGCGCGGCGGCGGAGCCGAGCGGCGCGCTGCGGCTCCTCGCCGTCCACGGCGGGACGGTGAGCCAGGGCGTCGTCGGTCCTGACGCCGACGAGGTGGAACGGCTGGCCTCGCCAGCCCGCCGGGAACGGCCCGCACGATCCCGGGAATCCGTGAGGCGGTCCGGAAATCCGTGAGGCGCTGAGGCGGAGGCCGTTCCTCCGCTACTCTCGCCCGACGGCCGGGTGGGCGGCGGGGCGCGTTCCGCCGTGGCCCGGTGGGGTCGTTTCCGAGAGGAGTTCAGATGAACGGTCCGACCACCACACGGAGGACGGCGGTGCTGGCCGGCGCCGCCGGGCTCGCGGCGGTGGGGCTGGCGGGCTGCGGTACCGAGGACGGTGGCTCGGGTGACGGGGGCGGCGAGGAGTTGGCGCCGACCTCGGACATCCCGGTGGGCGGCGGGAAGATCCTCTCCGACCACCAGCTGGTGGTGACCCAGCCAGCCGAGGGCGAGTTCGTGGCGTTCTCGGCGATCTGCACCCACCAGGGCTGCGCGGTCTCGCAGGTGGACGAGGACGGCATCCTGTGCACCTGCCACGGCAGCCGCTTCGCGCTGGAGGACGGCGCGGTGCTGGAGGGCCCGGCCACCGAGCCGCTGCCCGAGGAGCCGATCACGGTCGAGGGCGAGTCGATCCTGCGTGGCTGAGGCGCCACCAGTCAGCACGCGCCGCGCTCCCGGCGCTCTGGCCGTTTGGCCCGAACGCCGGGAGCGGTTCGGTTCACCGTGAGTCGTTCGGCCGGCTCACTCGTAGGGCGTCAACGTCATGAACGCCTCCGCCGGGTCGCCGTCGTGCACCAGCGACTCGTGGGCGCCGACATCGTCGAACGCGAACGCGTACGCCTTGCCGTCCACCATCTGCTCGTGGATCACCCGGGCGTAGTGGTTGGTGACCGGGTCCTGGTAGAAGTTCGAGTTGTCCGGGTCGGGCTGCTCGGAGTTGGTCAGCAGCGTCGACCGGTTGAACCCGGCGCACAGGGTGCGCGACAGCGGCCCCCTGACCTGGTCGTTGGGCGCGTCCAGCTCCTTGTGGCAGCCGAAGACGCTGTCGGAGTCCGGCTTGTTGAAGCTGGTGACGACCTGCCCGGAGCCGTCGGTGAAGTTCATGACGCCGCCGGAGACCGTGCCGTAGTACTTGGTGTCCGGCTCGTGCGAGATCGGCGTGACCGTCAGGGTGTTGGAGGAATAGTGCTCCCACACCCGGTCGATGTAGTCGCTCATGGCGTCGGCGGGGACGTCGCCGGTGCCGACGCCGTGGCCGGGCGAGAGCACCCGCAGCGGGGTGCCGTCCGGGCCGTTGTGGACCAGGTCGCCCCAGCCGGCCTCGCGCACCCCGTCGAAGACGGCGCTGTAGCCGCCGGGCTTCAACTCGCCGGTGGTCCGCACCGCGCCGCCCTGCTCGCGCACGCCGACGGTGTAGGGCGCGGTGAACATGTCGACCTGGGTGCTGTTGATCCACAGGCCGGCGTCGTTGAGCGTGTACTCGGACCAGTTGAAGAGGATGTCCCGGTTCGGGTCGTCCGGGTTCTGTACGGCGGGCTGCACCAGGCCGTCGGGGGTGAGGGAGAAGTGCAGCTTCTCGCCGACGGAGAAGTAGATCCGTCCGGAGAACTTGGGCATCTGGATGGTCAACGTCTCGCCGTCGGCGGGGCCTTCGATCGAGGCGTCGGGCGCGGGGGTCGGTGGGTTGCCCCCGGCGGGCCACGCGTGGAAGGCGCCGTCGGCGTCGGCGTAGCCCAACTGGCCGCTGCTCAGCTCGGTTCCGAGGTTGTAGATGTAGACGGGTTCGCCCCGGCCCGAGTTGTTGGTGATGGTCAGCGGGATGGTGTCGGGAACGGCCTCGGCCTCGGGCGCCGGGCCCGAGACGATCAGGCCCGTCGCGACGGCGATGCTGGCGGCGGCGGCCACCAGGACTGTCCGCAAGCGGAACACCGGGTCCTCCTTGTTCGGCTGGATGAACGCGCGTCCGGCGTGCTGCGGCGCGCGGGGACGGGCGGCTCCAGCCGGTCCCACGGCTGGTCCCGACCGCCACTGTCCCGCGCCGGGGACCAACGCACCCGGGCGCGTGGGGGGTTGTGAACAACGCTCCCAGTGGGGGTGAGAGCGCTCTCACGTTCTCGTACAGGTCTGTACCTGTCAATAGTTTGGGGCCGGGCGCGGCCGTTGGGGACGGGCACGGCGCGGGCGCCCGACCCGACCGAACGTTTCCCCGTCGACGCGCGTTCTCCGCCGGGGGCGGGGAGTTGGGCGGGGCGCGGAACGTCGGGCGGCGAGGGCGGTCGCGCGGCTACGGCAGCGGCGGGGTCGCCGGCTGGGGGCCGTGCCCGGCGAGATAGAGCCGCAGGGCGCACTGGTCCTCGGCCTCGACGAAGACCCGCCGGCCCCAGTGGGCGCTCAGGCGGTGCGCGACGTCGACCAGTCGCCGGCGTTCCTCCGGCGAGTACGCGGGGAACCTGACCCAGCCGCGCTCGGCGATGACGTTGCCGAGGTCGTGGAGGAACACCGCCCGCACGCGCCGCTCCTCCTCCTCGGTCAGCGGCGTGGTGCCGCCCTCCGGCGGCTGCGCGCGCACGTTGTACAGGTCGCGGATCACTGGCCCCTCACCCCTCATCCGGTCCGTTCGGACGAGGCTACGGAACGGCCGGGGGCCGGGGCGCCGCATCCGGTGGCGCCGGGGCCGCGTCCTCGGCGGCCGGGGCGGCCGCGCGGAGGGCCGCCACGGCCGCGCGGATCGAGGGGCGGCCGCCGGAGCCCTCCCGCCAGACCGCGTACACCCGCCGGGTGATCGTGCCACGCACGGGGATCAACGCGACCCCGTCGGGGACCGGCGTCCGCCCCAGGCGCGGCGCCACGGCCACGCCCAAGCCGGCGGCGATCAGGGCGAGTTGGGTGTGGTGCTCGGCGGCCGTGTGGACCACCCTGGGCTCGATCCCCCGGCCGCGCAGCGTGAACATCAGCCAGTCGTGGCAGATGGCGCCGGGCGGCCACGAGACCCAGTTCTCGTCGGCGAGGTCGTCCAGGTCCAACTCGGCGCGGTCGGCGAGCGGGTGGCCGGCCGGCAGCGCGACGTCCGCCACGTCGTCGAAGAGCGGGCGCCGGCTGAGGCCGCCGGGCAGGGCCAGCGGTCGGTTGTACCAGTCGAGCACCACGGCCAGGTCGATGTCGCCGCGCGCCAGCACGGTGAGGGCCGCCTCCGGCTCCATCTCCCGCAGCATGGGGCGCAGTTGGGGGTGCTCGCCGCGCAGCGCGGCCAGCGCGGCCGGGAAGAGCCCGCGCGCGGCGGTCGCGAACGCGCCGACCCGCAGCTCGCCGACCGCCTGCCCGCGCTGGGCCTCCAGGTCGGCGTGGGCCAACTCGACCTGGCCGAGGATGCGTTCGGCGTGGTCGGCCAGCAGGCGGCCGGCGTCGGTGAGCCGGATGCCGCGCCCGTTCCTGGCCAACAGCCGCTGGCCGGTCTCCCGTTCGAGCTTGGCGAGCTGCTGCGAGACGGCGGAGGTGGTCACGCGCAGCGCGAGGGCGGCGCCGCTGACGGAGCCGTGGTTGCGCACGGCGTGGAGCACCCTCAGCCGGTCGATGTTCAACACCTCAGCGATGCTACACAGTCCATCGCCCCTCCCCTCAGCAGCGCTTGATTCCGACCGTGGCGCATGTCCGCGTCTCCCCTCAGCTCAGCCGAACCGGTGCCCGGCGGCCGGGCGGGCGGCGTCGGCCACTGCGGTGGCCAGCGGCTCCACCTCGGCCTCGGCCAGGGTCACGACGGTGAGCCTGATCCCCTGCGGCGAGGCCACCCGGAACCGCGCGCCGGGGGCCACCGCCCAGCCGGCGCGCAGCAGTTGGGCGACGGCCCGGGTCTCGTCGGGGACCGGAACCCAGACGTTGAGCCCGCTGCGGCCCCTGGCCTCGACGCCGCGTTCGGCCAGCGCGCGCAACAACCGGTCCCTGCGGGCGTCGTAGGTCGCGGCGACGCGCGCCGCGTCAACGGCGCCGGTGCGCCACAGGTGGGCGACGATCCGCTGGAGCAGCAGGCTGACCCAGCCGGGCCCGAGCCGCTGCCGGCCGCGCACCCGGTCGACGGTGGTGCGGTCCCCGGTGAACGCGGCGACCCGCAGGTCGGGGCCGTGCGACTTGGCCAACGAGTGGATCTCGACCCAGCGTTCGGTGCTGCCGACCACCGGGTTCAGGGGCGCGGAGACGATGCCGCGCCCGTGGTCGTCCTCGATCACCAGCGTCTGGGGGTGCTCGGCGAACAGGGCGCGCAACTCCCTGGCGCGCGCCGGCGTGACCGCCGCGCCCGTCGGATTCTGCGCGCGGGCGGTCACCACCACCGCGCGTGCGCCGGCGCGCAGGGCCTCGGCCACCGCCTCCGGGCGGGGGCCCTCGTCGTCGAGGCGGCACGGCACGGGGCGCAGGCCGAGCGCGGCGACCAGGTCCAACAGCGCGGCCCAGCCGGGGTCCTCGACGGCGACGGCGTCGCCGGGGCGGAGCCAGGCCAGCAGCACGCGTTCGATGGTGTCCAGCGCGCCGGAGGCGACCCCGACCGGCCCCGGGGGAACGCCGTCGGCGTCGAACCTGGCCCGCGCCAGCACCGCCAACTCCTCGTCCACGGCGGCCTCGCCGTAGAGCACGGGGGCCCTCCGGCCGCGCTTCGCGGCCTCGGCGAGCGCCTCGGCCAGCGGCGGCAGCAGGGCGGGGTCGGGGTTGCCCTGGGAGATGTCCCGGGTGCCCGGCGGGAGGTCGAACGGCATGGCCTCGCGGGGGCTGCTGGCGGGCCTGGCGCGCACCCGGCTGCCGCGCCGGCCGGCCGTCTCGATCACCCCGCGCTCCCGCAGGGCGCGGTAGGCGGCGGCCACGGTGTTGGCGTTGACCCCCAGTTCGGCGGCCAACTCCCGCTGCGGCGGCAGGACATGGCCCGGGGCGAGGGCGCCGTCGCCGACGGCCCGCTCGATGCTCGCGGCGATCTCGGCGGCGCCCCGCCCGCTGATCCGATATGCTCCTAGCACAAAGCAGAGTTTGCACTAGGGCAAACTCCCGCGTCAAGTTCCCTTCACCGCCGTCCACCCGCCGTTCTCGCCAGACGAGAACCCGAAGATCCTTGAGGAGCGAGGACATGTCCGCCACGACCGCCGACGCCACGGCCGGGCCGCCGCTCGGCAGCTATCCCCCCGCCGCGTCGACCACCCCCACCCGGGCCAGGGAACGGGTCACCTACGACCGGGCGTTGGTCCACTCCATCCTGGACGCGGCCTACCTGTGCCACCTGGGCTTCGTCGCCGACGGCAGGCCCGTCGTCCTGCCGACGCTCTACGCCAGGGACGGCGAGCGGCTCTATCTCCACGGCTCCACCGGGGCGCGGGCACTGCGCCACGACGGGCTGCCGGTCTGCGTCACCGTCACCCATGTGGACGGACTCGTTCTGGCCAAGTCCGCGTTCCACCACTCGATCAACTACCGCTCGGTGGTGGTGCACGGCACCGCGCGCCGGGTGACCGACCCGGCGCGGGCCAGGGCGGCGCTGGACTCGCTGGTGAACGCGGTGGTGCCGGGGCGGGCGGAGGACTGCCGGCCGGCCAACGCCAAGGAGCTGGCGGCCACCGCCGTGCTGGAGCTGGACCTGGCCGAGGTCTCGGCGAAGGTTCGCGTGGGCGGCCCCCACGACGACCCGGCCGACCTGGAACTGCCGCACTGGAGTGGGGTGGTGCCGGTGCGGACGGTCAACGGGACCCCGCTGCCGGCCGAGGACGACGGCACGCGCCCCGAACTGCCGCGCTATCTGCGGGAGTTCGTCGCCTGAGCTGGCGGGCGGCTGACGGGCGTCGGGAGGCCGGACCGGGGTGGGTGACGGGGGTGGGCGGCGGGGAGGGGTAAGGAAGGCGCCGGCGTACGTGCGGCCGTGGGCGCCGGTCCCGCGCTTCCCCGCGCCCCCGGACGGAGGAACCCCGGATGGCGGTCGAACGTCGGACCAGGTGCACTCCTCCGCATCCAGCCGAATCCCTCCGGAGGACACGATGACCCCGACGAGTCCCACACCCCCGAAGACCCCGATCACCGCGACAGATCCGATCACCTCCCAGACCCCCACGACCCCCACCACCCCGCCGCGGAGGTCCCCGCTCCGCCGGACCCACCGCGCACGTCTCGCCCTCGGCGCCGCCCTCGCCTTCTTCGGCCTGCTCGCGGCCGGCTGCTCGGAGGGCGGCGGGAGCGGGGACACGGCCGAGCGCGTCGCGGCCTCGGCCGACGACCAGTCCGACGCCCGGCCCCAGGCGGGCGCGGAGGAGCGGGACGCCACCGAGCGGCCCGGCACCGAGGACGCGGACGGCGCGGACGGTGAACGCGCCGACGCCGCCGAGGAGTCGGCGCCGGCTGCCGACTGGTGCGCCCCCGAGTCCCTGTCCGCCTCGCTGACCCCGCTGGACTCCGGCGCGGGGAACCGCTACGCGGCCCTGACCCTCACCAACGTCTCGGACGCCGACTGCCGCACCCAGGGCTGGCCCGGTCTTGAGCTGGCGGACGACGACGGCGACGCCCTGCCCACGACCACGGTCAGGGACACCTCGCGGGAGGCCGACCAGCTGACCCTGGCCCCCGGCGAGAGCGCCTGGGCCCAGCTGCGCTGGACGGTGGTGGCCGGCGAGGAGGACGCGGCGGACGGCACCTGCGGTCCTGAGCCGGCCGAGCTGCGGGTCATACCCCCGGACACCTACGACGCCACGGCGGCCGACTGGGCCGGGGGCACCGTCTGCGGCGCCGGGCGCATCGAGGCGCTGCCGCTGGCGGCGGGCGAGGGGCCCTGAGTCCGGCCACCCGCCACGGCTCCACCCGTTGACGCGGCCCGGCCTCCTCGGTCTCCCGGCCGCGTCAACGGGCCCGGCGGGGACGCGCGTTGGGCCGGCGCGCCTCGCGGCCGAACGCCCGCAACGCGCTGGCCTCGCACTGGCCTCGCGCTGGCCGGGGAGCCGGTCAGGGCGTGGGCAGCCAGTCCACCCGCCCGGCCAGCAGCCCGTAGCCGACGAAGGCCACGATGTCGATCAGCGCGTGGGCGACCACCAGCGGCATCACCCGGCCCCAACGCCGGTAGAGCCAGACGAAGATCACGCCCATCGCCACGTTGCCGAAGAAGCCGCCGATGCCCTGGTAGAGGTGATACGTCCCGCGCAACAGCGCGCTGGCCGCCAGCGAGCCCGTCGCGCTCCAGCCGAGCTGGTCCAGCCGCCGCAGCAGGAAGCCCACCACGATGACCTCCTCCACCACCGAGTTCTGCACGGCGGAGGCGATCAGCACGGGGTACTTCCACCAGACCTCGGGCAGCGACTCGGGCACCACCGTGAGGTTGGCGCCAGCCGCGTGCGCGCCCAGGTAGAGCGCCAGCCCGCTGCCGCCGATGCCGGCGGCGACCACGGCCCCCCAGGGAAGGTCGAAGCGGGGCCGCGTCAGGTCGAAACCGATCAGCCGCAGCCCTCGTTGGCCCGGGCTTCCGTCGGGGCCGCCGCCGTAGCCGTACTCCCGCAGCAGCAGATGGGCCACCAGCAGCACCGGCACCAGCGCCGTGGAGATGGAGACCAACTGCCAGGCCAGATCCAGCCAGGGGCGGTCGGGGGCGCGCGAGGTGTTGAGGTTGGCCGCCTGTTCGCTGAGCCCGCCGGGGCGGGTGACCACCCCGGCGAAGCTGACCAGCGCGCGCACGGCGCTCGCGCCGAGCGAGACGCCGAGCACCAGCAGCAGCTCGTGGCGCAGGGCGCGCGCCGGCAGCGCGCACGGCGCGGGGTCCGGGGCTGGGGTGGCCGCCCGGCCGTCGTCACGCGTGAGCCGCACTCCGTCTCCCGTCCGGCGCGCGACCGCCACCGGCGCGCGCCGGCCCGCGCCGTCAGGGCTGCGTCGGCCAGTCGTGCACGGGGGTGTCGGTCCGCGCCAGTTCGCAGTACCGCCGCACGACGCCCCTGAGGGCCGTCGCCCGGTCCTTTCCGTCCGCCACCAACTGGTGGTAGACGGAAGTCTGCCAGTCCGCTCCGGTGACCCCGCGCCGGCACCGCCCCTCGATCACCGCGAGACAGCGGTCCCGGTCGGAGGCGTTGACGCCCCAGGCGTCCAGGCCGGCGGCGGCCAGCGGCAGCAGGGTCTCCTCGATCAGCTCGGCGGCCGGCAGTTCCCGGCTGCCGTTCGGCCCCGGCCAGCGCAGCCGGGCGCCGAGGCCGTGCCGGCAGGCGGCGTCGAAGTTCCGCTCGGCCTCGGCGAACGGCAGCCGCTCCCACACCGGTTCCGGCTCGTCGGCCAGTGCCCGCACCAGCCCGTAGTAGAAGGCCCCGTTGGCGATGGTGTCGGTGACGGTGGGGCCGGTGGACAGCACGCGGTTCTCCACCCGCAGGTGCGGAACGCCGTCGACGACGGCGTAGACCGGGCGGTTCCATCGATAGACCGTGCCGTTGTGGAGCGCCAGTTCGCCGAGCGCGGGGGCGCCGCCGGCCGCGAGTACCGCCTGTGGGTCCTCGTCGCCCAGCAGCGGCAGCAGCGCGGGGAAGTAGCGGACGTTCTCCTCGAAGAGGTCGAGCGCCGAGGCGATCCAGCGCTCGCCGAACCAGGTGCGCGGGCGCACCCCCTGCGCGGCCAGCTCCGGCGGGCGGTCGTCCGTGGCCTGGAGGAAGAAGATCGGCCGCGACTCGCGCCACAGTTCACGCCCGAAGACGAACGGCGCGTTGGCGCCCACCGCCACCTGCGCCGCGAGCACGGCCTGCGCGGCGTTCCACGCCGGCGCGAAGCGCTCGGGCGTGACCTGGAGGTGGTACTGCACCGAGGTGCACGCGGACTCGGGGGCTATCGAGTCGAAGGTGCTGGTCAGCCGCTCGGCGCCGTCGATGTCCAGCTGGATCGACTCGCCGCGCGCGGCCATGATCTGGTCGTTGAGCAGGGTGTAGCGGTCCCCGAGCGAGAGGCTGCCCGGGACCATCTGCTCGGCGGCGATGGTGGGCAGGACCCCGGTCATCACGACCTGGGCGCCGAATTCTCCGGCCATTCGGTCGGCGTACCGCAACGCGATACGCAACTCCTCGGCCATGTCCTCGAACACACCGCCGCCCAGCTCGCGCGGCGACATATTCAGTTCGATCGTGAATTTTCCCAGCTCACTCTGGAAATCCCGGGTCGCCATTCGGCCAAGAACTTCCGCGTTGACCATTCGCGGTGACCCGTCGGAATCGGCCAGGCAGAGTTCGACCTCCATGCCGACCCGGTCCCTCGGCCCGTGGAACCGCCCCTCGGCGAGAAGCGTCGCCAGCGCGTCGAGACAGGCGTGGAGCCGGTCCCTGAACCGCCCTCGGGCGGCGAGGTCGAACCGGTCAGCCGCGACCTTCTCCCCCATGGGGCACCTCCTGCGTCGAGGGACGGGCGCCCTCGATCCTGCCCACGTCACGCCGGAGATAACACGCAACGTGAGGCTCAGGCCCCACGGCGGGGGCATATTCCGTTGGCAAGACAACGGTCGGAACGCCCGTTTTGGCGGCCGGATTTACCCTTGCCGAAACACTGCGGTAAGGCTAGTGGAAACAATCCGCAATCCAGCATCGTATAAAATCGCGGGACGGCGTGTCTCCTATTAGAGGCGACCTACTCCAAAGCGAGAGGCGACCCATCATGCCCCTGAGCATCCCCCAGGTTCCCGCGACGGTCGAGCGCACGATCGACGAAGCTCTGCGCTCCGCCGCCGTTCCCGCCCCCCGCAGGCTCCGGTTCGACCGTGGCGCGCTGCGTCCCACCCTGCCGCTGCCGGTCCACCGCCTGGAGCGGCTGACCGCGCCGGCGGAGCCGCCCACGGCCCGGCTGACCGGCTGGCGTTATCTCCTCGCCCAGGACGGTCTGTCCGTGGGCACCGCCGAGTGCCAGGTCACCGCGGACGGTTGGGCGTTCTCGCACTTCGGCGAGGGCCCCTACATCGCCTCCACCGAGCGCGCGCTCCGGCTCGCGGAGGAGCAGCGCGCGCGGTACCAGCCCCGGCTGCTCTCCGTTCCCGAGCTGTACATGCTGACGCTCTGGCTGTACCCGGACGAGGCGGCGGACCCCGCCGAGGGCAGCCCCTCAGGGGACGACCTGCTGATCCCGCTCGCGCCGGCGCCGCCGGGGATCGCGGCCGAGCGGCTGATCACCGTGGACGCGCTGGTGGCGCTGGTCGCCAACCGCCTCGCCCCGCTGGGCCTGGCCAGTTGAGCGACGCGCCGTAACGCTTTCCACCGCCGGGGGCGGCCGGGCATCGCGCCCGACCGCCCCCGGCGCCGTGTGCGTTACCCGGCGGACGCTACTCGGCCAGCTCCTCGATGGGCGGGCAGGAGCAGACCAGGTTCCGGTCCCCGAAGGCGCCGTCGATCCGGCGCACCGGCGGCCAGTACTTGCCGTCCCGGGACAGCTCGCCCGGGTAGACGGCCTCCCGCCGCGTGTAGGGGTGCGGCCAGTCGCCGGTCAACTCCTCGGCCGGGTGGGGGGCGTTGACCAGCGGGTTGTCGTCGGCCGGCCACTCGCCCGAGGCGACCCGGTCGATCTCCCCACGGATCGCGATCATCGCATCGCAGAACCGGTCGAGTTCCGTCAGGTCCTCGCTCTCGGTGGGCTCGATCATCAGCGTGCCCGCGACCGGGAACGACATGGTCGGCGCGTGGAAGCCGTAGTCGACCAGCCGCTTGGCGACGTCGTCGATGGTGACCCCGGTCGCCTTGGTGAGCGGCCGCACATCGATCACGCACTCGTGCGCGACCAGCCCGCCGGGCCCGGTGTAGAGCACGGGGTAGTGCGGCTCCAGCCGCCTGGCCACGTAGTTGGCGCTGAGCACGGCGACCTGGGTGGCGCGGCGCAGCCCGGCGGCGCCCATCAGCCGCACATACGCCCACGAGATCGGCAGGATGCCGGCGGAGCCCCAGGGCGCCGCCGAGACCGGCCCGGAACCCTCGGGACCCGCGCTCGGCTGCCCCGGGTGCCCCGGCAGATACGGCGCCAGATGGGCGCGCACGGCGACCGGGCCCACGCCGGGGCCGCCCCCGCCGTGCGGGATGCAGAAGGTCTTGTGCAGGTTGAGGTGGGAGACGTCCGCGCCGAAACGGCCCGGCTTGGCCAGCCCCACCAGGGCGTTGAGGTTGGCGCCGTCCACGTAGACCTGGCCGCCAGCGTCGTGCACGGCGGCGCAGATCTCGCCGATGCGCTCCTCGAACACGCCGTGCGTGGACGGGTAGGTCACCATGAGCACGGCCAACTCGTCGCGGTGCTTGGCGATCTTCGCCTCAAGGTCGGCGACGTCCACGTCCCCGCTCTCGCTGGTGGCCACGACCACCACCCGCATCCCGGCCAGCACCGCGCTCGCCGCGTTGGTGCCGTGCGCCGAGGACGGGATCAGGCAAACGGTGCGCTGCTCCTGCCCGTTGGCGCGGTGGTGGGCGCGGACCGCGAGCAGCCCCGCCAGTTCGCCCTGGGAGCCGGCGTTGGGCTGGAGCGAGACCGCGTCATAGCCGGTGATCTCGGCCAGCCGGTCCTCCAGTTCGCGGATCAGCGCCAGATAGCCCTCGGCCTGGTCGAGCGGCGCGAACGGGTGCAGCCCCGCGAACTCCGGCCAGGTGATCGCGGCCATCTCCGCCGTCGCGTTGAGCTTCATCGTGCAGGAGCCGAGCGGGATCATGCCCCGGTCCAGCGCGTAGTCCCGGTCGGCCAGCCGCCGCAGATAGCGCAGCATCGCCGTCTCGGAGCGGTGGGCGTGGAAGACCGGGTGCGTCAGGTACTCGTCCTCGCGCAGCAGCCCGGCCGGCAGCGCGTCGGGCACCCGGGCGTCCAGCCCGTCGATGTCGGCGGCGGTGGCGGGCACGCCGAACGCGGCCCAGACGGCGGCCAGATCGTCCCGTCCCGTGGTCTCGTCGCAGGCCACGCCGACGCGGTCGGCGTCGACCTGGCGCAGGTTGACCCCGGCGGCGCGGGCGGCGGCCACCACATCGGCGGCCCGGCCCGGCACCCGCGCGGTGACGGTGTCGAAGAACGCCTCGTGGGCCACCTCGACGCCGCCCTCCCGCAGCCCGGCCGCCAGCAGCGCCGCCAGGCGGTGGGTGCGGCGGGCGATGGCGGCCAGCCCCTCGGGCCCGTGGTAGACGGCGTAGAGGCCGGCCATCACGGCGAGCAGCACCTGGGCGGTGCAGATGTTGCTGGTGGCCCGCTCGCGGCGGATGTGCTGCTCCCTGGTCTGGAGCGCCAGCCGGTAGGCGGGCCTGCCGGCCGCGTCCCGGGAGACGCCGACCAGCCGGCCGGGGAGGTTCCTGGCGTACTCCTCGCGCACGGACATGTAGCCGGCGTGCGGCCCGCCGAAGGCCATGGGAACGCCGAACCGCTGGCTGCTGCCGACCGCGATGTCGGCGCCCAGCGTCCCCGGCGAGGCGAGCACGGTCAGCGCCAGCAGGTCGGCGGCGACGGTGACCACGGCGCCCAGCTCGTGCGCCCGCTCGATCAGCGCGCGCGGGTCGCGCACGGCGCCCGAGGCGCCCGGGTACTGGAGCAGGACCCCGAACACCCCGCGTTCGACGGCCTCTTCGGGGATGCCCTCGCTCAGGTCGGCGACCAGCACCTCGACGCCGGTCGGCTCGGCGCGGGTGCGCACCACGGCAATGGTCTGCGGCAGGCAGTCGGCGTCCACCAGGAAGACCCCGCCCGCCTTCCGCGTCACGCGCCGGGCCAGGGCCATCGCCTCGGCCGCCGCCGTGCCCTCGTCGAGCAGCGAGGCGCCGGCCGTCGGCAGCCCGGTGAGGTCGGCGACCACGGTCTGGAAGTTGAGCAGCGCCTCCAGCCGGCCCTGGGAGATCTCCGGCTGGTAGGGCGTGTAGGCGGTGTACCAGGCCGGGTTCTCCAGCACGTTGCGCTGGATCACCGGCGGGGTGAAGGTGCCGTGGTAGCCGAGCCCGATCATGGAGCGGGCCACGGTGTTCCGCCCGGCCAGCGCGCGCAGCTCGGCCAGCACGGCCGCCTCGTCCAGCGGATCGGGCAGGTCCAGGGCCTCGGTGTGGCGGATCGCCTCCGGCACGGCGGCTGCGGTCAGCTCGTCCAGGGAGCCGAAGCCCACCTGCGCCAGCATCTTGGCCACGGCGCCCCGGTCGGGCCCGATGTGCCGGTCGGCGAAGGGGGTGCCCTGCTCCAGGGCGGTCAGCGGGGTCGGATGCGCGGTCATCGTGGAGGCTCCTTGGGCCGTGGGCGACCTACGGGCGCCAGGCAACACCGCCTGACTGCCTCCCCCTCTGTCATACGACCTGAGAGCTTCGCCCCGCGCCACCGCGCCGGACTTGCACCGTCGGTGAGGGCGACCGGGGAACAACGCTCCGCCGCCGCCCTGCTTTCCAGAGTGGTTTCGCCCGCGCGGTACAGGGGCCTGAGAGATTCCGGGGAGGATTTGCTCCTTCGGCGCCCGTCGCCCCGAAGGGCGGCAGGACTCTCCCGCACGAGATTGACAACCGCCTACGAGCCTACCAGCGCCACCCGTCCGGGCCGAGGGGTGGACCTCGACTGGCCGGCGGCCCGATTCTGGCCTTGGGTAGGTGTGAGGGGACGACGTTCTCCGGGACGCCCACACCGTCCCAGGCGCGCAGTTGGAGGAACCCGTGCGAACCGACATCGATCCGCGTGGCCTGATCGGCCGCAAGGCGTTCGACCGCCACGGCGACAAGATCGGCACCGTGGACGAGGTGTATCTGGACGACGCCACCGGCGTCCCCGAGTGGGCCGCCGTGCGGACCGGGCTCTTCACCCGGGACGCCTTCGTGCCGCTGGAGCCCAGCGAGCTGGTGGGCAACGCGCTGCGCGTCCCGTTCGACAGGGCGCTGATCCGCCGCGCGCCCGACCTGGGCGTGGGCCGCCACCTCTCCCCCGAGCAGGAACTCCAGCTCTACCGCCACTACGGGCTCGATCTCCCGCCCGACCCGGACGCCGAGGCCGGCCCCGCGCCGGACGCAGACTTCGGCCGACTGGCCTCCTCGGACGACCCCGAGGGCTGATCCGCCGCCTCCCCCGACGCCCCCGGCCCGCGCGGCACCAGGGGCAGCGGGCCGGAGCGCCGCAGCAGCGGATCGTCCACGGCGAAGGTGCGCACCCGTCCCGGCACCCGGTCCTCCGGCCGCTCGAAGCGCACCGTCACCCGCCCCACCCCGCTGCCCTGCACCCAGCCGGGCCCGAACCGCTCGTGCGTCACGTCGAGCCCGGGCAGCCACCGCCGGTCGGCCTCCGGCCCGGCCGGCGCCGCCTCCTCCGTGGGCGCCGGCTCGGCGGGCCGCTCCCCGCCCGACCCGGCCCGCTCCGACTGGGCGAAGAGATCCTCCTGCGTGAAGTCGGCCAACGAGCTGACCCCGACGCCCAACAGCCGCACGCCCTCGGTGGTGTCCACGCTCTCCAGCAGCCGCTCGGCCGCCTCCCGCACCACGGCCAGGTCGTCCGTCGGCCCGCGCAGCGTCTCGGAGCGGGTGAGCGTGCTGAAGTCGTACCGTCGGACCTTCAGCACCACCGTGCGGCCCGAACGGCCGGCGGCCCGCAGCCTGGTCACGCACCGCTCGGCCAGCCGCCGCACCTCGAACCTGATCCGCGCCCGATCGGTCATGTCCACCTCGAAGGTGTCCTCCACGGAGATGGACTTGGCGTCCCGCTCCGCGACCACCGGCCGGTCGTCGACGCCCAACGCCATCCGGAAGACCCCGGCGCCGTGCGCCCGGCCCAGCAGCCGCGTCAGCTCGGCCTCGCCGGCCCGCACCGTCTCCTCGACGGTGTGGATGCCCGCACGCCGCAGCACCTCGGCCGTCGCGGGCCCGACCCCCGGCAGCGTCCGCACCGGCAGCGGCGCCAGCAACTCCCGCTCGGTGCCCGGCTCGATCAGCACCAGCCCGTCGGGCTTCGCCCGCTCCGAGGCGATCTTCGCCAGCATCTTGGCCCCGGCCAGCCCGACCGAGCCCGTCACCCCGGTCGCGGCGGCGATCTCGGCCCGCAGCCGCTCCGCCACCGCCCGCGCCCGCTCCGCCGTGTCGGCGCTCCCGCCGGCGGCCAGGTCGACGAACGCCTCGTCCAGGCTGAGCGGCTCCACCAGCGGCGACAGCCGCGCCAACAGGCCCATCACGCGCTCGCTGACCGCCCGGTACACCTCGAACCTGGGCACCAGATACGCCCCGTGCGGGCACAGCCGCCGCGCCTGGGCCGTGGGCATGGCGGAACGCACCCCGAACACGCGGGCCTCGTACGACGCGGTGGCCACCACCCCGCGCGGCCCGATGCCACCGACGACCACGGCCTTGCCGCGCAGGCTCGGCTTGGCCGCCTGCTCCACGGAGGCGTAGAAGGCGTCCATGTCGAGGTGGAGAATGGTTGGCTGGCCCCTCACCCGTCCGATGGTGCCCCAGGGCACTGACAATCGCGGGCCCGACCGTGACCCGGGGGCTCAGCCGCTCGGCGCGGAGCCGCTCAGCGCGAGCGCTTCCGCCGCCTGGCCAGCTCGTCCTCGGGGTGGTCGGCGGGGACGACGCGCTCCCCGGTGTCGGCGCGTTCGGCGTGCAGCCGACCCAGGGCCGCCTCCACATCGCTCCAGACCGCGCCGACCGCGATGCCGAAGACCCCACGGCCGCCGCGCAACAGCTCGGCCAGTTCGTCGGGGGAGGCACAGCGGTAGACCGCGGCGCCGTCGCTCATCAGCGTCATGTGCGCCAACTCGCCCAGCTCGGCGGTGCGCAGCGCCTCGGCGGTGGCGCGGATGGCCTGGAGCGAGACCCCGGCGTCCAGCAGCCGCTTGACGATCTTGAGGACCAGCACGTCGCGGAAGCTGTACAGCCGCTGCCCGCCCTGGCCGGGGACCGGCCGGACGCCGGGCTGGACGAGCCCGGTGCGGGCCCAGTAGTCGAGCTGCCGGTAGGTGATGCCGGCCGCCGCGCAGGCGCTGGGCCCCGGGTAGCCCAACAGCTCCCGGGCGGCCTCCTCCCGGAGGCCCGCCGGGGGCGCGACCGTCTGTCGCAAGCCCGGACGGGGCGCCGCACCGGGACGTGCGGTGCTCTCCCCGACCGCCCGGCTGTCGCCGTCACCTGTCACGCCGGCCTCCGTTCCACATGTCCCGACCGTGTCCTCGTCACTCACCGGCTGTCACGATGAGTTGGCACACAGCGCTCCTCCCAAGACATGCCCCACTGAAGCTAGGTATCCACACGGAGCGCGTCAACGATCGCCACGCACCGCTACTGGCTGCTGGTACCGAAGTCCTCGGGGGAGATCTGGTCGAGGAACTCGCGGAACCGCTCCACCTCGTCCTCCTGCTCGTCGGGGATGATGATCCCGGCGTCGTCGAGCACGGCGTCGCTGCCGTAGATCGGGGTACCGATCCGCAGCGCGAGCGCTATCGCGTCCGACGGGCGGGCGCTGACCTCGACCCCGCTGGCGAAGACCAGCTCGGCGTAGAACACCCCGTCGCGCAGATCGGTGATCCGCACGGCGCTGAGTTCCTGGTCCACGGCCTCCAGGACGTTCTTGAAGAGGTCGTGCGTCAGCGGC
This sequence comes from Streptomyces triticirhizae, assembly GCF_003696235.1. Lineage (GTDB taxonomy): Bacteria > Actinomycetota > Actinomycetes > Streptomycetales > Streptomycetaceae > Streptomyces > Streptomyces triticirhizae. The sequence continues at coordinate 24,471 of NZ_RFFJ01000048.1, forward strand.
CTGGCCGGGGTCATCCCCTGCTGGGCGAACGCGATGGCGGTCGCCTCGCCCGGCCCGATCCAGATCGGGAGGTAGCGATCGCCACCGACTTCTCGGAGGAGCACGATGGGCTGGTTGTTGGGCATTTCCACCCGCACGCCCACGACATCGAGCTGATTCACACAGCAACCCTAGGCCGTGCCCGGTGCATTTGGATAGTCGAGCCTCGGCCCCACGCGCTCTCGCGCCCCCGCACCGTCAGTGCACCTGCCGTCCGGCGAAGTACACCATCCGGTACTTGCCGATCTGCACCTCGTCCCCGTTGGCCAGGGCCACGGAGTCGATCTGCTCGCGGTTGACGTAGGTGCCGTTGAGGCTGCCGACGTCGCTGACGGTGAACCCGCCGTCGGGGCCGCGGCGGAACTCGACATGGCGCCGGGAGACCGTGACGTCGTCCAGGAAGATGTCGCTCTGGGGGTGTCGCCCCGCCGTGGTGACATCGCTGTCGAGCAGGAAGCGGGAGCCCGAGTTCGGCCCTCGGCGAACGACGAGGAGGGCCGAGCCGGCGGGCAGCGCGTCGACCGCCGCCTGGGCCTCGGGCGAGAGCACCGGCACGTGGTGCTGCCCGGTGGCCTCGGCGTCGTACGCCTCCAGGCCGGAGATCGAGATCGTGGAGGTGGTCTCCGACGAGCCCTCGACGCCGGGGCGGAGCGCCGCCCCGCAGTAGGAACAGAAGCGGCTGTTGGGGGTGTTGGCGTGGCCGCAGCGGCCACAGGCGGGCCCGGCGGCCCCGCGCCCCTGGTCCGCTATGCCGCCTGGCTGGGAGACCTCGTCCCGGAACAGGGGGCGGCCGGGCTCGGACGGCGGCGCCGGAGGCTGGCCTTGCTGGCGGGCGCGGGCTCCCGCGGCACTGTGCGTGCCGCTCTGACGCCTGCCGAACAACCTAGCGAAAAAACTCACCAGCGATCCCCTCGCACCTAGCCCGGCCCGCCACCGGGGCGGGACGGTCCATTCTCTCTCTCCACCGACCACACACGTCATCCTGACAACGTGAGCGGTCTCTCTTCAGTTTCCCTCACTGGGCGGCACGGTGATCGATAACCCCCGTGACGTCGAGGTTCGGTCATGATGACAACTGAGCGTAGTCAGGCTGCTCCGCCGATCGCAAGGCATCCACGGTCACGGTCTCAGGACGCGTCACGGCGACCGCCGCCTGCTTGTTCTCCATCGACTGCACCACCCCGCCCGGGATGTTCAGCGCCGGCTCCAGGTCCTGGGGGCGGCCGATCGCGTCGATCACGAACGGAGCACGAACGCGCTCGTCGTCCACGTGAACCCCACCGTTGTGGTCCACGAAGGATGTGCTCGCGACGATCCGCACCCCGTTGATCTGGAGCGCCTCGGCACCGGCGGCGCGCAGCTCCTGGACGGCGTCGAGCAGCATGTCGGCCGTGACGGCGCCCGTCGGGTCGTCGACGCGGAGGGTGATGCCCGGGCCCTCCGCCGCCACCGTACCGGCCAGCACGCCCAGTTGTCGCTCCCGCTCCTCGCTCTGCCGGCGGGCCTCCTCGGCCTGGTCGCTGCTGTTCTCCAGCTCGGCGCGCTGGTCCTCCAGGGTGCTCTGCTCGTCCTCCAGGCGGGCCGAGCGGTCCTCCAGGTCGCTGAGGATGCGCACCAGGTCCTCGGGGCGCGCGCCGCGCAGCGCGGTGTCCTCGCTGCCGGCGGCCCGCACCTGGATGGCCAGGCCGAGGCCGAGCACGAACAGCAGCACGGCGGCGACCAGTTGGCCCCGGCTGGCGCGCGGTGGCCACAGGGCGGCCAGCAGCGCGGCGCGGCCGGTGGGCCGGCGCGGCCCGTCGGACGCGTCCGGTTCGTTCCGCTGGTTCGGCTGGTTCGGCTGGTTCGCTTCGTTCGGCTGGTTCACGGGTGTCACGCCCCGAACACGTGGCGGCGGATGGCCGCCGCGTTGGAGAAGATCCGGATGCCCAGGACCACGACCACGCCGGTGGACAGCTGGGCGCCGACGCCCAGCTTGTCGCCGAGGAAGACGATCAGGGCGGCCACCACCACGTTGGAGAGGAAGGAGACCACGAAGACCTTGTCGTCGAAGACCCCGTCGAGGGTGGCCCGCAGGCCGCCGAAGACGGCGTCCAGCGCGGCGACGACGGCGATGGGCAGATAGGGCTCCATCCCGGTCGGGACCACGGGGCGGGTGACCACCCCGATCACGACGCCCAGCACCAGGCCCAGCACGGCGATCACGGGGCGGTCACCTCTTCCGGCTCCTCGTTGCGGGGCGTTGACCCGGGGTCGGCCGGCTCGGCCCGCGCGGGGAGCGGGCGGGCGCTGCGGGTGGTCAGGCTGGGCGCCGCCGGCAGCCGCAGCTCGTCCCTGGTCGAACGCTCCACGCGGATGTCGTAGTCGTCCTGGAGGGTCACCAGGTAGTGGCCGGCCAGGGTGGCGTCGAAGTCGTCCAGCAGGGTCTCCGGGTCGCCGAGCGCGAGCAGGGTGTAGGGCGGCACCAGGGGTCGGTTGTCCACCAGCACGGCGTCGCCGGCGGCGCGGATCGCGGAGAGCGCGGTCAGGCGCTGGTCGTTGACGGAGACCGCCTCGGCGCCGGCCTGCCACAGGCCGTTGACGACGCGTTGCAGGTCGCGGTCGCGCACCCGGCCGGTCTGGGCGAAGCCGTCGTCCCTGGGGCCGCCGCCGGCGGCGTCGCCCACGTCCCTGGCGTCGTCGATGACCAGCTCGACGCCGGGGCCCTCGACGGGGCTGGCGCCGGCCAACAGGGCGACCAGCTCGGCGCGTTCGGCGTCCTCGTCGCTGAGCGCGTCCCGTTGGCGGGCGGCGACGTCGGCGCGCAGGTCGTCGACCAGGGCCTGGAGGGCGTCCAGGCGCTCGGTGCCGTCGTCGACGCGCTCCAGCAGCTCCTCGCGCTCCTTGGCGACGGTGGGCGCCGCCTCGCGCGCCTGGGCCGCGCCCAGGGTGACCACCACCCCGGTGAGGACCAGGCCGCAGGCCAGCCAGAGCCTGGCGCGCGTGGAGCGCGGCAGCTCTGACCGGCCCGACTCCCGCCGTCTGGCCGCCGCCTCGGCGTAGCCCTCGTCGAGGGTGTTGCTCATGACGGTGGTCAGCAACGACATGGAGGCGTCGGGGCGCGCGCGGGGCGCCGCCCCCGGCTCCTGCTCTGGCATGGCGCACATGGTGGCACGCCGGTTGTCCCTAGATCGAATCGGGCCGGTCGTCGGCCCCCGGTCAGCCCTCGGCGCCCTCCACCACGCTCGACCAGTCGTCCAACAGCTCCTGGGCGGCGGCGTCGTCAGGGCCCTCGGCCCACAGGTGGGTGACGGCCTCCGCCGGGTCGGGCAGCACCAGCACCCAGCGGCCGTCGGACTCCACGACCCTCACGCCGTCGGTGGTGTCGACGGAGCGGTCGCCGGCTGCCTCCACGACCCGGCGCATCACCAGGCCCTTGACCGCCCACGGGGTGGCGACGTCGCGGCGCAGCACGTGCGCGCGGGGGATGCGGGCGTCGATCTGGCTGAGCGAGAGCTGGGTGCGGGCCACCAGGCCGAGCAGCGCGGTGAAGGCGGCGGTGGCGTCGAAGACGCTGCTGAACTCGGGGACGATGAAGCCGCCCTGGCCGTCGCCGCCGAAGACGGCGTCGTCCTGGTGGGCGGCGCGGGTCAGGTCGTCGGGGGACGTCGTCGTCCAGTCGACCTGGGTGCCGTGGTAGGCGGCGACCTGTTCGGCGATGCGGGTGGTGGTGACGGGCAACGCGACCCGGCCGCCGCGCCGTTCGGCGGCGATCAGGTCGAGGAGGACCAGCAGGGCGCGCTGGTCCTCGATGATCCGGCCGCGCTCGTCGACGAGGGCCAGCCGTTCGCCCACCGGGTCGAAGCGGACGCCGAACGCGGCGCGCGCCGAGGAGACGATCTCGCCCAGCCGCACCAGGCCGGCGCGGCGGGTCTCGGCGCTCTCGGTGGGGCGCGCCTCGTCGAGGCCGGGGTTGATGGTCAGCGCGTCGACGCCGAGGCGGCCGAGGAGGCTGGGCAGGACGAGGCCGGCGCTGCCGTTGGCGGCGTCGACGACGACCTTGATGCCGGACTCGGCGATCCCGGTGGTGTCCACGGCGCGCAGCACCGAGCCGGTGTAGCCGTCGAAGACGCTGGCGGGGAAGCGCAGGTCGCCGATCTCGCCGGGGAAGGCGCGGCGGTACTCCTGGCGGGCGTAGACCCGGTCGAGCTTGCGCTGCCTGGCCTGGGAGAGGTCGGCGCCGCGCTCGTCGAAGAACATGATGTCGACGGAGTCGGGCACGCCGGGGGTGGTGCGGATCATCACGCCGCCGGCGCTGCCGCGCGCGGTCTGTTGACGGGCCACGGGCAGCGGCACGTTCTCCAGGTCGCGGACGTCGATGGCGCTGGCCTGGAGCGCGGAGATCACGGCGCGCTTCAGGGCGCGGGCGCCTCGGGAGTGGTCACGCGCGGTGGTGACGGTCGAGCCCTTCTTGAGGGTGGTCGCGTAGGCGCTGGCGAGCCGGACGACCAGCTCGGGGGTGATCTCGACGTTGAGGATGCCGGAGACGCCCCGGGCGCCGAAGAGTTGGGCCTGTCCCCTGGCCTCCCAGATGACGGAGGTGTTGACGAAAGCGCCGGCCTCGACGGTCTTGAACGGGTAGACGCGGACGTTGCCCTGGACGATGGACTCCTCGCCGACCAGGCACTCGTCGCCGATGACGGCGCCGTCCTCGATTCTGGCGGCGCGCATCACGTCGGTGTTCTTTCCGATGACGCAGCCGCGCAGATTGGTGCCGGGGCCGATGTAGACGTTGTCGTGGACGACGGCCTTGTGGAGAAAGGCGTCGGCCTTGACGACGACGTTGGAGCCGATGACGGTGTGTTCGCGGATTTCCGACCCGGCCTCGATCTTGGCGTAGTCGCCGACATAGAGCGGGCCTCGGAGTTTGGCGTCGGGGTGGACCTCGGCGCCCTCGGCGATCCACACGCCCGGGGAGATCTCGAATCCGTCGATCTCGACGTCGACCTTGCCTTCCAGGACGTCGGCCTGGGCCTTCACATAGCTCTCGTGGGTGCCGACGTCCTCCCAGTACCCCTCGGCGACATAGCCGTAGATGGGGCGCCCCTCCTTCATCAGGCGGGGAAAGACGTCGCCCGACCAGTCGACGGAGACGTCGGGCTCGACATAGTCGAAGACCTCGGGCTCCATCACGTAGATGCCGGTGTTGACGGTGTCCGAGAAGACCTGGCCCCACGTGGGCTTCTCCAGGAACCGCTCGACCTTGCCCTCGTCGTCGACGATGGTGATGCCGAACTCCAGCGGGTTGGGAACGCGCGTGAGGCAGACGGTGACCAGGGCGCCGCGCTCCCGGTGAAAGCGGATCAGGTCGGTCAGGTCGAAGTCGGTGAGGGCGTCCCCGGAAATGACCAGGAACGAGTCGTCCTTCAGGGCCTCCTCGGCGTTCTTCACACTTCCGGCCGTGCCCAGTGGTTTCTCCTCGTGGGCGTAGGTGAGGTCCATTCCCAACTCCTCACCGTCCCCGAAGTAGTTCTTCACCAGGGAGGCGAGAAACTGCACCGTGACGACGGTCTCGGTGAGTCCGTGGCGCTTGAGCAGGCGGAGCACGTGCTCCATGATCGGGCGGTTGGCCACGGGCAACAGGGGTTTGGGCATACTCGCGGTCATGGGGCGAAGCCGGGTGCCTTCGCCGCCAGCCATTACGACGGCCTTCATATCGGAAGTGTCCTCCTTGGGGGGTCCGACAGTCGTTCCGACTTCTGCCCGCAGGAAGGGGCCCGGGCCCGGGGTGGCTCCCCGGAAGATCGCGACGCGTACGGGCTCCAGACCCCCGCGACGCTGCCAGGGCGATTCAGTCGGCCGTGGCATCCGCCGCGAGGAGACGGCGGACCTGGACCACGTAGAGGATCCCTGCCCACCAGTAGAGCGCTGTACCCCAGGCGGCGAACGCCCATCCGAAAATAGCAGCGAGTGATGCCACAAGGCCACTTGAGTCACTGAGCAGCAGGAGCGGGAAGGCGTACATCAGATTGAAGGTGGCGGCCTTGCCCAGGAAGTTGACCTGGGGCGGGGCGTAGCCGTGGCGGTCCAGCAGCCAGACCATGACCAGCAGCATCAGCTCCCTGGCCAGCAGCAGGGCGGTCAGCCACAGCGGGAGGATCTCGCGCCAGGTGAGGCCGACCAGGGTGGAGAGGATGTAGAGCCGGTCCGCGGCCGGGTCGAGCACGCGGCCGAGGGCGCTGATCTGGTTCCACCGGCGGGCGAGCTTGCCGTCGAGGTAGTCGCTGACGCCGCTGAGGGCGAGGACCAGCAGGGCCCAGCCGTCCATCCTGGGGCCGTCGAAGACCGGGGAGAGCACCAGCCAGAGGAAGAGCGGGACGCCCAACAGGCGGGCCATGCTCAGCACGTTGGGGATGGTCCAGATCCGGTCCGTCTGAACCCGTGTCTCCTGGACCTCCACGCGGAAGCCTCCCCCGTCGCACCGTGCCGTCGCCAACGCGCTCCGACCTTACCCGGCGGACCGGGGCGGGGAGAGGGCGGGGACGGTGGGGACGCGCCGGGTGTCCTGCGGCGTTTGACGGCGGGTCGGCGGCGCCGTGCGGCGGCTGGGGGCGTCGTGCGACGACAATGGCGCGGGTGAGGCCGGCGCGCCCGCGTGTGCGGTCCCGGGCCGGGGTCGGCGCGGGCGGGGGCGCCGGTGGACGCTGGTAGGCAGCCGACGCGAGGCGGGTGGATCGGGCGTGACGGAGACCAGACTGCTGGGAGTCGGGGTCAGCCACGGTGTGGCGATCGGGCAGGTGCGGCACATGGGCACGACCGTGCTGGAGCCGCCGCCCCGGCGGATCACGCCGCAGGACGGGCCCAGGGAGTTGGCCAGGACGCGGCGCGCGGTGCGGGCGGTGGCCGCCGACCTGCGGGCGCGGGGCACGTTGGCCGGCGGCGAGGCGCAGACCGTGCTGGAGGCGCAGGCGCTGATGGCGGAGGACCCGGAGCTGCTGGCGGACGCGGAGCGGCGGATCAGCGTGGGCAGCAGCGCTGAGCGGGCGGTCTATGACGCGTTGGCCGCGTACCGGGCGCTGCTGGCCGGCGCCGGGGAGTACCTGGCGGGGCGGGTGGCCGACCTGGACGACGTGCGCAACCGGATCATCGCCCGGCTGATGGGGCTGCCGACGCCGGGTGTGCCGGACAGCGACGAGCCCTATGTGCTGATCGCGCGTGATCTGGCGCCGGCGGACACGGCGCTGCTCGACACCTCGCTGGTGTTGGGCTTCCTGACGGAGGAGGGCGGGCCGACCAGTCACAGCGCGATCCTGGCGCGGGCGTTGGGGGTGCCGGCGGTGGTGGCCGTGCCGGGGGCCGGGGAGATCGCATCGGGGACGTTGGTGGCGGTGGACGGCTCCACCGGTGAGGTGGTCGTCGAGCCGGGCGAGGAGCTGCGGGGGCGGCTGGCTGAGGCGGCGGAGCGGCGGCGGGCGGCCGTCTCCCGGACCAAGGGGCCGGGGGCCACCTCGGACGGGCATCGGGTGCCGCTGCTGGCGAACATCGGGGGGCCGGCCGACGTGCCGGCCGCGGTGGCGGCGGGCGCGGAGGGGGTGGGGCTGTTCCGCACGGAGCTGCTGTTCCTCTCGGGTGGGGAGCGGCCGCCGGCGGAGGAGGAGCAGGCGCGGGTGTACCGCGAGGTGTTGGAGGCCTTTCCCGAGGGGCGGGTGGTGGTGCGGGTGTTGGACGCGGGGGCGGACAAGCCGCTGGCGTTCCTCTCGTCGGGGGCGACGGAGCCCAATCCGGCGCTGGGCGTGCGGGGGCTGCGGGCGCTGCTGGAGCATCCCGAGGTGTTGGCGTCCCAGCTGGCGGCGTTGGGCGAGGCGGCGGCCGGGCTGCCGGTGCATCTTGAGGTGATGGCGCCGATGGTGGCGGACCGGGCGGACGCCAGGGCGTTCGCCGAGGCCTGTCGGACGGCCGGGCTGCCGGCGACTCCGGGCGCGATGGTGGAGATCCCGGCGGCGGCGCTGCGCGCCCGGGCGCTGTTGCAGGAGGTGGAGTTCCTCTCGGTGGGGACGAACGACCTGGCGCAGTACGCGTTCGCGGCCGATCGGCAGGTGGGGGCGGTCTCCCGCTGGCAGGACCCGTGGCAGCCGGCGCTGTTGGACCTGGTGGCGCTGACGGCTGAGGGGGCGGCGGCCGAGGGGAAGAGCTGTGGGGTCTGCGGGGAGGCGGCGGCCGATCCGGTGTTGGCCTGTGTGCTGACGGGCCTGGGGGTGACCAGCCTGTCCATGGGGTCGGCGGCCATCCCGCAGGTGCGGGCGACGCTGGCGCGGCACACGCTGGCGCAGTGCCGGCGGGCGGCCGCCGCCGCGCGGGCCGCCGAGGGGGCGAACGGCGCG
>NZ_RFFJ01000049.1 GCF_003696235.1 Streptomyces triticirhizae
ACGACCGGCTGGGCGCCCTCGCGCACGCCGGCGCGCCCGCAGCGCTGCGCGCCGCCGTGGCCGCCGAGCTGCGCCGGCGCGTTCCCGAGCCCGCGCCCGTCACCCCCGAGGCCGCCGAACGACCGAACGCCGCCCAACTCGTCCTGCGCCACCCCGAGCTGGCCCCCGAGGTCTTCGCCGCCGCCGTTCCCCTGCTGCCCGGTCCCCCGGCCCAACTCGCCGAGGGCCAGGAGCTGAACGCCTGGGTGGCGGCGCACGGCGCGGCGCTCACCACCTGGCGCGCGCTCTGGCGCGAGGTGCTCACCACCCACCCCGGCCGGATCGCCGAACTCTGGGAGCTGCTGGCCGACGGACAGGCCAGGGCCGTGGTCAGCGAACTCCTTTTGGGCACCCTTCCACACGCCGTTCCCGCCGCGCTGCTGGTCCACCTCGCCGAGGCCGACCTGGCCCGCTTCGCCGGCGCCGCCCTCACCAGCCGGATCTGCCGGCTGCGCGTCGAGGGCCACACACCCGAGGAGACCGCCGCGCTGGTCGCCGAGGAACTGGCCGCGCTCCCCGAGCCGGACCGCCGCCTTCCGCTGGCCTACCTGGGCACCTTCGGCGCCACCCCGGAACGCGGCCTCGCCACCGCGACCGACTGGATCGCCCGCGCCCTCGCCGAACGCTGGCGCCCCCTGCTGACCCCGGACCCCGCCGACCCACACGCGCCGCCTCGGGCCGCCGAAGGCCGACCCGCCCCCGTCTGGCGCACCCCGCCCGAGACCAGGGCCGCCCTTCGCGACCGGTTCGCCCGGGCCGCCCTCACCGCGCTCGAACTCTGGCGTCCCCGCCCCGGCTTCCCCGTCACCCAGCCCCAACAGCTGCTCTGGCTGGCCGAGTTGGCCACCCTGCTGCCCGCATACCGCCGCGAGCTGTGGACCCGCGCCGCCGAACTCCTCGCCGACGCCGAGCGCGGCCACGCCCACCGGCGCCGCCGCAGGGGCGCCTACCCGGCCGCCGAGGACCCCGCGTTCGACCGTGCCCTGACCGCCGTCCGCAGGGCGCTCGGCCTCGGTTGGCGCGGCATCCCCGCCAACCCGCCGCTGGTCGAGCTGAGTTGCCAGCCGCCCGAGACCCTGGAGCGCATGGCCGGCCCCGGCGCCCGCGACGCCACCCTCGAACGCCTGCTGCTGGCCCACGCCGTGCGCGGCTACCCCTCGGGACCCGACGTCGAGACGCTGCTGGCCCGGCACACCGCGCCCACCGCCGCGTTGCTCCGCCTGACCACCCGACTCCCCGACCTGCTCGGTGAGCACCCCGGCGCCGCCCGCGCCTGGACCGAGGCCGTGACCCGCAGCGCGCACCGCGACGCGCCCACCCTGCGCGCGCTCCCGGCGCATCTCGCGCTGGCCGCGCCCCCGCCGGCCGGCGACGACGGCCGCCCCACCGTGCTGAGCCTCGTCGTCGAGGCCCTCGCCCAACGCCCCGACTCCTGGCGCCACTTCTCCACCGCACCGCTGCGCGGCCACACCCTCGGCGAGGCCGTCGACCGGGCCATCGCCCGCGAAGACCCGAAGGAGAGTCCCCAGCCGCGGACGAGAGCCACCGACCTCCCCCCTTCCTGACGGTGTTCGTGCCGGGGGCGGAAAGCCATCATGGCGCGCCCACGGGGGTCGGGCGCGCCATGACGATCAGGGAATCGCGGTGCCGGGAATCAGCCCGCGACGTCGGTCCGTTCGCGTTCGGGGAGTGGCCCAGGGGCCGCCGCCGGGGTGGACGGCGTGCCCTCCTCGCTGATGCCGAACCGCGCGTGAAGGCTCTTCAGCGGGCGCGGGGCCCACCAGTTGGCGCGGCCAAGCAGCCGCATGACCGCCGGCATCAGCAGACCACGGACCAGGAAGGCGTCCAGGAGCACCGCCAGGGCGAGCCCGAGGCCGAGCATCTTGAGGTTGACGACCTGGGAGGTGCCGATGGCGACGAGCACGATGGCCAGCACGCCGGCCGCGGCGGACACCACGCCGCCGCTGCGGCGCAGGCCGTGGACGATCGCCTCGGACGTGTCGCCGGTTCGGTCGTACTCCTCCTTGATCCGGGAGAGGACGAACACCTCGTAGTCCATGGTGAGGCCGAAGGCGACGCAGAACATCAGCACCGGCAGGGTCGCGGCGACGAATCCCGTGACCGTGAAGTCGCCGACCACGCCGGTGAGATGCCCCTCCTGGAAGACCCACACGACGGCGCCGAAGGTGGCGCCGAGGCTGAGGAAGTTCAGCACGATGGCCTTCAGCGGGACCACCAGGCTGCCGGTCATCAGGAACAGCAGGACGGTGGTGGCCAGCAGGATGATCGCCAGCGCGCCGGGCAGCCGGTCCGCGATGGAGTCCTGGGTGTCGACCAGTTCCGCCGCGCCACCCGCGACCAGCACGGGGAAGGGCGAGTCCAACTGCCGGATGTCGCGGACGAGCTGCTGGCTCTCGGGCGAGACGTCCTCCACGGAGGGGATCACGGACAGGTAGGTGGCCGAGCCGTCCTGGCTGACGAAGGCCGCGTTGGCCGGTCCCGGCTCCACCACGAGCCGGCCCTCCTGGTGCACGCCGGCGGCCGATTCGACGCGCGCCACGCCCTCAAGCTCCGAGACGCGGGCCGCGTAGCCGTCGATCTCGGACAGCTGTGCCTGCGCGTCCACACCGTCGCCCAGGACCTCCAGGGCCCCGGTGGGCCGGGCGTCGAACGTCTCCCGGATCACGTCGTGGACCTGCCGGGACTCCAGGGTGTCGGGCAGCTGCCGGTCGTCGATGTTGCCGAAGGACACGGAGAACACGGGCAGCGCCATGACGACCAGCACGGCGATGCCGGCGCACACGAACCCGACCGGGCGTCTGATCACCGCCCGGCCAACCGCCGCCCAGCGCCGCCCCGGCGTCGCCGAGCCGTCCCGGCCGGCCGCGCGGCGGCCGCCGAAGAGCCGCGTGAGGTCGGCGGAGTTGATCCGGTGGCCCAACACCATCATCAGGGCGGGCAGCATGACGAGCGCGGCGGCCGCCGCGATCAGGACGACGGCTATGCCCGCGTACGCGAAGGAGCGCAGGTAGTACATCGGGAACGTCAGCAGTGCCGAGAGCGACACCGCGACGGTCAGCGCGGAGAAGGCGACCGTGCGACCCGCCGTGGCCATCGTGATCCGGATGGCCTCCTGGGTCGGCCGCCCGGCGTTCAGCTCCTCGCGGTAGCGGCGGACGATGAACAGGCCGTAGTCCACGGCGAGTCCGAGCCCGAGCGCGGTGGTGAGGTTCAGCGCGAAGATGGACACGTCCGTGAAGCCGGTCACGACCCGCAGCGCCGCGTTGGTGCCCATCACGGTGACCAGCGCGACGCAGATCGGCAGCAGGGCCGCGATCGCGCTGCGGAACACCAGCACCAGCACCAGCAGCGTCAGCGGAAGGGCGATGATCTCCGCGAGAAGAAGGTCATCCTGGCTCTGGGTCTCGACGTCGTAGCGGATCTGGGTGGCGCCGCCGAACGCGACCTCGACCGGCCCGTGAACGCCCTGGTAGTCGGGGGTGATCCGCTCCAGGGTGTCACCGGCCTCGTCCTCGGTGCCGGCGATGCGCGCGACGATGAGCGCGTGCTGGCCATCGCCGCTGCGCAGTGCGGGGGACCCGGTCGCCCAGTAGGAGTTCACGCCGAGGACGTCGTCCTCCTGGGCGAGCTGGTCGGCCAGCCGCGTCCCCTCCGAGGCCACCGCCGGGTCGTCGACGTCCGCGCCGTCCCGCACCGTCACGAGGAGGGCGAGGTTGGGGCGGCCGTCGGTGAACTTCTGGTCCAGGAGTTCGGCGGCCTGGGTGGACTCGGCGTTCGGGTCGGTCGTGCCGCCGTTCTGTAGCCGCTCCGCGACGCCGCCGCCGAGGACCACGGATGCGGCGACGAACAGCAGGGCCAGAAGAAGGAACAGGCGGGGCCGGGTCGTGGTCGATCTGGCCAGCCACTGGAGCATGGGAGGGCCTTTCGTGGGGCTCTTTCGCAGGTGTTCAGCGGGAGTTGAGCGCCGCTTCGGAGGGGAAACTCGACTTCTTCAGGCCGACCGAACTCATCAGGATGCTGTCCCGCAGTCGGTCGGGCAGCCGGCGCAGGATGGCCAGTGCGCGGGCGTCGGAGCCAACCCGGTAGCGGGTGGCGGGGCGGCGCGCGGTCACGGCCTTGACCACGGTGGCGGCCGCCTTGTCGGCGGGGGTGCGGCTCTGCTTGGCGGCGGCGGCGCGACCGTCCGCCAGGGCCTGGCGGTAGCAGGACTCGGCCTCGGGCCCGCCGCGCCAACCGGCTTCGGCGGCGGCCTGGTCGGCCTTGTCGAAGATCGCCGTCTCAAGGGCGCCGGGCTCCACCAGGCTGACCCGCACCCCCTGGTACCGCAGTTCCATGCGCAGGGCGTCGTTGAGCAGGGCGAGCGCCGCCTTCGAGGCGGCGACCGGGCCGAAGAACGGCACCGACACCCGCGCGGTGATCGCGCCGACGTTGACCACCCGGCCGCCGGCCAGCCGCAGCGCCGGCAACAGCGCCTGGGTGACGGCGATCTGGCCGACGACGTTGATCTCGAACTGACGGCGCAGTTCCTCCGGGCGGACCAGCTCGACGGGGCCCTGAACGATGACGCCGGCGTTGTTGACCAGGGCGTTCAGGCCGTGCTCCGCGATCAGCGGGCTGATCTCGGTCACCGCGCCTGACACGGAGTCGGGGTCGGTGACGTCGAGCGTCACGGGGGTGACGCTGCCGCGCGGCAGGTCGCTCAGCGCCTGCTCGCTGCGCACGGCCGCGATGACGTGCCACCGCGCGGCGACGAGCTGGTCGACGATGCGCCGGCCGAGCCCGCCCGAGGCTCCGGTGACCAGCGCGGTACGGGGTTGCGAGTTCGCACTCATCAGTTCTCCTAGATACCTACTGCTCCGCCTGGTCGGCGGAGGCTCACGGCAACCTCGGCCCCCTCAGTCCTCCTCGACGAGGTGCGTCAGGCTGGGGGGAAAGCGGTCGCCGACGAACGCGCCGCGTGGCGCCGCCTCCTCGATCAGGGCGAGGTCGTCCGCGCTGAGGTCCACGTCCAGCGCACCGGCGTTCTCGTCGAGCATGTCCCGGTCCTGGCTGCCGGGGATCGGCACGACGCCCTGGGCGACCAGCCAGGCGAGACAGAGCTGCGCGGTGGTGCAGCCCTTGTCGCTCGCGATCGTGTTGAGGCGCGAGACGATCGCGCCGTTCCGCTCCAGGTTGTCGGGCGCGAACCGGGGCAGGAAGCGCCGAAGGTCGGTCTCGGCCAGGTCCTCGTCCCGCAGGATCTGACCGGACAGCAGGCCGCGACTGAGCGGGCCCCAGGCCACGAACCCGATGCCCAACTCCCGGCAGAGCGGCAGGATTCGCTCCTCGACGAAGCGCGTGGCCAGCGAGTACTCCGTCTGTAGCACGCTGATGGGGTGCACGGCGTGGGCACGGCGAATGGTGCCGGGGCCCATCTCGGAGAGGCCGATGAACCGGGCCTTGCCCTGCGCCACGATCTCCGACAGGGCGCCCACGGACTCCTCGATCGGCACCTCCGGGTCAAGGCGGTGCAGGTAGTAGAGGTCGACGTGGTCGGTGTCGAGGCGCTTGAGGCTGGCGTCGATGGCGCGGTGGATGTGCTCGGGCGAGCCGTCGAGGGCCACGCCCGACTCGGTCCTGATCATGCCGCACTTGGTGGCGAGGGTGACCTTCTCACGCCACCCACCGCGCAGCGCGCTGCCCACGATCTCCTCGGACACACCGTCGCCGTACATGTCGGCCGTGTCGATGAAGTCCAGGCCATGGTCAATGGCGCGGTGAATGGTGGCGACGGACTCGGGATCGTTTCGCTCACCGTAGAACTCGGCCATTCCCATGCACCCAAGGCCCAGGGACGAGACCTCCAGGCCATCCGCGAGCTGTGTGCGCTTCGTGCTCACTGAACCCTCCAGCAACTAAAGGAACCACTAAGGGAACAACTAAGGAAAAGGAGAAGAAGAAGGAGAAAAGAGCGGTGGAGGCGCGACGGAACCCGGATGCCTCCAGCAGCGTATGAATGGCGTCGCTACCCAACAAGGGTGGGAAAACTACTAGCGGTCACGCCACCACCGAATTCCACAGACCAGGGCCGCGACGCCCGAAAGACCGCCGCCGAGCAGGCACACCGCCGACCAGCCCCAGGCCGCGTACGCCCCGGCGGAGGCCATGCCACCCACCGCGCCGCCCATGAAGTACGCCGTCATGTAGACCGAGGTGACGCGCCCCCGGATCTGGACCGGAAGCCGGTATATCTCGCCCTGGTTGCTGAGGTGGGCGCCCTGGGCCGTGAAGTCGACCAGGATCGCGGCCAACAGGAGCAGCCACAGCTGACTTCCGCCGCCCAGGGCCGGCAGGAAGGAGAGCGTGACGCCGGTCAGCATCAGGAAGGTGAGGCGCCCTCCGGGGGCGCGGTCGGCCTGCCGCCCCGCGATGCCGGCGGCGACGACGCCGCCCACCCCCAGGAGGCTGACCAGACCCACCGCGCCCGAGCCGTAGTGGTACGGGTCCCCGGCGAGGAGGAACGGCAGCGGCGTCCAGAACGCGGCGAACGCGGCGAAGCACAGCGCACCGTACAGCGCGCGCTCGCGCAGCACCGCGTGCTCGCGCAGCAGTCCGGGCAGGGAGGCGATCAGGGCGCCGTAGCCGTGCGTCGCGGGTTCTGGCCGCTTGGCCTCGGGCCGCAGGCGCAGGGCCAGCAGCAGGGTCAGGATCAGCGAGGCGGCGGCGGCGCCGAGGTACACCGGGCGCCAGCCGACCAGTTCGCCCAGCACGCCGGACAGGAAACGCACGAGCAGCGAGCCGATCAGCAGGCCGCTCATCACGCTGGCCAGCACCCGGCCGCGAGCGTGCTCCGGCGCCCGGGAAGCCGCGTAGGGAACCATCACCATCACGACGACGGCGCCCGCGCCGACGCCGAAGGCCACCAGGTACAGCAGTGCCAGGGAGGGGGCCAGGGCGGCGGCCAGCAGGGCGGCCGCCTCCACCGCCATCAGCACCAGGATCAGGCGCCGTTGGTCGAGCATGTCGCCCAGCGGCACCACCAGGACGAGCCCCAGGGCGTAGGCCGCCTGGGAGAGCACCACCACCAGGCTGGTCGACGGCTGGCTGGCGTCGAAGTGGTCGGCGAGGACGTCGAGCAGCGGCAGCGCCAGGTACAGGTTGCCCACGGTCATCCCGCAGGCCACGGCCAGCAGCAGCACCGGCACCCGCCGGGGCGACGAGGCGCCCCGGCCGGTCGCCGTGGGGGGTGTGACGGCCCGTTCCATCGCGTGACTCCCTGGGTGTCAGTCGACGGCGATCGGCAGCGACTCCAGGCCGCGCAGCGTCAGTCGTGGCCGGAACCGGACCTCGTCGAAGTCGGCGTCGAGCCGCAGGCGAGGGAAGCGGGTCAGCAGGGTGGTGAACGCGACCTGCGCCTCGACTCGGGCCAGACCCGCGCCCAGGCAGTAGTGGATGCCGGAGCTGAAGGAGAGCACGCTGGCCTCCTGGCGTGTGACGTCGAAGACGTCGGGGTCGGTGTAGCGGCGCGCGTCACGGTGCGCGGAACCGACGAGACCGATGACCGAGGCCCCGGCGGGGATGAGGGTGCCGCCGATCTCCAGGGCCTCGTCGACGACGCGGTTGACGAGCTGTGTGGGGCTGTCGAAGCGCAGCATCTCCTCGACCGCTCCCGGTATGAGTTCGGGCTCGGCCCGCAGCCGCGCCATCTGCTCGGGGTGGGACAGCAGCGCGAACAGGCCGTTGCCCAGCAGGTTGGTGGTGGTCTCGAAGCCGGCGCCGAAGAGCAGGTTGCACATGCCGATCAGCTCGCCCTGGGTGAGCCGGTCATCGCCGTCCTTGGCGGCGATCAGCGCGGACAGCAGGTCATCGCCCGGTTTGGCTCGCCGCTCGTTGACGAGATCGGTGAAGTAGGCGTCGGTGATCGCCGCGCCGGCGTCGCAGGCCGCGAGGTCCTCGGCGGTGAGGCCCAGTTCGTACACGTCCTGGAAGGCCCGCATCGGGTCCTGGAGGTGGGGCAGGTCGGCCTCCGGCAGGCCCAGCATGGTGCCGGTGGCCATGGCGGGCAGCGGGTAGGCGAACTCCTTCATGTAGTCCAGGGAGCCCGCCTCCTGGAGACGGTCCGCGAGGCTGCTGACCATGCCCTCGATCCGGGGGCGCATCCCCCGCACGGCCTTCGCCGTGAAGGCGTAGCTGGCGAGCTTGCGCAGTCGAGTGTGGTCCGGCGGGTTGATCCACAGCAGGATGTCGGGGAGACGGCGCAGCGCGGCGTGCTCCGGCCACTCCTCCTTCTTCAGCCAGGGAGCGAATACCCGGTACGGGTCTTTGAGGCCCTGCTGATGACGCATCAGAGTATCTACGTCGTCATATCGCGTGACGACCCAATGCCCCAGAGCGGTCTGGTGAACGGGGGTCAGCTCACGGACGCGCTCGTAGCGAGGATACGGATCGGTCAGCCCTTCCGGGGTAAGAAAGAGGTCTGCAAGGATGCTATCGACGGCATCCGCAGACACCAGATCATCACTTTGACCAGAAGGGATGTTACTCTGTGTATCCATGACGTCTCTCGTCTAGGTGGATGACGCGTGAGGACAGCGGACGGCCACTCGTCCCGTCGAATTCCCAGTGTTCGGTGACCGAAGTTTCCCTGGAAGACCACTGAGAGCACTATTGGTCACAGCACCACCGATCCGGCCCGAGCGGCCACACAGACCACAAATGTGCCGTACAGACATAAGGGGGGGTATATACGGCATGGCAAAAAGAGACGAATTACGACGCAAGGAGCTGGCAGACTTCCTGAGATCTCGACGCCGGAGGGTCGACCCGTCCGTTACGGGTCTGCCGCTGGCATCGTCCGGGCGCAGACGTATGCCCGGGCTGAGACGCGAGGAGGTCGCGCAGATCTCCGGGGTGAGCCTGACCTGGTACACATGGCTCGAACAGGGGCGCGATATCAACGCCTCTGAACAGGTGTTGAACAGCATCGCGAAGGCGTTACGGCTGTCCCCCGTGGAGCAGGCTCACCTGTTCCGGCTCGCCGGAGAGAAGGCGAAGGGACCGGCGGCGGTGGAGACCGAGTCGCCGCTCCACGTGCAGGAGTTGCTGGACCTGCTCAACCCGAATCCGGCGTACGCCATCAACCGGTTCTTCGACATCCTGGCCTGGAACCGCGCCGAGGAGGCGCTGCTGCACCTCACGCTGGCCGAGCTGCCGAAGGCCCAGCGCAACGTCATCTGGCTGCTCTTCAATGACCCGCGGGCCCGCGACCTGCTGCCCGACTGGGAGTCGGAGGCCCGGTGGCTGGTGGGGATCCTGCGGGCGGAGTCAGCCCACCAGCCGGGCGCCCCACGACTCATCGAGCTGGTTGACGAACTCCGAGCCGGCTTCCCGGAGTTCGAGCGGCTGTGGCGCAGCCACGAGCTGGGGTCCTTCACCCCCGCCGAACGCAGGTTCAACCACCCGAAGGTGGGGAGCATGAGGCTGCTCTTCATGAAGCTGGCCGTCGAGGGCTCCGAGGGATGCAGCGTGGTGACGCACTTCGCGGCCCCCGACTCCCCGGAGCGGGAACTGTTGGCCCGGCTGGTGGCGACATCCCCCACCGGCGGCGACGCTCACCTCGGACCACCTTCGTAAGGGCCCGAGGCCGGACGGGCGAGTCCGATGTCCCGGGCCGGTGACGGGGCATGAGGAGAGGGTGTTCAGGGCCACGGTGTGACGCGGGACCTGAACACCCTCTCGACCGCGCCCGGCCTTCGGGCCGTCGCCGAGGTCGATGGCCGCCGCGATCTGGCACAACTCGTGGCACTGGCAACGCCGGTGATAGTGGGATCAGCACCCCGGAATCCCCTCGGAGGGGCTGGTGAACGGGACCTACGATGAGCGGAATTCGGCCTGTCCGTTATTGGGTGCCGAATTGTGCCCTGGCCCCTTCTGCCGCTTTTTCATGGAGATTCCGCTATGACCAACGGGGTTAACAGACGCCGGTTGCTTGCCGGTATCGCGACCGCGTCCGCCGTGTTTCCGCTCTCTGTCGGCGCGCGGCAGGCGGCCGCGGAGGAGTCGATATCGGCCGACCAGTGTGGTGCGGAGCCCGACCTCCTCAGCGTCGTTCCGCAGGATTCCCGGTATGCCGAGCTGAGTCGGGGGGTGAACCAGCGTTGGGTGGCCACGCCCGAGGCCGTTCATCTGGTGGGCTCCGCCCGGCAGGCTCAGCACGTGGTGCAGGCGGCGGTCGACGCCGGGAAGCGGCTGTCCGTCCGCAGTGGCGGACATTGTTACGGCGACTTCGTCTGCAATCCCGAGATCGACGTCATCCTCGACGTCTCCCTGATGAACGAGGTGTTCTACGACGCGGAGCGACGCGCCTTCTGCGTCGAGGCGGGTGCCCAACTCGGGCAGATCTACGAACAGCTCTACCGGGGGTGGGGAGTGACCCTGCCCGGCGGGGCCTGCCTGACCGTCGGCATCGGCGGGCACGCCAGCGGCGGCGGCTTCGGAATGCTCACACGCAAGTACGGTCTTGTCGCCGACCAGATCGAGGCCGTGGAGATGGTCGTGGTCGACGCGTCGGGGCAGGCCCGCACCGTGGTGGCCTCCCGCGATCCCGAGGACCCCGCTCACGACCTGTGCTGGGCCGTGTCGGGTGGGGGAGGCGGCAGCTTCGGTGTCATCACGCGCTTCTGGTTCCGCTCCCCGCAGGCCACCGGCACCGATCCCAGCGCGCAACTGCCGGCCCCGCCGCCGGAGGTGTTGATCGGCCTGGCCGAGGTGCCGTGGAGCGCCCTGGACGACGCCGAGTTCGGCTCCCTGATGCGCAACTTCGCCGACTGGCACATCGCCAACGGCTCGGTTGACTCGCGCTTCATCGACCTGTCCGGGTATCTGGTGCTGAGGCAGGGACCCCAGGGCGGCGTCTCGCTGTTCACGCAGGTCGACGGCGGCAACCCGAACGCCGACCAGCTTCTGGCGGACTACACCGCTGCCCTGATCAGGGACACCGGCATCCCCGCCACCATCCCCACCCGCCGCGTGAGCTGGCTGGCCTCCACCAAGCTGGTGGGCACGAGCAACCAGGCGATGTTCTATGACCACTCCCTGCGCAGCGGCACGAAGTCGGCCTTCCTGCGCCGAGGCTTCACGGATGAGCAACTCGCCGTCATCCACCGGCACATGGTGCGCGAGGACTACAACAACCCCCACGCCGCGATCTCCCTGAACGGCGGAGGCGGTCAGCACGACGCGGTTGATCCGGCCGCCACTCCCTACCCGCACCGGGACACGGCGTTCTTCGCCCTCTTCGAGAGCTTCTGGACGGCCCCGGGCGAGGACGCCACCCATCTGGGCTGGCAGCGTGAGGTCTTCCGGGACACCTTCGCCGACACCGGCGGCTACCCGGTCCCCAACGACCAGACCGACGGGTGCTACTTCAACGACCCGGACACCGACATCATGGACCCGGCGTACAACGCCTCGGGCGTTCCCTGGCACGCCCTCTACTTCAAGGACAACTACCGGCGCCTACAGGAGGTGAAGTCCCGCTGGGACCCCTCCGACGTCTTCCGCCACGCGCAGTCCGTTCGCCCGCTCTGACGCCCACGCGCGAAGGCCGCTGTCCCGGGCGGGAACGACCCGCCCGGGACAGCGGCCATCTCAGGGGGCTACGACGCGCCGCTCGTGGCCACCGCGGTTCCGAGGGCCGGGTGGCGCCGGTGCCAGTCGGCCTGACTCCGCATCGTCTCGGACAGGGGCCGGAAGACCACGCCGAGTTCGGCGATCGCCCGCTCAGAGCTGACCCTTCTCCTGTTTCCCTCAAGCAGGGCCCGCACGCCCGCCCGCGTCGCGGGAGGAGTGCGGCCACGCACTCGTGCCGTCGTCTCGAGCAGCGCCGCCACGGCCATCGCGCTTCGGGCGGGCACCGCCCGGGGCGCCGGGCTCCCCGCCGCCTGAGCGGCCAGCCGGCAGACCTCGGGCAGCGGCACCCAGCGTCCCGCGACGACATAGCGCCGCCGGTGGCGCCCGTCCACCGCCGCCCGCACGCAGGCAGCGGCGACATCACGGGCGTCCACCACATGGTTCCCCGCCTTCGGAACGGCCCTCAGCGAGCCGTTGGCGACTGAGAGGAACAGCCGTCCGGCGGATGTGGGGCCCGCGTCGCCCGGCCCCCACATCCAGCCGGGAAGGATGATCGGCACCCGCACCGGCAGATCGGCGGGAAGCGCGGCGATCATCTCCTCGGAGCGCACCTTGCTGTCGTAGTACCCGTTCCGCCTGGTGTGCCGGCCCGGCGGGGTGTCCTCGTCGGCGGGCCTGTCCCGCGTTCCGGAGCCAAGGGTGCCGATGGAGCTGAGGTGCACGACCGTCTCCACGCCACACGCGGCCGCGGCCAGTATCAGCGCGCGGGTCGCGTCGACGTTGGTCCGCAGCAGCAACTCCCGGTCCCCACCGCCGGGCGCGTAGTACTCCCTGAAGTACGCCGCCGTGTGGATCACGGCGTCGTGTCCCGGCAGCAGCGCCGCCAACCCCTCGGTGTCCCGCAGGTCGCAGCGCCGCAGCGTCAGCCCCTCGCCGGCGGGGAGCAGAGCCCTGGCGCGGGCCTCGTCGCGGACGACGGCGGTGACCTGGCTGCCGAGATCCAGCAGCCGGCGGACGGTGTTGCCGCCAAGCAGCCCCGTCGCGCCCGTCACCAGGACCCGGCGCGGGACCGAATCCGCCCCGGGCGCGGGATCGTTCAGATGCCCCACTGCACAACCTCGACCCGGATGGTCGTGGTCACCGTGGAGCCCTGCGCCACCTCGATGGTCACCGGCACGGCCAGCGTCGACAGCGTGTCATGGCGCTGGAGGCCGTCGGCGCTGGCCCGCAACTCGGTCACGTGGTCCAGCTCGGCGTAGTCGTTGAAGTCCGTGGTGATGCCGCCGATGGTCAGGGTCTCCGCCGAGAGACCGTGGAGCCGGGAGACGGAGGCTATCGCCAGTTGCCGTGCCGCCTCCATCTGGAGGTGTCCCGGCACGTGGTCCAGCGGGTGGTCGAACATGTGGGGATGGCTGGGGTCCGTCACGAGCACGCAGGAGGCCTCACTGCGGCCGGTGAAGACCGGCTCGGTGATGAAGATGTTCCGCGGCTCCCGGCGTCCCACGGTGGTCGGCGCCGCCGGCGTGAAGCGCGGCAGCCGGGCGTCGGGACCGGCGGTGCGCCGCTTGGCGCGCAGCTTCTGGTACGCCTGCGGGGAGAGCACCAGGAGCGTGCCCTCGCCGAGGAGGACCACGCCGCCGTCGAGCGACACATCGCCGGTGAAGGTGAAACCCTGGAGGCGCCCCGCCTTGTTGCGCCGGGGTTCGACCTTCATCCGGACCAACACCTGTGCCGGGTCGGTGCCGATCCTCAGCCGCTCCACGTCCACGGTGCTCAGGTGGAGGTGGCGGAAGATGAACACGGTGCCAAGCTCGACGCCCAGGTAGCGGTGCGCTGCCAGCACGCCGGCCTGACGGACCACCTCGATCAGCAGGGTGTAGTCGTAGATCGGGGCGTTCTCGCCGATGAGATGGCCGCGCGGGAGCTGCGCCGCGACAGCGTAGGTGTGCGGTGCCGTCTCGGCGGAGTCGGTGACGAACACCTCCGCCACCGAGGTGCGGTGCACGAGGTTGCGGGGCACGGTGGCGTCGTAGGAGAGGGCCGCGAGCGGCTGTGTGGTCGCGGTCGGCTGGGGCACGGTCGGCTGGGTGGTCGTCGAGCTTGTTTCGGAAACGGTCATGAGCGGACGGTTCTCTTTTCTCAAGAGCGGAAGTGACCGGTGAAGAGGGCGTGCGGGAGCGTTTCAACCGCCGTGTCGATCAGGCGGAGACGCGGGGCAGCAGGCTCAACAGGTCGAGGACGCTGGAGACGCCGGCCCGCGCTCCGACGATGCCGTCGGGGCGGATGTAGGCCAGCCATGGCGAGGTCCGTTCCGAACCCAGGGCGGTGTCCGTGGTGCGCGCGGTGTCGCAGCCCGCGCCGGCCGCCTCCGAACGGATGGCGGGCGACGGCGAGTCGGCTGTGGGGCAGACCCACAGCACCCGGGTGAGGCCCGAGGTTCCCCGGCCGCCCAGCCACTGCGCGGCGCGGATGGCGACCTCCCCCGCCGCCTCCCCGCCGAAGGCCAGCAGCACGTGTCCCCCCGACCCCAGGTAGTCGAGGAGCGAGGAGGCGTCCGTGGAGTGCTCGGGCGTGGGGGTCAGGGGGATGTCCGGCACACGCCGGCCCAGGCGAACGGCCTTCGGCACGGCGGAGCTGCCCGCGAGATCGCGCAGGGCGGGGCTGTCGGACAGGTCCAGGTCGAGTTGGGCGAGCTGGGGCAGCATCTGCTTCTCCAGCAGC
Source organism: Streptomyces triticirhizae (assembly GCF_003696235.1). Classification (GTDB taxonomy): domain Bacteria; phylum Actinomycetota; class Actinomycetes; order Streptomycetales; family Streptomycetaceae; genus Streptomyces; species Streptomyces triticirhizae. Next base: position 14,392 of record NZ_RFFJ01000049.1, read on the forward strand.
CCGCGGCGGGACATCGACTGCATCGTCGCGTCCCGCATGGCGCGTGCCATCGGATTGCGCAGCAGCCACATCCTGGTCTGCTGGTCGGCGTTCTTCACCGCCCGCGCGGACGGCGGCTTACGCTCCGGCTCGTAGCTGTCGAGGAGGTCCGGCGGCAGGCCGCGCAGCACGGAGGCCAGCTTCCAGCCCAGGTCGTAGCCGTCCTGAACGCCCGTGTTCAGACCCTGCCCGCCCGCCGGGCTGTGCGCGTGCGCGGAGTCCCCGGCGAGGAAGACCCGGCCGACGCGGAAGCTCGGGGAGACCTTGGCGTGCACGGTGAAGAGGCTGGTCCACCGGCTGCCGGTGATCCGCAGGTTGCCGGGGCCCCGGGCGTCGAGGAGCTGCTGAAGCCGCTCGTCGGTGGGGGCCTCGGTCTGCGCGTCGGAGGGGACGTCGAAGAAGACGCGGTGTTCGCCGCCCGGCAGGGGCACCATCACCAACACCCCGTCGGTGGTGATGTGGTACTGCGCCTCCGCCTCCGGCGCGGGGCCTTCGAGGGGGCCGTCGCCGATCAGGAAGACACGGTCGTAGGTGTGCCCCTCCATGGAGATGCCGATGTCGGAGCGCAGCCTGCTGTGGGTGCCGTCCGCCGCCACGACCCAGGAGAAGTCGGTCCGCCGCGCGCCGGACTGCCCGGAGCGCAGGGCGACGGTGACGCCGTCGGCGTGTGGGCTGACGCCGATGGCCTCCACTCCCCATTCGACCTTGCCACCAAGCTCGGTCAGCCGGTTGCGCAGCGCGGCCTCGGTGACGGGCTGCGGCACGCAGAGCGGCTGGGGGAACGCGGTGTTGGGGATGTCGAAGTCCATCTTGCCGATGCGCTTCTTCCTCGACCAGTAGCTCGCGCCCCGCAACGGCAGCGCCTGGCTGGCGAGTTCGTCGGTGACGCCCAGGCGGCGCAGGCACTCCAGCGCGCCGCTCCACAGGATGAGGGCCTTGGGCAGTTCGCCGGGCCCCTCGCGGCGGTCGACGACGCGGCACGGCACTCCCATGGAGAACAGCGTGCAGGCCGTGGTGAGGCCGGTCGGGCCGGCCCCGACGACCAGCACCTCTTCTGTCGTCGCGGCTGTCATCTCGTACCCCCTGGCGAGTTGATGAGCGGAGTACGGAGCGCCTCGGTGAGCTGGTCTATGGCGCTGTCCGTGTCGGTGAAAAGGACGGAGCGAATGCCGAGCGACTCGGCGGCGTCGCAGTTCTCCTTGGTGTCGTCGACGAACAGGCACTCCTGCGGGGAGGCGCCCAGGCGCTCCAGCAGAATCCGGTAGATCCTGGGGTCGGGCTTGCGCACCCCCTCCTCGTGGGAGTCCACGACGACGGAGAACAGCTCGTCCACCGGCAGCTGCGCACGCCAGCGTGGCCGCCACTCGCGGACGTTGTTCGTGAGCAGCGCGAGCCGGTGTCCCTCCGCGGCGATCTTCCTCAGGAAGAGGAGAAACGGCTCGTTGGGCGTGCGGCCGGCGAACCACAGCTCCCCGAAGGGGCGTTCGCCCAGGACCGCCAGGGCCTCATCGTCCCCGGGCGGCAGCTCGGCGGCGACGCGCTCCACCATCTGCCGCTCGGTGATGGCGCCCACCTCCAGGGCCGCCATCGGCGTCTGACCGTGGCGTTCGGTCGCCGCCAGGAACGCGGTGGCCAGCGCGTCGGAGCTGATGCCCACCTGGCGGGCGAAGGCGTCGAACGTCTCGGACAGCGGATTGGTCAGCACGCCCCCGTAGTCGACGACGACCGTCGTGAACGGGATCACGCGGCGGCCGCCTCGGTCTTGTCGACCTTGGAGGGCTCGACCTCGGGGGTCTCGACCTCGGCGGCCTCCCTGGTCGGCGGTGCGTGTTCGAGCTGGATGCCCACCATCACCAGCTCGGTGTCCCCGATGTTGAACATCTGGTGGCACAGCGGCGCCTCGGCCGGGTTGAACAGGATCGCGTGGGTGGGAAGTTCACCCTCGGCGATGGTTTCGCCCCTGGCGTCGACGGAGCGGACCTTGGCGCCGCTGAGCACCACGGTCGCCCACGGCTTGCGGTGGGTGTGCAGGGGACGGGACTCGCCGGGCGGCACGCGTTCCACCCACGCCTTGACGTGGTCATTGTCCAGGGAGAGCGCCGCGCCAAGCTCCTCCCATGGGCCCTCGGGCGGGGCCTCGGTGTTTTCCGCCGCGAACGGGCACTGGGGTGACGATGGGGTCGTCATGACGGAGATTCCTCCGGTCTTGGTCGAGATCGGTAGGGTGCGGGATCAGTGCGGTTCGGGATCAGTAGGGCGCGTTGCGGGAGAAGACGCGGCGCGGGTTCTCGACGAGCATGGTGTGGATCTGCTCGTCGCTTACGTCCGCCTTGCGCAGTGCGGGGAGCACCTGGTCGTGGAGGTATGTGAAGTTCCAGTCAGGCGCGACCATGTCCCGCTGGTCGGTGGTGAGGTAGTCGAGAAAGCAGGGGCAGTCGTGCGACAGCACCAGCTGGTCCGTGTAGCCCGCGTGCACCAGGGCCGCCACCGTCTCCACCCGTTGCTCGGGAGGGGCGATGAACTCCATGCCGAACCGGTCCATGCCCAGGTAGGAGCCGGCGTCGAGCAGTTGGCGCAGATAGTCGATGTCGTCGGTGTCACCGGAGTGCCCGATGACGACGCGGGAGAGGTCCACGCCCTCCTCGGCGAAGACCTTCTGTTGGAGCGTGCCGTTGCGCGCCAGGGCGTTACTGTGCGTCTGGATCGGCACGCCGGTTTCCCGGTGCGCCTGGGCGGTGGAGCGCAGCACGCGCTCGACGCCTTCGGGCAGGTGCTCGGTCTCGGTGGCGCACTTGAGCACGGAGGCGCGCACACCGGTGTCGCCGATTCCCTGGGTGATGTCCCGTATGAAGAGTTCGGCCATCGGGTCGGGTCCCTCAAAGACGCGCCCCGGGCCGCGGAACGCGAAGTACATGGGCTCTTCATTGTAGGTGTACACGCCGGTCGCGACGACGATATTGAGTTCCGGTAGGCGCTTTGCAACCTCCTTGATGCGAGGTATAAAACGGCCCTGCCCGATGACCGTCAGGTCGACAATGGTTTTGACGCCGCGCTCGGCTGCCGCTCGCAGCATTCGCACGGCATTGTCGATCTGAGCCTGCTCGTCCCAGAGTTGCAGGTTGTTCTGGTGCACCTCCGTGCTCAGGACGAAGATGTGCTCGTGCATGAGCGTTATGCCGAGGTCTTCGACGGGCACCGCTCCGGTAGCCGTATTCACGAGAACGGGTTCCAGCGAATCCGAATCCCCCATAATTTCCCCCAGTAACTCGTTTGCGGTGAGGTGGAATATGCTGGCAGGGGGGGATGTCGGGTGTCAACGAAATGCTGGGATAGGTAGGGGGTGGTGCTGGTAATAGTTGCGTCGGTGACATTGCCAATAAAAGGAAGGGCAGGTAACGGGGAGGTTAGGGGCGCTGGTGATCGCCTTCCCTGACCCGGCCTCGACCACTGGTGCCGGCAGCACCAGTGTCACGGCTACCACCGCGCGAGGCCCTTCAGGCCTCGCGGTGGGTCTCGTTCGCCGTTACGTTGAGTACTGTCGCGTGCTCGACAGGGGAAGGGGCGGTGGAATGAACGGTGGGGATCAGGTGGCGCTGGTCACCGGAGCGACGTCCGGGCTCGGGCGTCAGACAGCGCTGCGGCTCGCCCGGCGCGGCTGGCGGGTGGTGGTGCATGGGCGCGACTCCGGGCGCGTCGACCGCGTGCTGCGCGAGGTGCGACGCGAGGCGGCCGACGGCAGGGGAGAGGGGCTGGTCGCTGACCTGTCCCGCACGGACGCGGTGCACGCCCTGGCCGACCGCGCGCTGGCGTTGCCCCGCCTGGACCTGCTGGTCAACAACGCGGGCGTGGCAACCCCCAACAGCAGTCCCCGTACGCGGCGGGTGACCGACGACGGCCTCCAACTGGAGTGGCAGGTCAACTTCCTCGCGGCCTTCGCGCTGACGCTCCGACTGACCCCGGCGCTCCACTCCGCCGGGGGACGGGTGGTGAACGTCAGCTCCGTCGCCCAGGGCTGGGGGCGCCTGCACTGGGACGACCTGCAACTGGAGCAGCGATTCGACCGGATGACGGCCTATGCCCAGTCCAAGCTGGCGCTGACCACCTTCACCGCGGCCTACGCCCGGCGCATGGGCGGGCGGGGCGTGACAGCGGTGAGCCTGCACCCCGGCATGTGCGCCACGAAGATGGTGCGTTCGACCTTCATCATCGCGCCCCACCGCGCGGGATACGGGGCGGAGAACATCGTCCGCCTCGCCGAGCGGGAGGACGCCGAGCGGATCAACGGGGCCTATTTCCATGAGAAGCGCGCCGTTGACCCCAACCCGGTGTCCGCCGACCCTGCCGTGCAGCGGCGGCTGTGGACGGTGGGGCTGCGGCAGTCCGGCGTCGAGGACCGGCCCGGCGGACTGCCGGAGGACCTGTTTGTGGCCTAGAGGCACTGCCCCGTGAGGTTGGGGATGCGTCGGCGGAAGGTGGCGACTTCGTCGAGGAACTCGTCGGCTGTGCTCACCGGCGGGTGGCGTTCTTCGGCCTCTCTTCAGGGGCGTTGACGATGACGCGCTCGCGTCATCGTCGGTGATCTTCCTGGGGCACCGGGTCGGGGGCCGTCGGACGGGCCCGCCGGGCGATCCCCGGCGGGCCCTCGCCCGCGAACCCGATCACTCGGGTCAACCCGGTTCGGGTGGGCTGGGGTTCGGGTGGGCTGGGTTCAGCTCACCTCAGTTCAGCACCACGTCCGAGCAGGAGTAGAAGTTCTCCTGGCTGTCGGAGCGAATCCAGTGCACATACAGGATGTGCTGGCCGGTCCGGTCGGACGGCAGGGTCACGTTCCAGTAGTAGTGCCCGCCGTCGGAGCCGGCGCCGCCGGACTGGGGCGGGTCGGTGACGCTGTCGATGAGTTCGAGGTCACCCCAGCCCAGGGGCTGGGTGGGGGACCAGCCGCTCCTGGTGATGTAGACGTCGAAGTCACCCGGGTGGGCGGCCCAGTTGCTGTACTTGATCTCGATGGTCGAGCCGGCCCGGAGGCTGGTGGTCGGCCAGTCGGCGCGGGCCGCGTTGTAGGAGGAGAAGTCGTACGGCCCGTTGTGGCCGCCGCTGCACAGCTCCCCGTCCGGGATGTAACCCTGGGTGCGGCCGCCGCCGTTGGAGTCCAGCACGGCGAACCAGTTGTAGAGCGGGGTGGTGCCGGTCTCCGCCACCGCGGCGGCACAGGCCGGGTTGGCCGGGGTGCCGTTCTCGATCATGTCCCGGTAGCAGAGGTAGGTGCGCGACCCTGGCGACATCGCGACGCCGTGGGCCGACGCGGGGGATGGCAGGCTCGTCATCACCAGGGCGATGAGCGCCGTCACCAGAAGGCTCAGGTAACGCGCCCTGCGCAGCGGAGACTTGCTCCGGTCGTTGGGAGGTCGAATGGCCATGTGGGGGGTCCCCTCTAGTGTCCTCCTCGACTCCGGGTCGGACGACCGCCGCTTCCGCGTGGCCGGCCGGCGAACGGCTCACCTGCTCGCCTCCACCGTGCGCGGCTGGGGGGTGGTCGCCTCGAACCGTCGTCGAGGTATACCGCCGTGCATCGTGGGAGCGCTCCCGCAAGCAACGTACCTCCTCCCGGCGCGCCACGAAACCGTTGCGTCCACATGTCCCGTGTGTTCGGGGTCAGTTGGCTTGTTCGTTACGGCCGCCCCACGCGGCGACCGCGCGGACGGCGCCCGCCGATTCGGGGGCGGGGCGCCGCATGAACGCGCCGTGCGCGGGCACGCTGCGTTCGAAGCGGAAGCGCCGGGCGCGGCCGGTCGGCGCCGGCCGACCGGGGCGCCGGGCCCGGCCGTTCCGGCCGTCGCCGGGCGGCGCCGAACCGTTCGGCGCGGCATTCGGCGTGGCAGAGGTGCCCCGCGCCGGCCGGGATGCTCTGATCGCCGGGACGCTCCGAACCGTTGGGGAGCCGGACGGAACCCGACGAGACTGCGAAGGGACGACGGAAGCGGAATGACCGGGTTGGGCGAGGGCAACACCGAGTACGGCCGAAAGAAGTTCAAGCGTTCGCGGAGCCACTTCACCGACCGCATCACCGCCGAGGGCGGGGACGGTTGGCCGGTGGAGGCCGGTCGGTACCGGCTGGTGGTGAGCCGGGCCTGCCCCTGGGCGAGCCGGGTGCTGATCTCCCGGCGGCTGCTGGGCCTTGAGTCCGCGCTGTCGCTGGGCGTGGTCGACCCGATCCAGGACGACCGCAGCTGGCGGTTCACCCTTGACCCGGACGGGCGGGACCCGGTGCTGGGCATCCGCTTCCTGCACGAGGCGTACGACGCGCGGGAGACGGGCTACCCGGGCGGGGTCAGCGTGCCGGCGATCGTGGACGTTCCCACCGGAACGCTCGTGACCAACGACTTCCAGCAGATGACCCTCGACCTCGCCACGGAGTGGACGGCGTCGCACCGGCCCGGCGCGCCGGACCTCTACCCGGAGCGGCTGCGCGACGAGATCGACGAGATCGCCGAGGAGATCTTCCACGACGTCAACAACGGCGTCTACCGCGCCGGGTTCGCCACCGACCAGGACGAGTACGAGGCGGCGTACGCGGACGTCTTCCACCGCCTCGACCAGCTCTCCGCGCGGCTGGCGGAACGGCGTTACCTCGTCGGCGATCACATCACCGAGGCCGACATCCGGCTGTTCACCACGCTGGTGCGGTTCGACGCGGTGTACCACGGCCACTTCAAGTGCAACCGCAACAAGCTGACCGAGGACCCGGTGCTGTGGGCGTACACCCGCGACCTGTACCAGACGCCGGGGTTCGGCGACACGGTCGACTTCGACCACATCAAGCAGCACTACTACCGGGTGCACAGCGGCATCAACCCGACCGGGGTCGTCCCGGCCGGGCCCGACCTGTCCGGGTGGGCCACCCCACACCACCGCGAACAGCTCGGCGGCACCCCCTTCGGCCCCGACGCGACCCCGCCGGGACCGCCCCCGCCGGCCGAGGTGATCCCCTGACCCGGTGCGCCGGCGCGCGGCCGCCGGCGCGCTAGCGCTGGGCCGGCGGGCCGGGCCCGTACGCCTGTCGCTGCCCCGGCCCGTGCCCCGGCCCGTGCCCCGCCTGCGGAACGCCGTACCCGCCCTGCGCCTGGACCCGCTGCTGTCCCTGCGGCTGGTGGTCCTGGGCGAGGGCCGTGAGGAAGTAGTGGAACTCCTGCTGCCAGGCCAGCGCCACGTTCGCCTTCCTGCGGCGCCGGCCGCGCGGCAGCCGGAGGCGGAACCGGGCCTCGCCCTCGCCGTCCCACGTCATGTCGCCGAACATCTCGTGGAACTGCCCGCGCGGAATCGCGTACTTGACCCGCTTGACGCGGTGGAAGACGCGGCCGGTGCGGAGGAACAGGACATGGTGGTCGGTCAGGACGACCGTGTAGAGCCGCTCGACCAGCGTCTCGTAGAGGTCGAGCACCCAGAAGAGGAAGGACGCCCAGAACAGCGTCTCGCCCAACGACCCGACGGACACCTGGAAGACGACCCGGGGGCGCTCCTGCGGGCAGTGTCGCGCGGCGCGTTGGGTGCCCTTCTCGATGATCGTGCCCTTCATGATCGCCGTGCCGGCTCGCCTTCCTTCCGGGACGTGCTCACGGTCTCGGCGGGCGCCGAACCCTCGGGGACGAAGGTAACGGTGTGCAACAGCCGTGCGACAGAGGGCATGTAGGCGTCCCAGTGCCCCGGGTGGGGCGTGGAGAAGGTGACCGTCAGCAGGTGGCGTTCGGGCAGCGACGGGTGGGTGGGCACCGGGATGTGCGCCTGGAGTTCGGCGAAGCGCGGCGTGAACGGGGGCCGGGACGGGTCCTTCCAGGGCACCTCGTAGGCGTGCCCGCCGGTGACCACGGCGGCGGGGCCGCACGGCAGCTCGTACACCCCGCCCGTCCAGCCCTTCCCCTTGGCGGCCACCATCGCGTGCAGCGCGCCCTCGGCGGCGACGCGTGGGTCGTCGCCGTAGTCGAAGCCGCGCACGGTGACCAGCAGGGTCGCCGTGGACGGCTTCCCGTCGATCAGCCGCGGTGAGCTGCCGACGAAGAGCGTCCCCGCCGAGCGGAGCGTCAGGGAGAGCTGGTGCGGCGTGGGTGAGGGCAGCGCCGCGAGGGCGGACTGGGCCTCGCGGGCCTCGATCTCCAGGTCGCGGGCGCGGCGTTGCGCCTCGGGCCTGTGCGCTGCCCAGTCCTCCAGCGCGGAGGCGGCGACGGCGAAGGACTCCCTGGCGGCCGCCACCTTGGGGCGGAAGTCGTCGTCGAAGTTCTCCCGGAACGCCTCGGCGGAACGGCCGCGCCATGGCCGGGGCCCGAGGTGCCGCTCAGCGGGAAGACGATGTCGCCCAGGACGGTGGCGGTCTGTCGCACGTCCTGCGCGATGCCGGAGGCGGTGGGCGCGTCGCCGGGGGCGGCGGTGTCGCCCACGCGGAACGGGCCGGCGGCGGCCCTCGGCGTCGCGCCGCCGTGGGCGGGCCGCCGTCGTCGCGGGCGCCGCCGCGAAAAAAACTTTGGGAATGTCTGCGACATGCGCCGTGGGTCAGCGCGTCTTTATGGGTGACGGGGCGAGAGACGCGGGGGACGCGCTCGCCGGAGGGCCGGAAGGCCCGAGCCGATGAGAGCCACGAGGGAGACGTAGCGCATGAGCAAGCACAGCGGGGAGACGGTCGAGCGGCGGTCGTCCAAGCGCCGGTTGGCGTTGATGGCCGCCGTGGCCACGGCGGCGATGGCCACCATGGTCGCCGCCTCTCCCAGCTACGCGGAGACGGGGAGGCTCGCTGACCCGTCGGCGGACGAGGGACAGGTCCCGCAGACGGGCGAGGAGTTGGTCGCCACGCTGACGGAGCTGCTTCCGCAGGAGCTGGAGATCACGGAGTCCGAGGGCTTCGGACTGGACGAGGGGCCCGATGTCAGCGCCTCCCTGGTGGCCGAGGACGGCACGGGCGGCACCACGTTCGACCTGAGCGCCTTCCGCATCCCGACGAACGACTGGCGGGAGGTCGCCGGCTGCCAGGGCTTCGGGGAGCCGGAGCCGGGTGACGAGAGCTTCACCTGCGAGGACACGGAGTTGCCGGACGGCTCCATCCTCTCCTATGTCACCTGGGACTACTCGGACGAGGGGGAGGTCGAAGAGCCCTTCCACCAGCGGGACTGGGAGGTCTGGCTGGAGGGCCCGGGCGGGGACGGCCCGGAGGAGCCGGGCGGGCGCACGGTGGTGCTCTCCGAGGGCAAGGAGCTGTCGGGCCTGGAGGACCCGGACTCCTACACGCCCCCGGTTGATTTCGAGCAGCTCGCCGAAGTCGTCCAGGCCCCGGTCTGGCAGCAGGTGTTCGACGCGGCCGACGAGCAGTGGGGTCCGCCGGAGGACTGGGAGGACCCGTCCACCGACATCCCGTCGGCCGAGCTGCGCTCCACCTTCCGTGCCCTGGCCCCCGAGGGCCTGGAGATCATCGACGGCACCGACGACGACCCCGGCCGGGCGATGCTGACCGTCGACGACGGGAACGGCCCCGGGCTGGTCGACATCACGACCGCCACGCCGATCGAGGCTCCGGAGGAGGAGCCGTCGGCCGTCACTCGCCTGTCCCCGGATGACGCGGCCGACGAGCCGCAGTGCGAGGAGGAGGAGCTGGCGGACGGCACCCTGCTGTGGTTCTGCGACTGGGCGGCCAGCGAGGATGACCCGGTCGCGCTGAGCTGGGCCGTGGTGACCTACCCCGACGGCAGTGGCCTCGACATCACCTCGTGGAACATGGAGGACTGGGAGTCGGAGCCCAGCCGGGTTGACACCCCGCTGAGCGCGGCGGAGTTGGCCGAGATCGTGATCGCCGACGAGTGGCGGGCGCTCTTCAGCTGATGCGGCTGACCTCGGCCGGCGGTCGAGGAGCCGACACGGGTGGCGCCACCGGTTGGCGCCGCCCGTGTCACCATCCCAGTGGCCCGGGGGCGACCATGGACGTCCCCGGGCCGAGAGAGCAACAGCCAGGGGGACGTGATGGGGCGGCGGGACGAGGAGTCTTTTCGCCAGTTCGCCGAGAGCCGCAGCCCGGCGCTCTACCGGTCTGCGTGCCTGATGGCCGGTGGGGACATCCATCTCGCCGAGGATCTTGTGCAGGAGACCCTCGGCCGGATGTTCACGGTGTGGAACCGCAGACGCTGCATCGAGAACCCGGACGCCTATGCGCGCAAGGCGCTGGTCCGGGTCTGCCTGACGCACCGCAGGCGACGCAGCAGCCAAGAGCAGCCGGCCCCCTGGCTGCCGGATCGGCCCGTGGAGATAGGGGATTCCTCGCTTCGGGTCACCCTGCTCCAGGCTCTTGCCACCCTTCCACCCAAGGACCGGGCCGTGTTGGTCCTGCGGTACTGGGAGGACCTGAGCATCGAACAGACGGCGGAGGCCATGCGTACCAGCTCCAGCGCCGTCCGCTCCCGCTCCAGCCGTGCGCTGGCCAAGCTCAGAGCCGAGCTGGGCCAGACCAGCTTCTCCGAACTGACCGCCGTCTGACAGGCGGAAGGGGACTCTCCATGACCAACGAGCCAGGCACCGACCGACCGACCTCCTTCGAGTCAAACTCCTCCGAACCGACCCCGTTCGAGCGGGAGTTGGCCGCCACGCTGCGCGAGGCCGGCAGCCGGTTCGAGCCCCCCGTCCCTGGGGTTCTCGCGGAGCACGGCCTGCGACGCGGCCGGGCCAGGCTGTGGCGCAGGCGGGCGGCCACCGTCACCGGCGCCCTGGCCGTCGCCGGGATCGCCGTGTTCGCCGCCCAACTCCCCGGCGGCATCGGCCGCGCGGACGACCGGGGCGGCGAGGAGACGCCCGCGGCCGCCGCCGTCCCCGAGACCGACGCCGAGCTGATCGCCGCCCTCACGGAGCTGCTCCCCGACGAGGTCTCGGTCTCCCGGACGCAGGCGGTCGGCGTCAACCGCTCGGGGGACCCCAGCGTCTCCGCAAGGGTCAGCACGGGGGACGTCGCCTTCGTCCTCAATGTGACGCTCGCCCGCTGGCAGACGGACGAGGACGCGTTCGAGACGGGCTGCACGGAGGCGGACGCCGAGGAGGGAATGCGCTGCGAGGAGGCCCAGTTGGCGGACGGCTCGGTGCGGACCCTCCTGGAGCGCGAGCAGGTCAGTGACGAGGACGGCCTGGGCAAGGCGGGCGCCTACCCTTCCTGGACCGTGTGGGTGGAGTCCCCCACCCGTTGGGGTTCGGACGAGGGGATGCGGCAGCTGTCCGTCTCCCTCTCGGCCGAGGAGCCCGGGGCGCTCCCGGAGAACACGGTTCCGCCGCTCAGCGAGACCGAGTTGATACGGCTCAGCGAGGCTCCCGTCTGGGAGGGGCTCTTCGACCGGGCGGACGCGCTGCATGGCGCCCCGGAGGAGTTCGACGACACCGTCGGGAGCGACGCCGGCGTGATCACGGTGGACGTTCCGCCCGCCGATCTCCAGGCCCTCTTCCGCGCGTTGGCGCCCGAGGGGCTGGACATCACCGATGTCCCGTCGAACGATCCGGGCAGCGCCTCCCTGGCCGTCAGCAACGGGACCGACGTGGCCAATGTCGAGATCAACACCTACCCGCCGGGCAGCTTCGGCGGCGGGAGCGAGGGGCAGGACCCGGCCTGCGTCTCCGAGTTCCTGGAGGACTCCACCCGAGTGGACATCTGCCCGACCGGCCCATCGGAGCGGGGCGTCTATGCCGACGTCTACTACCCCGACGGCGCGTCGATCGACATCTATGTCACCCCCAGGGCCGCTTCCACGTTGCCCTTCAGCACGGAGACGTTGCGCGCCATCGCCAGTGCCCCCGAATGGCCGGCCCTGCTGCGGTGACGAGCGGCCCCGGAGCGCACCGGCCCGGACCGGTTGGGCCCCCGGGTCCACCACGGAGGCGGCCCGGGCCCGCCCCCGTGGCGAGGGGCACCCGGAACTCACCCCGTTCTCAACCTGTTTGAACCCTCCCCGGGGCGACGGTCGCTTCGTAAGCTGAACGGGGAACCTGCTCTCAGCCATCCCCGGAGCCGCCGTGAAGCGCCGAACACGACCGCGACTCGCTCTCGTCGTCGGCCTGGCGACGGCCTCCCTGCTGCTCACCGCCTGCGGCGGGGACGACGGCGGCGAGGAGGAGATCCCGGGCGTTGACGCGGCCGGCGAATCCCCGGAGGCCGAGAGGGAGGACGAGGGCGCCACCCCGGACGACGGCATCGAGCGGCCCGAGATCGCGTTGCCCGACGAGGTGACCAACGTCTTCGAGGAGGTCGCCACCGACGACCCCGTGGAGTTGGCCGTGCTGGCCGACCACGAGCGTCGGGTCAACTCCCTCGACGAGGCCATCACCAGCGGCGACCTGGAGCGCCCCGCGCTCGGCTTCTACTCCTCCGGCGAGGCGTTGACCTCGGCGGTCGAGTGGATCGAGTCCCTCGTCGAGAACGACGAGAGCTTTACCGGCACCACCCGTTACTACGACCGGGAGGTGACCGTCGACGAGGAGGCCGGCCGCGCGACGGTCCGCTACTGCATCGATGCCAGCGAGTCCCTGACCACCGTCCGCAGCACCGGCGAGGTCGATCCCGACTCCGGCGTGACCGCGAGGGTCCACTACCTGACCCAGCTGGACCGGAACGAGGCCGGAGTGTGGCAGACCACCGAGGCAGTGGCCGACCCGGAGACGGACAGATGTTGAGCCAGCACCCCCTACCGGATGAGGGACGCACCGCTGCCCGGAGCCCGGGGCGCCCCCGACCCGCCGCCGCGCTCCTGTTCACCCTGGGCGCGCTGCTCGCCGCCCAACTCGCCCACGCGCCACAGGCGTCGGCCGAGGAGGAGAACCGGGGCCGCTTCAACAGGAACACCGAGGACACCTCAGGCCAGGGCGGCGGCGACGACCGTGGCCTGAGCGCCCACGCCGGCATCACCATCACCACGCGCGGCGGCAACACAGGCGGCGGCGGGCCGATCAGCAGCGCCGACACCTCCTGGACGCCACCGCCCTGCTACTACGCCCCCACCTACACGCCCACCGAGTTCAAGCAGAGCTTCGAGGACTACCTGAACAACACCCCGCTGCACTCCGGCAAGGGCGAGGCCGCGCGGATGCACGAGGAGGCGTACGGCGAGGACAGCGAGTACAACGACCACAACCTCGACCGCGAGGGCGAGGGCATGTGGTGGACCAGCGTGATCAACACGGCGTCCAACGACCACGAGGGCCAACTGGCCTGCGACGAGCCGACGTTCTGGGTGGACTTCGGCGACGCCCCGCCCGACATCCCGGGCGTTCCCACGCCCGAGCTGTTGGCCGAGCTGGCCTATGCCAACACCCGGGTGCCGGAGACCGCGATCGAGACCAACCCGGAGGCCGAGCACACCGTCAACCTGCCCACCTGGATCTGGCTCGACGCGGCGGACTACCAGCCGGTCGAGGTCACCGCCCAGGTCGAGGGCTACGACATCTGGGCCACCACCCGCGCCGAGCCCAGCGCCCTCACGATCCGCCCCGGCACCGAGGACGCCTCGCTCCACCCGTCCTCCGGCACCTGCCCGACCGGCGACGGCGGCGCCATCGGCACGCCCTTCCCCGGCGGGGCCCCCGAACAGGCGCCGCCCTGCGGGGTCACCTATCTCCGCGCCACCCACGCCACCGGCCCCTACCAGCTCTCCGCCGGCCTGACCTGGAGCGTCGCCTGGCAGGGCTCGGGCGGCACCGGCGGCGACCTGCCGGACGGGACCTACACCACCGCCCAGGACGTCGAGGTCCAGGAGATCCAGACCATCGTCCGCTGACCCGACCGCCGGGGCCTTTCCGTCGACTCGACCGCCGGGCCTCCCCGCCGACGCGGCCGTTGGACCACCCCGCCCGTGCCTTTCCGCCCGTGCGGCCGGGCTCAACTCCGGTGCGCGGCGGCGGAGTCGAGGCGCGGGAGCCCGTTCAGGCCATGCTCAGCGCGCCGTCCAGGGACTCGCGGATGATGTCGGCGTGGCCGGCGTGCTGGGACGTCTCGCCGATGATGTGCAGCAGGACCCGCCGGGCCGACCAGCGCTTGTCCTCCTCGAACCAGGGCGCCGACGGCAGCGGGTGCGAGACGTTCAGGTCCTCCAGGGTGGCGACCAACTCGTCGGTGCGTCGGGCCACTTCGGCGTACTCCGCCAGCACCCCCGCCAGGGTCTCCTCGGGCAGCAGCCGGAACTCGTCGGCCCGTTGGGCGAAGTCCTCCTCGGTCATGGCGGAGAAGTCGCCCAGCGCCGAGGGGCCCTCCACGATGAACTCGGCCCAGTTCCGCTCGGTGGCGCTCACATGCTTGACGAGGCCGCCCAGGGTCAGTTCGCTCGCGGTGGTTCGCTGCCTGGCCTGATCGTCGCTGAGCCCCCGCGTGGTGAACCGGAGGAAGTGCCGCTGGTGGGCGAGCGTCTCCAGCAGGTTGGCCCGTTCCCCGTCGAGCACCCGTCCCGCGTCCGAGCCGGTCGGCTCCGGGCCGCCCGTCGTCGGGGTGGTCTGCTCCGGGGTGGTCTGCTGCGAGGTGGTCATGGGTCTTCCGCCTTCCACGGTCGGGCGCCGGGGCTTTTCGTTTCCGCCGATCTGTGATCAGACTAGAAGTCCTAGCGGTCACTTTCTGTCCGCAATCCTCGGAAGACTGTGGACACATGGCCAACACCAGCACCCGGACCCTGCGGCTCCTGTCCCTCCTCCAGAACCACCGCCACTGGTCGGGAACCGAACTGGCCGAGCGGCTGGGGGTGTCCGCCCGCACCCTGCGCCGCGACGTCGACCGGCTGCGGGAGTTGGGCTACCCGGTCGAGGCGCGGCGCGGCGTCGAGGGCGGCTACCAACTGGCCGCAGGCGCCGCGTTGCCGCCCCTGGTGATCGACGACGACGAGGCCGTCGCCCTGGCCATCGGCCTGCACATCGCCGCCCAGGGCGCGGTGGAGGGCATCGCCGAGTCCTCGGTGCGGGCGCTGGCCAAGGTGGCGCGGGTGATGCCGGCCCGGCTGCGGCGCAGGGTGGAGGCGCTGCGCGCGGTGACCGAGGCGGCGGAGTGGGGCGGCGCCGGCCCGGCGGCCGTCGATCCGGCCGCGCTGACGGTGGTGGCGTTGGCCTGCCGGGACAACGAGCGGCTCACCTTCGACTACACGGCGGGCGACGACCGCCGGTCCCAACGGCGGGTCGAGCCGCACCGGTTGGTCTCCCTGGGCCGCCGCTGGTATCTGGTCGCCCACGACCTGGACCGGCAGGACTGGCGCGTCTTCCGCCTCGACCGGCTGACCCGCCCCGTGGCCGACGGCGGCCGGTTCCGGCCACGCGAGCTGCCGGCGGAGGACGCGGCCGCGTTTGTGCGGGCCCGGTTCAGCGAGCCGTCCGCGCCGTACGAGGTGGAGGCCGTCGTCGAGGCGCCGGCCGCGACCGTGCGCGGCCGCATCGGCCGCTGGAGCACGGTGGAGGAGATCGACCCCGAACGCTCCCGGGTGCGGATGAGCGTCAACTCCCTGGAGTGGCCGCTGATGATGCTCGGCGCCCTGGAGGCCGAGTTCCGGGTCGTCCATCCGCCCGAACTCCACGCCGCCGTCGCCTCCTGGGCCGCCCGCTTCGCCCGCGCCACGGCCACCCGGCCCAACCCGCCGACCCCGTCCGCGCCCTGACCGGGCACACCGCCCGCCCGCGAACACCGCCCGCCCGCGAACACAGCCCGCCGCGAACGCCGCCCGGCGGGGAAGTGGCGCGGCGACCTGGGCCGCCGCGCCACCCGCACACACCCCCGGGGTTGCCCCCGAGGCCCTCAACGGGCCGAACGCCCGCCGCTCACCGGGCTCTTCGCCCCGCCGTTCTCCGAACGCGCCTCGGCCCGCCGTTCTCCGAACGCGCCTCAGCTCACCGTGATGTTGGAGTTGCCGCTGCTCTGGTAGCCCTCGGTCGCCATGATCATGTAGTAGCGGAAGTCACCGAGGTTCATGCCCGCGTTGGCCCAGGCGTCGAAGTGGGCGCCGGTGTTGATCGAGCCGCCGACCCGCTTCGACTGCCGCGTCGACCAGTACTGCGGGAAGGTCTGGGTGCCCTCGACCGACGGGGCGTTGTAGCGCATCGTGTGGTAGATGTCGTACGTTCCGCCGTCGGCGTTGACCGTGCCCCGGTGATCACCGGTGGGCCGGTAGGTGCCCCAGCTGTCCACGATGTAGTACTCGACGAGCGGGTTGGACGTCCAGCCGTAGAGGCACAGGTAGCCGTTGCCGGACGGGTTGAAGGAGCCGGAGTAGTTCACCGTGCGGCGGCTGCCGTTGGCCCAGCCCTTGCCGCAGACGAAGTTGCCGGTGTTGCTCCACTGGGTGCTGTACTGGCCGCCGTTCCCCATGGTCATGGAGACGGTTCCGTTCGAGTCGGTCCAGAACGAGAAGTAGTAGCCGTTGTGGGTGCCCTCCTGGTTGTCCGTGATGGTCTGCGCCTGCGCGGTGCCGGGCAGCGTCAGCACCGAGGCGGAGGCCAGCGCCAGGGCGCCGGCGCCGCCGATGAGGGTCCTGCGGCTGATCCTGGGGGTGGGGGCTTCGTCCCTGCTCGGGTCCCCGTTCCCGTCCCTGCGGTTGCTCATGTCCATGCCGTTCTCCCTGTGTGAAGGCTGGCGGTGGCCAGGCGGCGCGAGGCGACCCCGGCCGCTACCCGCGCGGGGGCGGGTCGCGGCCGACCGCGCGTTGACGTCCCGGGCAACGCGGCGGGGCTTGGCCGGTCGTCGTGCGGCCCGCGACCGGAGAGGCCGGGCACACGGTGAAGTGGCCCGGATCGACGGGGTGTTGGCCGGCCAACGACCCGCTGTCGATGCCATGACAATGCTCTGGAGCTGTCGGGCTGTCAACAGTTACCGCAAGGTTCCCGGAAGAAATTCCCGCGCGGATGGGAGCGCCCCCATGGCGGTGATCGCTGGTCAGTGGCTCAACGGCGAGGCGTTGCCGCAGGGTTGACGGGCGGGTTCCGTCTCTCGTGCCGAGAGTCCGCAGGAATCTCACCGAAAACTTCCGGAAACCTTCCGGATCATGGGCGGGTTCCGCTGTCAGCCGGTGACGGCATAATCACGAACCATGACGACCAGGGACTGGACCGTGTCCGAGATAAGCAAGGACCTCCACGCGTGGCTGCCTCCCCGGCGTGGCTGGGGGCTGGCGAACTGCGGCCTGTTGATCTCGCCCCGCACCGCGCTGTGGATCGACACCCCCTACGACCCGGTGCTCGCGGGCGAGTTCCTCGACCGCAGCCGGGCGCTGTTGCCGGAGGGGGTGGCCATCGACCGGGTGGTCGTCACCCATGGCAACGGCGACCACTACTGGGGCGCCGGGGTCGTTCCCGAGGCGGAGATCATCGTCACCCGGGGCGCGCGCGACCAGATGTGCTTCGAGCCGCCGCCCCAGCAGCTGCACGCGCTGGTGGTCGGCAGCGACCCGGAGACCCCGCTGGGGGCGTATCTGCGGCGCCACTTCGGGGTGTTCGACTGGGCGACCACGGAGCCGGTCCAGCCGCACACCTTCTTCACCGGCGAGCTGGAGCTGTCCGTCGGCGACTACCCGGTGCGGCTGTTCTCCCTGGACCCGGCGCACACCTCGGGCGACCTCATCGTCCATCTGCCGGCGCAGCGCGTGGTGTTCACCGGGGACGTGGTCTTCGCCTCCACGCCGGAGCGGCCCGGGGACCACCCGGTGCACTGGGCCGGCCCGTTGAGCGGGGTCGTCGCCGCCTGTGAGCGGGTGTTGGCCACCGAGGCCGAGGTGTTCGTTCCCGGCCACGGCCCGGTGCTGGACCGGGCCGGGGTCCGCGCGCACATCGCGTATCTGGAGCAGGTGCGGGAGCGCGCCCACGCGCTGCACGCGGCGGGGGTGCCGGCTCCCGAGGCCGCGCGCCGGGTGATCGCGGAAGGAATCGCTCCGGAACTGGAGTTGCCTGAGCGGCTGGTGGTGACCATCGGCACCGAGTACCGTCACCTCGATGGCACCCAGCGGCCCGGCATTCTCGAAGTGATGACCGAAGTCGCCTTGCTGGCCCATGAGTTGAGGTCCGGCGGCTGAGCGGGTCGAGGTGGGCGCCGGCCGGAACGGACCGGTGAGACGGAGGACTCATGACGGGGGTGGTGCTCGCGGCGCTGACGGTCGCGCTGGCGGTGTTCGTTGGCGCGCTGTGGTCGCGCGCCCGTGACCTGCGTCGGCTGCGCGCCGCCGAGGCCGACGCCCGGGCGGCCCGGGCCCACGCCCGGGACGTCGAGGCCCGCGCGGCGGCGGCC
>NZ_RFFJ01000005.1 GCF_003696235.1 Streptomyces triticirhizae
GGCGCGGGCGGCCAACCGCCCGCGCCCGTGGGCTCGTCGGGTGCGCCAGCGCCCGCACGGGGAACGTTGTCCGGCCGGCCCACACCCGCCGGGTCGTTCCCCGGCCAGCCACCCGCACCGGCACCGGCGGGACCAGGCGCCGGCACGCCGCCAACACCGGCCGTTCCAGGCCCCGGCGCCCCGCCACCGCCGCCCGGCGGCCATCCCGCCGGCTTCTCCATGGCCACCCGGCCCGAGGAGCCGGGCCCGGGCTCAGGGCCCGAGATGCCCTTCCTCGGGTGCGCGGCGAAGGTGTCGGGGATGTCGGGCGCGGGCAACGGGTCGTAGCCGCAGAGGACTTCCTCCGCCGCGCCGGCCGCCAGGCCGGTCAGCACGGCACGGCCGTCGTCGCAGATCAGCACCGTGCGCGCGGTGACATTGCGGTGGGTCCAGCCGTGCGCGTGCACGATCCGCAGCGCGGCCAGCAGGTCGGCGGCCACCTCGGCCGCGCGGTAGGGCCCGAGGCGTTCCTCCGCCAGCAGCGCGGCCAGCGGCCTCGCGGGGACTAACTCACTGACGATCCACAGCCCGTCGCCCTGCACGAAGACGTCGAAGACCTGGTCGAGCCTCGGGTGGTCGGGCAGCGCCGCCGCCGCCGTGGCGGCCTCGACGGCCCGCCGGACCACGGGGTCGTCGGGCGTCCTGGTGGCGCGGTCGGCGCCCGCGCCGCGCCCCGCGCCCGCCGCGCCGCCGTGCCGGCCGGGGCCGTCCACCAACTCGGCGTCCACGACCTCGGGCAGCGGCACCTGCCGCACCAGGACCTCCTGGCCGCTGGCGGTGTCGAAGGCCCGGGACTCCACGAACTCGAACTCGTCCGACGGGGTTTGGGGCAGCCGGTAGCGATCGGCCAGCAGCCGCCCCGCGTACTTGTCCACCTTGCGCCTCCCCACCGCGTGCCCACCCGCCGGACGGCTTCCCACGATACGGCGCGGGGCACCCGCTCGGCTACGGTCCGTCAACTGACGATTCTTCTCAGTCCCATTCAGCCCTACGCCAACCCCAGTCAGATCCGGTCACTCTCGTCCAGATGCGCTCAAGCAGGAGCGATCGGCCGGGAGCGAACCGGCTGCCGGGCGCCGGCGGGCGAACGGGAACGCGCCTCACTCCAGCGGTGCGAAGGTCTGGAAGGCCGTCTCGCGCAGCGTGCGGCACGAGCCCTCCTCCCACGCGTCCACCGGACAGGTGATCATGATCGCGTAGCCCCGGTCATCGTCGACCTTGAAGCCACGGTTGAGCACCCGGACTCTTTCCCCGTCCTCGACCCTTTCGAACTGCCAGTCGGCGACCGTCGGATAGTCGCGCCACTCGATGCTCTCGATGCCGATCCGCTCGTAGTCCCGGCTGTTGCTCCGCACGGCCGGCTCCAGGTCGCGCCAGGCGGCCTCGGCGTCGGCGCCGGGCCGGTCGTTGAAGTCGACCTGAACCTTGACCGGGCTGCCGGGCTCGGCCGCGTAGATGGCGCCCGAGTTCTGCCCGGCTATGCCCACCCGCTCCCAGCCCTGCGGCAGCGAGATGCTGAAGTGGAAGTCCGCGTCGACGACTTGGGCGTAGCCGGTCGGGCTGTCCGGCTCGGCGTCCGGGTCGTTCTCCGGGGAGGTGCCGGGCGGGCCATCGTCCCCGCCGCCGGCGTCCTCGCCGCCACCGGACTCGGCGGAGTCACCCGTCTCCCCCGTCTCTCCTGACTCGCCCGAGGCCTCGCCGCCGCCGTTCTCCGTCTCGCCGGCGCCGCCGTCGGACTCGCCCTCGGGGTCGGGGTCGTTCCCCTCCTGACCCGCCTGCCCCTCGGTCTCGCCCTGCTCCTGACCGCCGCTGCCGCCCTCGTCGGAGGCGTCGTCGCCGCCGGAGAGCCAGATCACCACGGCCGTGCCGAGCACGACCAGCGCCACCGCGACCGCGCCGATCGCCAGCATCAGCCGGCGCCGTTCGGCCGCGTCCGCCGCGCCGCCGGACCGCACGGGAGGGGGCGGCGTGCCGGGAGCGTCCGAGGCAGCGCCGGTGGCCTCGGGGGCGACGTCGGCGGAGACGGCCGCCGTCGCACGCGCCGGCGTGCGCGGGTCGCTCGCGCCCGGCTTCGGCGAGACCGCCGGCGCGGAGGAACGGGCGGAGGAGCGCGCGGCGGCGGCACCGGCCGAAGTCCCGGCGGTGGAACCGCCCTTGGCCGCCCCGCCGGCCGCCCCTCCCGCAGCGCCCGCCCCGCCGCGAACGGCCGACGTGGAGCCCGGCTTGGGCGTGGGGCGCCGCCCGACCATCAACGTCTGGTGGTCCGTGATCGAACCCGAACCCTCCCCGCCGCCCAACACCTCGTTGAGCAGCTCCCGCACCCGGGGCTCCGCCGGCCGCTCCTCCGGCTTCTTCCGCAGCGACTCCATGATCAGCTCGGTCAGGTCGCCCGCCTGGGTCGGCGGCGGCACCGGGTCGTGCATCACGGCGGCCAGGGTGGCGATGGCGCTGCCCTCGTCGTAGGGCGGGCGGCCCTCGACGCAGCAGTAGAGGAGCGCGCCCAGCGACCAGATGTCCGCCGGCGGCCCGGGCGAGGCGCCCCTGGCCCGCTCGGGCGAGATGTAGGAGGGCGCGCCCACCAGCATCCCGGTGGAGGTGATGGACGGGTCGCCCTCGACCTTGGCGATGCCGAAGTCCGTCAGCACCACCCGGCCCTCGTCGTCGGCGACGATCACGTTGGACGGCTTGACGTCCCGGTGGAGGATGCCGGCGCCGTGCGCGTCGCGCAGCACGTCGAGGATGGCCAGGCCGATCTCGGCGGCCCGGCGCGGGGACATCGGGCCGTCCTGCCGGATGATGTCGGCCAGCGAGCGCCCCTCGATCAGCTCCATCACGATCCACGGCCGCGAGCCCTCGTCGACCACGTCGTAGATGGTGACGACGCCTCGGCTGCGGATGGTGGCGATGGCCTTGGCCTCCCGCAGAGTGCGGGTGATCATGCGCTTGCGCTCGGCCTCGTCGACCCCGGCCGACAGCCGCAGCTCCTTGACCGCGACGGAACGGCCGAGCACCTCGTCGGTGGCCCGCCACACCGTGCCCATGCCGCCGCGCCCGACGACGGAGCCCAGCCGGTAACGCCCGTTCAGCAGCCGGGTCGCGTCGCTCCGGCGGCCCGGGGCGACCTTGGTGGTCGGCCGGTCCACCCCGTCGGCACCGTCCGCGCCGCCGTCCTCCGCCGCGCCCTCGGCAACGCCCGCGCCCTCGGCAACGCCCCTGCCCCCGGCCGACGCTGACGCGGCGCCGGGCCCGGCGCCCCCGTCCGCGCCCCCGCCCTCGCCGTCGGCCTCGGCCGCGACCTCGCCGCCGACCTCGCCCTCGTCCTCGTGCGACTGCCGGCGCAGCCTCGACTCGTTTGCCCCGTTGTCCTGGCCCATGCGTGCGTCCCCTCCGGCTTCCCCGGCCATTGTCACCCATCCGTATGACATCCGGGGCGCCGGGCGACCCGCCCGCCCGAGTCGATCAGTAACGAAATCAACAAGGAGACCGGCGACCCAACCGGCAACACGGCCGGGCGGACCGGCAGTTGGGAGACCTCACACGGGGGCCGGGGACCGGGACCAGGGCCGGGGCTTCAGAGCGGAACGGTGTCCGGCGCCCCCAGCCGCGCCGCGTCCGCCGTCTGGTCGTCGGGCTGGAGCTGCGACTCGCGCTCCGCCTCCACCCGCTTCAGATAGTGCTCCACCTCACGCGCCACCTGCGCGTCCGACCAGCCCAGCACACCACCCATCAACTCGGCGCACTCCTGGGCACTTCGGGTGCCCCGGTCGAAGGTCTCGATGGAGATCCGGGTGCGCCGGGTCAGCACGTCCTCCAGGTGCCGGGCGCCCTCGTGCGAACAGGCGTACACGATCTCGGCCTTGAGGTAGTCGTCGGCGGCCGGCAGCGGCTGGCCGAGGCGCGGGTCGGCGACGATCAGGTCGAGCAGTTCCTGCGTCAGGGAGCCGTAGCGGCGCAGCAGATGCTCCACTCTGGCCTCGTGCAGCCCGGACCTGGCGGCGATCCGGCCCCGCGCGTTCCACAGCGCAGCGAACCCCTCGGCGCCCGCCAGCCGGATCTCCTCCGTGCAGCAGGACGCGACCCGCCGGTCCAGCCCGTGCACCGCCGCGTCCACCGCGTCCTTGGCCATCACCCGGTAGGTGGTGTACTTCCCGCCGGCGACCACCACCAGGCCCGGCACCGGGTGGGCCACGGTGTGCTCACGCGAGAGCTTGCTGGTGGCGTCCGACTCGCCGGCGAGCAACGGCCGCAGCCCGGCGTAGACGCCCTCCACGTCGTCCCGGGTGAGCGGAACGGCCAGCACGGAGTTGACGTGTTCCAGCAGGTAGTCGATGTCGGCGCTGGACGCGGCGGGGTGCGCCTTGTCCAGGTCCCAGGCGGTGTCGGTGGTGCCGACGATCCAGTGCCGGCCCCAGGGGATCACGAAGAGCACGCTGGTCTCGGTCCGCAGGATGAGCCCGGTCGAGGAGTGGATGCGGTCCTTGGGCACCACCAGGTGGATGCCCTTGGATGCCTTGACATGGAACTGGCCGCGCTCGGCGATCATCGCCTGGGTGTCGTCGGTCCACACCCCGGTGGCGTTGACGACCTGCTTCGCGCGGATCTCGTAGGTGCGGAACTCCCCCGAACCGGCGCCGTCCCCGCCGCCGTTCCCGTCCCCGCGCCCGTTGCCGCTCTCCAGGTCCAGCACCCGCACGCCCACCACGCGCTCCCCCTCGCGGAGGAACTCGGTCACCCGCGCCCGGTTGGCGACCCGGGCGCCGTAGCTGGCGGCGGTGCGGACCAGGGCGGCGACGAACCGGGCGTCGTCCACCTGCGCGTCGTAGTACTGCAACGCGCCGACCAGCGCGTCCTTCCGCAGGCAGGGCGCGACCCGCAGCGCGTGGGAACGGGTCAGGTGACGGTGGGTCGGCAGGCCACGCCCGTGGCCCGAGGAGAGCGACATCGCGTCGTAGAGCGCCACGCCCGAGCCGGCGTAGAAGCGTTCCCAGCCCCGGTGGCGCAGCGGGTAGAGGAACGGCACCGGCCGCACCAGGTGCGGGGCGATCCGGCTGAGCAGCAGGCCGCGTTCCCGCAGCGCCTCCCTGACCAGGCCGAAGTCCAGCATCTCCAGATAGCGCAGCCCGCCGTGGATCAGCTTGCTCGACCGGCTCGACGTGCCGGCCGCCCAGTCCCTGGCCTCCACCAGTCCGGTGGACAGGCCCCGGGTGGTGGCGTCCAACGCGGTGCCGGCGCCGACCACGCCGCCGCCGACCACGAGGACGTCCAACTCCCGTTCCGCCATCCGGGCCAGTGCCTCGGCCCGCTGTTCCGGTCCTAGCGTCGCTGTCCTCACCGCTGCCTCCCTGGCATCTCGCGTGCGTGCCGCCCCTGGCGTTGCCCGCTCCGTCGATCCGTGGCCATCTTCAGACTCCCCCAGCTCCACCGAGTTCGCCGCCCGGGCGCGTCCCCTCGGCCTGTTGAACCGGACCAATCCACCGTATCTGTCATATATGCCCGTAACCTGACCGGAGCGCATATGCCCTCCCCGGGGAGCGGCAGAAGGGAAGGGAGCCGCCCGCGTATGCCCGCTGATCTCGCCGTCCTCGGTCTTGGGCCACTGGGACTGCCCGCCGCCCAGGCGGCCACCGCCGCCGGCATCTGCACGGTCGCCTTCGTACCGGATGCCCGGATCGCCGCCGGCTTGAACGCGGGGCGCCCGCCCGGCGACGCCTCGCTCTCCGCGCCGGCGCTGCGCCGGATGCTGGCCGGCGGCTTCCGCGCGGCCAGCGACCCGGTCGTGCTCGGCCGGGTCCGCACCGCGCTGATCTGCGCGCCCACCCC
Organism: Streptomyces triticirhizae; assembly: GCF_003696235.1. Classification (GTDB taxonomy): domain Bacteria; phylum Actinomycetota; class Actinomycetes; order Streptomycetales; family Streptomycetaceae; genus Streptomyces; species Streptomyces triticirhizae. The sequence goes on from NZ_RFFJ01000005.1 coordinate 5,860, forward strand.
GCCCGACGACCGGGGCGCCCCCGACCTCAACGCGGTGCGCGAGGCCGCCGCCACCCTCGCGCCCCGGCTGCGGCCCCGCACCCTGGTGGTGCTGGAGTCCACCGTGCCGCCCGGCACCACCGAGGGCGTGTTGCGCCCCGTGCTGGAGCGCGGCTCGGGGCTGCGCGCCGGGCGCGACTTCCAACTGGCGCACGCCCCCGGCCGTTTGGACCCCGCCGCGCCCGGCGGCCACGCCGCCCCGCCGCGCGTGATCGGCGGCCTGACGCCCGACTGCGTCGAGGCGGCCGCCGCGTTCTACGGCCGGCTCACCGACAAGGTGGTGCGCGCCCGTGGCCTGCGCGAGGCGGAGACGGTGAAGGTCCTGGAGACCAACGTCCAGCACGTCGGCATGGCTCTGATCAACGAGATGGCCATGTTCTGCCACGAGTTGGGCATCGACCTGTGGGACGTGGTCCGCTGCGCCGAGACCCGCTCCCCCGCCCCCGGCATCTGCCGCCCCGGCCCGGGGCCGGCGGGACCTGACGCCCCGGTCAACCCGGGCAACCGGCTGCGCCTGGTCGGCCTGGCCCGGGAGGTCAACGAGCGGATGCCCGGCTATGTCACCCAGCGGGCCACCGCGCTGCTCAACGAGCACGGCAAGTCGGCCAGGGGCGCCCATGTGCTGCTGCTCGGCGTCGCGCACCGCCCCGAGCTGCCCGCCCTGGAACGCGGCCCGGCCCGCGAGATCGCCTCCCGGCTGCTGACGCTGGGCGCCCAGCTCAGCTTCCACGACCCGTGCGTCAGCGAGTGGCGGGTGGCGGGCCGGCGGGTGCCGCGCGCAGACTCACCGTACGAGTCGGCCGCCGTCGCCGACCTGACGCTGCTGCTGACCCACCACGGCACCTACGACCTCCAGGGCCTGGCCGCCAAGGCGCAGCTGCTCTTCGACACCAGGGGCGCCACACCGGCGGGGGCCGCCCACCGCCTGTGAACGCCCCAGACGGTGAACGGCCCCCGGAAGTCCGCCGGTTCAGCGGGAGCGGGCCACCGTGACCTCGACCCGCTGGAACTCCTTCAGCTCCGAGTACCCCGTGGTGGCCATCGCCCGCCGCAGCGCGCCGAAGAAGTTCATCGAGCCGTCGGGGATGTGCGAGGGGCCGGTGAGCACCTCCTTGGTGGTGCCGACCGTGCCCAGGTGCACCTTCTTGCCGCGCGGCACGTCCTCGTGGACCGCCTCCATGCCCCAGTGGTGGCCACGCCCCGGCGCGTCCGTGGCGCGGGCCAGCGGGGAGCCCATCATCACGGCGTCGGCGCCGCAGGCGATCGCCTTCGGCAGGTCGCCGGACCAGCCGACGCCGCCGTCCGCGATCACATGGACGTAGCGCCCGCCCGACTCGTCCAGGTAGTCCCGCCGGGCGGCGGCGACGTCGGCCACCGCCGTGGCCATCGGCACCTGGATGCCCAGCACGTTCCGCGTGGTGTGCGCGGCGCCGCCGCCGAAGCCCACCAGCACCCCGGCCGCGCCGGTGCGCATCAGGTGCAGCGCGGCGGTGTAGGTCGCGCAGCCGCCCACGATCACCGGAACGTCCAGCTCGTAGATGAACTGCTTGAGGTTCAACGGCTCGGCCGCGCCCGAGACATGCTCGGCGGAGACCGTGGTGCCCCGGATCACGAAGATGTCCACGCCGGCGTCCAGCACGGCCTTGGAGAACTGCGCCGTCCGCTGCGGCGACAGCGCCGCGGCCGTGACCACGCCGGCATCCCTGACCTCGCGGATGCGCTGGAAGATCAGCTCCTCCTGGATGGGCGCCGCGTAGATCTCCTGGAGCCGCCGGTTGGCCCGGTCCTCCTCAAGCCCGGCGATCTCCGCCAGCAGCGGCTCAGGGTCCGGGTAGCGGGTCCACAGACCCTCCAGGTTGAGCACCCCGAGACCGCCCAGCTCCCCGATGCGGATCGCCGTCCGCGGCGAGACGACCGAGTCCATCGGCGCGGCCAGGAACGGCAGCTCGAAGCGGTAGGCGTCGATCTGCCAGGCGATCGAGACCTCCTTCGGGTCGCGGGTGCGGCGCGAGGGCACCACGGCGATGTCGTCGAAGGCGTAGGCGCGCCGGCCGCGCTTGCCGCGCCCGATCTCGATCTCAGTCACAGGTAGAGCCCTTCCATGCGATGTGCGCCCCCAGTATCACCGATGCCGCCCCGACGGCCCCGACCCCGCTCACCGCCGCGAGTAGTTGGGGGCCTCCGTGGTCATCTGGATGTCGTGCGGGTGGCTCTCCTTGAGCCCCGCCGAGGTGATCCGCACGAACTGCCCGCGCTCCTTGATCTCCGGAACGGTGCGCCCGCCGAGGTAGTACATCGACTGGTGCAGCCCGCCCACCAGCTGGTGGACGACGGAGGCCAGCGGGCCACGGTAGGGCACCTGGCCCTCGATGCCCTCGGGGATCAGCTTGTCGTCGTCGCCCACGCCCTGCTGGAAGTACCGGTCCTTGGAGTAGGAACGCCGCTCGCCCCGTGACTGCATGGCGCCCAGCGAGCCCATGCCCCGGTACGACTTGAACTGCTTGCCGTTGATGAACTGCAACTCGCCCGGGGACTCCTCGCAGCCCGCCAGCAGGCTGCCCAGCATCACCGTGTCCGCGCCGGCCACCAGCGCCTTGGCGATGTCGCCGCTGTACTGGAGGCCGCCGTCGCCGATCACCGGCACGCCCGCCTCGCGGGCCGCCAGCGACGCCTCGTAGATCGCGGTGACCTGCGGCACCCCGATGCCGGCGACCACCCGGGTGGTACAGATCGAGCCTGGCCCGACGCCGACCTTGATGCCGTCCACGCCCGCGTCGATCAGCGCTTGGGCGCCGTCCCTGGTGGCGACGTTGCCCGCGACGACGTCCACGTCGCCGTGGTTGGCCTTGATCTTGGCGGCCATCTCCGGCACCAGCCGCGAGTGGCCGTGCGCGGTGTCCACCACCACGAAGTCGACGCCGGCCTCGATCAGCGCCTCGGCCCGCTCGTAGGCGTCACCCGTGACGCCCACGGCGGCGCCCACGATCAGCCGGCCCTCGGCGTCCTTGGCGGCGTTGGGGTACTGCTCGGCCTTGACGAAGTCCTTGACGGTGATCAGGCCCTTGAGCCGGCCGGAGTCGTCGACCAGCGGCAGCTTCTCGATCTTGTGCCGGCGCAGCAGCTCGACGGCCTCCCGCGCGGAGATCCCGACCTGCCCGGTGACCAGCGGCATCGGCGTCATCACGGCCCGCACCTCGCGGGAGCGGTCCGTCTCGAAGGCCATGTCGCGGTTGGTCACGATGCCCAGCAGCTTCCCGGAGGCGTCGGTGACCGGGACGCCGCTGATCCGGTACCGGCCGCACAGCTCGTCGGCCTCGCTGAGGGTGGCGTCCGGCCTGATGGTGATGGGGTCGGTGACCATCCCGGACTCGGAGCGCTTGACCCGGTCGACCTGGGCGGCCTGCTCCTCGATCGAGAGGTTGCGGTGCAGCACCCCGGCGCCGCCCTGGCGGGCCATGGCGATCGCCATCCGCGCCTCGGTGACCTTGTCCATCGCGGCGGAGAGCAGCGGGATGTTCACCCGGACGTTGCGGGACAGCTGCGAGGAGGTGTCGATGTCACCGGGCGCCAGATCCGCCGGGCCGGGCAGCAACAGCACATCGTCGAAGGTCAGCCCGAGCGCCGCGAACTTCTGCGGCACCTCGCCCACGTGATCAGTCATGACACCACTTTCCGAACGAACCGAAATGAACCGGACAACTCCCCTCCAGCTCACCCGGCCGGGGTGTCCAGCTTACGACCCCGCGCCACCCGCTCGGCCTATCGGCCGGCGAGCGCCCTGAGCCTGCTGAGGGCGCGGTGCTGGGCAACGCGCACGGCGCCCGGAGACATTCCCAGCCGGTGCCCGGTCTCCTCGGCGGTCAGCCCGACGGCGACCCGCAGCAGCACCAGCTCCCGCAGGTGCGCGGGCAGGTTGGCCAGCAGCTTCCTGGCCCACTCGGCGTCGCTGGACAGCAGCGCGCGCTCCTCGGGGCCCAGCGAGTCGTCGGGCCGCTCGGGCATCTCGTCCGAGGGCACCGCCATGCTGCCGGGGTGCCGCAGCGCGGCGCGCTGGAGGTCGGCGACCTTGTGCTGGGCGATGGCGACGACGAACGCGTCGAACGGGCGCCCGGTGTCGCGGTAGCGCGGCAGCGCGCAGAGCACCGCCAGACAGACCTCCTGCGCCAGGTCGTCCACGAAGTGCCGCGCCTCGCCCGGGAGTCGGGACAGCCGGACCCGGCAGTAGCGCAGGGCCAGCGGATGCACGTGGGCCAACAGGTCGTGGGTGGCCTGGGCGTCCCCCGTGGCCGCACGATGCGCCAGGGCGGCGATCGCCGAGGTGTCGTCATCGCGCATCGGTCCATGGTGCACCCCCGCCGGCCGCTCCGTGGCGGCGGAGGCGGAGTTGTGCACCGAAGCGTTATGCGCGGGAGCGCTGAAGGTCACGTTCCTGGCCCTCCCCTTCACACCCGGCTGGCTCGTCCCCAAGGAGCTTCATGCTTCCAGGATGCGACACCGGAGGACCGTTCGTGTCCCGCTCCCCGCCGGACGGGGTGGAGCGCCGGCGGCGAACACCCCGTCCCGAGCCGTGCACCGGGTGCGGTCAGCGGACCAGACCCCAACGAAAACCCAAGGCCACGGCGTGTGCGCGGTCCGAGGCGCCCAACTTCTTGAACAGCCGACGGGCATGGGTCTTGACCGTGTCCTCGGAGAGAAACAACTCACGGCCGATCTCCGCGTTGGACCGGCCGTGGCTCATGCCCTCCAGGACCTGGATCTCGCGCGCGGTCAGCGTGGGCGCCGCGCCCATGTCGGAGGACCGCAGCCGGCGGGGGGCCAGCCGCCAGGTCGGGTCGGCCAGGGCCTGGGTGACCGTGGCGCGCAACTCGGCGCGGGAGGCGTCCTTGTGGAGGTAGCCACGGGCGCCGGCGGCGACGGCCAGCGCCACGCCGTCGAGGTCCTCGGCCACCGTCAACATGATGATGCGGGCGCCGGGGTCGGCCGAGAGCAGCCGCCGGACCGTCTCGACGCCGCCGAGTCCCGGCATCCTGACGTCCATCAGGATGAGGTCCGAGCGGTCGGCGCCCCAGCGGCGGAGGACCTCCTCGCCGTTGGCCGCCGTCGTGACCCGCTCGACGCCGGGCACGGTCGCGACCGCGCGGCGGAGCGCCTCCCGGGCGAGCGGGGAGTCGTCGCAGACAAGGACAGAAGTCATGGCCGCCCTCCGCAGCTGATGCGCGTCACCTTGAGCCTCCAGGGAGTGTGAGTCGTCGTGCCGGCGGTTGACAGCCGAGCCAACCGCCTCCGCCCTCTCAACGATGGTCACCCGAAAGAGTTACGGCCTCCCACCTCACAGCATCTGCACTGTACGTGACCAGCTCATCACACCGAAGCCCCACTCCGACCAACACGCCACCGTCCCGGCTTATGACTGTTTGCCCTATTTAGTCCTTCTTTTCCGCTTTGACGTGTCTCAGGCTATATTCGGCGGGTAGTCATATTTACATCTACTTCCACGGTTCTTCTTGCTCGTGTTGCACGTGCTGGTCGTGAGTGCGGTCGCGGCGACGACCCCGATGACGATGGGACATGTCATGGCAGATTTCTCCCGCCTTCCCGGCCCCAACGCCGATCTGTGGGACTGGCAGTTGATGGCCGCCTGTCGGGGCGTGGACAGCTCGCTGTTCTTCCACCCCGAGGGGGAGCGCGGGGCCGCGCGCAGCGCCCGGGAGGAGGCGGCGAAGGAGGTGTGTATGCGGTGCCCGGTGCGGACCGAGTGCGCCGCGCACGCGCTCTCCGTGCGCGAGCCCTACGGGGTGTGGGGCGGGTTGACGGAGGACGAGCGCGAGGAGCTGCTCGGGCGGGCCAGGCGCGGGCTCGCCGAGAGCGGCGCCCAGCGCCAGCGCTGACCGGCGCGCGCACGGTTCCGGCGCGCTCCCCCGAGCGACTACGGTCGCCCCATGACGACAGCGTTGGTGACCGGGGCGACCGCCGGAATCGGTGCGGCCTTCGCCCGCAGACTGGCCGGCGACGGCCTCGACCTGGTGTTGGTGGCCAGGAACGGCGAGCGACTGGCCGCCCTGGCGGCCGAGTTGACCGAACGGCACGGCGTCGCGGCGACCGCGCTGCCCGCCGACCTGGCCACCGACGAGGGCCTGGAGGCGGTGGCCGAGCGGCTGGCCGACGCCGAGCGCCCGGTCGACCTGCTGGTCAACAACGCCGGCTTCGGCCTGAGCGGCGGCTTCACCCGCGCGCCGCTCGCCGACGAGCTGCGGATGCTGCGCGTGCACTGCGAGGCGGTGCTGCGGCTGACCTCGGCGGCGGTGCCGGGAATGCGGGAGCGCGGGCGCGGCGGGGTGGTGAACGTGGCCTCGGTGGCGGCGTTCGTCCCGCGCGGCACCTATGGCGCGTCCAAGGCGTGGGTGGTGCGGTTCACCGAGGGCGCGGCGCTGGAGCTGGCGGGCAGCGGGGTGCGGCTGATGGCGCTGTGCCCGGGCTTCGTGCGCACGGAGTTCCACCAGCGGGCCCAGATGGACGTGACGGCGCTGCCCGGCTGGATGTGGCTGGACGCGGACCGGGTGGTGGCCACGGCGCTGCGCGACCTTGCGCGGCGGCGGGTGGTGAGCGTTCCGGGCTTCCGGTACAGGGCGCTGCTGGGCGCGGCCAGGCTGCTGCCGGTGGGCGCGCTGGGCCGCGTGTCGGCGCGCGCGGGGCGGGAGTTCGGGCCGCGCCGTGGGGGCGATGGGCCGGGCCGGATCGCCCGGCGGGAGACGGCACGACCGACCGGTGACCCCGAAAAATCGGGCAAATAACACAACTCGCCTAGAGTGGTTCGCCAGGGGATCAGTCGCGCGAGCCATGGACGGGCCATGATTTTTGTACAGGTAGTCGAACTCACCACCCACCGTGTCAACGAGGTCAACGAGCTGCTGGACACCTGGATCGAGGCGACCCGGGGGAAGCGGACGTTGACCCGCGTGGTGCTCGCCAGGGACGAGGGCGACGTCTCGCACCTGATGATGCTGGCGACGTTCCCCTCCCGCGAGGCGGCCAGGGAGAACTCCCAACTCCCCGAGACCGAACGGATCTTCCGGCATCTGGTGGCGCTCTGCGACGACGTGCCCCGGTTCACCGACCTGGAGGTGCTGCGCGACGAGGAACTCAACAAGCGGGTGGTGCGGCGCTATCTGACCGAGGTGATCAACGAGGGCACCCTGAGCGTGGCCGACGAGCTGTGCGTGCCGCACTTCCACGAGCACGACCCGGCCAGCCCCAACGAGCCGCTCGACCTGGCCGACGCCAAGACCTCCGTGGCCCGCTGGCTTGGCACGCTGCGGCCGACGTTCGTGATCGAGGACCAGGTGGCCGAGGGGAACCTGGTCTCCACCCGGTTCACCGTGACCGGCACCCACAGCGGGGACCTCATGGGCCTGGGCGCCACCGGCCGGCCGGTGCGGGTGACCGGGCAGGTCACCCACCGCTTCGAGCACGGACTGCTCGCCGAGTCCTGGTGGAACTGGGACCAGCTGGGCCTGCTCTCCCAACTCGGCCTGGTGGCACTGTAGGAGAGGCCCGGGGCCCGGCCGTCGTGCGGGGACGTCAGTGCGCGTGCCCGTGGCCGTGGCCGTGACCGCCGGCCTCCGGCTCCTCCTCCTTCTTCTCCACCACCAGGGTCTCGGTGGTGAGCAGCAGCGCGGCGATGGAGGCCGCGTTCTGGAGGGCGGAGCGGGTGACCTTCACCGGGTCGATGACGCCGTCCTTGACCAGGTCGCCATAGGTGCCGGTGGCCGCGTTGTAGCCCTGACCCTTGTCGAGGTCGGCGACCTTGGAGGTGATGACATAGCCCTCCAGGCCGGCGTTCTCCGCGATCCAGCGCAGCGGCTCGACGGCGGCGCGGCGGACGATCGCCACGCCGGTGGCCTCGTCGCCGGTCCTGTCCAGGTCGTTCTCCAGGACCTTGGCGGAGTGCACCAGGGAGGCGCCGCCGCCGGGGACGATGCCCTCCTCGACCGCGGCGCGGGTCGCGGAGATGGCGTCCTCCAGGCGGTGCTTCTTCTCCTTCAGCTCCACCTCGGTGGCCGCGCCGACGCGGATCACGCAGACACCGCCGGCGAGCTTGGCGAGGCGCTCCTGGAGCTTCTCACGGTCCCAGTCGGAGTCGGTGGCCTCGATCTCGGCCTTGATCTGGGCGACCCGGTCCTGGATCGCGGCGGCGTCACCGGCGCCGTCCACGATGGTGGTGTCGTCCTTGGTGACGGTGACCCGGCGGGCGGTGCCCAGCACCTCCAGGCCGACCTGGTCGAGCTTGAGGCCGACCTCCTCGGAGATCACGGTGCCGCCGGTGAGGGTGGCCATGTCGCCGAGCATCGCCTTGCGGCGGTCGCCGAAGCCGGGGGCCTTGACCGCGACCGAGTTGAAGGTGCCGCGGATCTTGTTGACCACCAGCGTGGACAGGGCCTCGCCCTCGACGTCCTCGGCGATGATCAGCAGCGGCCGGGAGCCGCCGGACTGCATGATCTTCTCCAGCAGGGGCAGCAGGTCCTGGATGGAGCTGATCTTGCCCTGGTGGATCAGGATGTAGGGGTCGTCGAGAACGGCCTCCATGCGCTCCTGGTCGGTGACCATGTAGTGCGAGAGGTAGCCCTTGTCGAAGGCCATGCCCTCGGTGAAGTCCAGGTCGAGGCCGAAGGTCTGCGACTCCTCGACGGTGATCACGCCGTCCTTGCCGACCTTGTCCATGGCCTCGGCGATCAGCTCGCCGACCCGCTTGTCCTGGGCGGACAGCGCGGCCACGGCGGCGATGTCCTCCTTGGAGTCGATCGGTCGGGCGCTGGCCCGCAGGTCGTCGGCGACGGCGGCGACGGCCGCGTCGATGCCGCGCTTCAGCCCGGAGGGGGAGGCGCCGGCGGCCACGTTCCGCAGGCCCTCGCGCACCAGCGCCTGGGCGAGCACGGTCGCGGTGGTGGTGCCGTCACCAGCGATGTCGTTGGTCTTGGTCGCCACCTCCTTCACCAGCTGGGCGCCGAGGTTCTCGTAGGGGTCCTCGGCCTCGACCTCGCGGGCGATGGTGACGCCGTCGTTGGTGATGGTGGGGGCGCCGAACTTCTTGTCGATCACGACGTTGCGGCCCTTGGGGCCGATGGTCACCTTGACCGCGTCCGCCAGCTGGTTGACGCCGCGCTCAAGGGCCCGACGGGCGTCCTCGTCGAATTTCAGGATCTTCGCCATGGGTCTTGGGTGTCCCTTAGTTTCCTCTTGGAGTCAGGCCGCAATCAGGCCGCTGGAATCAGACCGCGCCCCGGCCCCGGCAACTGGTACAGCGCGGGTTCCGAGGCGCGGCGCGACAAGCGTCGGTGCGTTACTTCTCGACGATCGCGAGAACGTCGCGGGCCGAGAGGACGAGGTACTCCTCGTTGTTGTACTTGACCTCGGTGCCGCCGTACTTGCTGTACAGCACGATGTCGCCGACCTTGACGTCGAGCGGCAGACGGTTGCCGTCCTCGAAGCGGCCCGGGCCCACGGCCAGGACGGTGCCCTCCTGGGGCTTCTCCTTGGCGGTGTCCGGAATGACCAGGCCCGAGGCCGTGGTCTGCTCGGCGTCGAGCGGCTGGACCACGATGCGGTCCTCAAGCGGCTTGATGGCAACCTTGGAGCTGGCGGTCGTCACGATCCGACCTCCCCCTTCGGAGATCTCACGGGGTTATCTATGGCTGGATGGCGACCTGGTGGACCCGTCGTCGCGGGTGCCGAGTCCGCCTGTCGCACGGTCTGGCACTCTTTGAGTGAGAGTGCCAGCCACGAGACTAGGCCGCGGTTAGCACTCAGTCAACTAGAGTGCCAACGCGCCGGCCCCGGCGGGCGTTCTCACAGGTAGTCCTCCAACCGCGCGACGGCGAAGCCCTGCTCGGTCGCGGCGTCCAGCAGCCGGCGGACCATGTCCGTCATCGCCGCGTCCCACTCGGCCTCGCCCCGGAAGTGGGTGAGCACGATGTCCCCGGGGTGGAACCTCCGGTCGGCCCGCCCGTACTCGATCCGGTCGGGGAACGCCTCGGCCGCCCACAGCGGCACCACCTCGATCCCGCACGCGGCGGCGGCCCGCAGGGTGGCCTCGTCGTAGGCCCCGTAGGGCGGCCGGAAGAGCTTGGGGCGATGCCCCAACTCCTTTTCCAGGATGTCCTGTTGACCGCAGATCTCGGCGCGCTGCTCGGCCTCGCCGAGCTTGTCCATCTGGCGGTGGGTGATCGAGTGGTTGTGCATCCCGTAGCCGGCGCGCCGGGCCTCGCGGAAGTAGCCGTAGTCCTCGCGCGCGACCTCGTCGGAGAGGAAGCCGCTCATCGGAACGTCCAGGCCGCGCAGCATCTCCAGCAGCGCGGGGTCCTTGTCGGCGCCGTCGTCCACGGTCAGGAAGATGACCTTCTCGTCCGTCGGCACCTGGACGATCACCGGCGGCAGCCCCTCGCCCTTCAGATGCCCGGGCTCGGTGGTCAGCTCGGGCTTCTTCTCGGGGGGCGTTGGCGCGCGCAGCGGCGCCTTGCGCAGTTTCCACTGCTTGACGGCCGCGCCCCGGCGCACTTCGGCGCGGTGGAGCCGGTCGGCGTACGCCTGGAGCGAGTGCGCGATGTCGGGCGCCTGCACGCGCTGCGGCACGCCGAGGAACGGGGCGCCCCGGGCGGTGGGTGCCGCGATCTCGGCGGTGAGGGTGCGCCAACGGGGCTCGTCCGGCGGCGGGTCGGGGCGCAGCGGGGGCGGGATGCCGACGCCGGAGCAGACCACGGCCAGCACGGTGGCGCCGCCGAGCGCGCCGTAGCGGCGCAGCCTGGCGCGGAGCGGCCGACTCCCGTGGCCCGACCCGCCGTTGCTCGACCCGCCGTGGCCCGTCCGGCCGCTGTCGCGCAGGGCGGTGAGGCGGGCGAGGAGGGCGGCGGTCGCGCGGGGGCGGGCATGGCGGGGTGCGCGGGCCCGAACCCTGAGCCGATCCTTCCAGTCGTTTTGTACTACTTGTCGGATTAGCTTCATGGTTCGGGATGGTGCCACCGGGAACCGCGACTCCCCCGCAGCCGCCCCCGGCCGCCCGGGCAGAATGACTCGGGTGGCCCCACCCCCCGAACACCCCCCCGAGCGACCCCCCGCGCCGGACCCCGAAGCCCCGGACGCGACCGCCGCGTTCGCCGCCCTGCTCACCGAGCCGGGCCAGCGGCTGCTGGAGCGGGTGCGGGAGGTCACGCCGGCCGAGGAGCTGGCCGTGGCGACCCGGCTGCGCCGGGAGCACCCGCCCGCGCTGGTCGCCGCCGCGCTCGGGCAGGCCCGGCTGCGGCAGCGGGCCGAGGCCAAGTTCGGCGCGGACGCGGCCGCGATGTACTTCACCCCCGAGGGGCTGGAACAGGCCACCCGGACCTCCGTCGCCGACCGGCGCGCGAGCCGGCTGGCCCGCGCCGGCGTGCGCCGGGTCGCCGACCTGTGCTGCGGGATCGGCGGCGACGCCATCGCGCTGGCCCGCGCCGGCCTGCGCGTGCTCGCGGTGGACCGTTCGCCGCTGACCTGCGCGGTCGCCGAGGCCAACGCGGCGGCGCTGGGCCTGGCCGACCGGATCGAGGTGCGGTGCGCGCCCGTCGAGACGGTCGCGGACGCCGAACTCGGCGGGCGGGTCGGCGCCTTGGACGCGGTGTTCGTGGACCCGGCGCGGCGCGGCGGCCGGGGCCGGATCTTCGACCCGGAGTCCTACTCGCCGCCGCTGTCCTGGGCGTTGGCCACCGCCACCCGGCTGCCGAACGCCGCGCTGAAGATCGCCCCCGGCGTGCCGCACGAGGCGATCCCGCCCGAGGCCGAGGCCGAGTGGGTCTCCCACCGGGGCGAGGTCAAGGAGGCGGTGCTGTGGTTCGGCGACGTCGCCACGCCGGGGCTGCGCCGGGCCACGCTGCTGCCCGGCGGCCACTCGCTGGCCGGCGCCCCCGAGCCGGCCCCGGCCGGCGCGCCAGGACGCTACCTGTACGAGCCGGACGGCGCGGTGATCAGGGCCGGCCTGGTGGGCGCGGTGGCCGAGGCGATCGGAGGCCGGCTGCTGGACCCGAGCATCGCCTACCTGACCGGCGACGCGCCCGCGCCGACCCCCTACGCGACGGCGTACGAGATCACCGATGTGCTGCCGTTCCACCTCAAGCGGCTGCGGGCGCTGCTGCGCGAGCGGGACGTCGGCACGCTGACCGTCAAGAAGCGGGGCTCGGCGATCACCCCCGAGGAGCTGCTGCGCCGGGTCAGGCCCAGCGGGCGGAACGCGGCCACCGTCTTCCTGACCCGGGTCGCAGGCGCCCCCAGCATGATCCTGGGCCGGCCGCTGGCGAACGTCAGGACTCCACCGGTGTGAAGCGCCAGCGGTGTGGCGGGCGGGCCAGCAACTCCCCCGGCGGGTCCGGGAGTTCGGGCGGAACGGGCACCGCGTCCGGCCACCAGGTGATCACCAGCACCCGGTCCTGGGGCGCGACGAACGTCTCCCTGCGCTCCGGCGCCGGGTCCAGGCGCCGCGCGCGGGCCCAGGCCAGCAGGTCCTCGCCCCGCCCCGGGGCGGCCTTCGCCTCCCACATCAGCGCCAGCGCCATCAGCCCGGCTCCCCCGCCGGAACCAGCGGCTCGGTCACCGGCAGCGAGGAGTCGGCCGGCAGGTCCCACGCGGACGGCGGCCGGTTCCTGGCCACCATCTCGGCGCCCAGCGCCGCCACCATCGCGCCGTTGTCCGTGCACAGCCCGGGCCGGGGCACCCGCAGGGTGATGCCGGCGGCCGCGCAGCGCTCCTCGGCCATCGCGCGCAGCCGGGAGTTGGCGGCCACCCCGCCGCCGATCATCAGGTGGTCCACGCCCTGTTCGCGGCAGGCGCGGACGGCCTTGCGGGTGAGCACGTCGGTGACCGCCTCCTGGAACGAGGCCGCCACGTCGGCCACCGGCACGTCCAGGCCGGCCCGCCGCTGGGTCTCGACCCAGCGCGCCACCGCCGTCTTCAGCCCGGAGAAGGAGAAGTCGAACGGCGCGTCCCTGGGCCCGGTCAGCCCGCGCGGGAAGGCGATCGCGTTCGGGTCGCCGGCCCGCGCCTCCCGGTCGATCGCGGGCCCGCCGGGGAAGCCGAGCCCCAGCACCCGGGCGACCTTGTCGAACGCCTCGCCCGCCGCGTCGTCGATGGTGGCGCCCAACGGGCGGACGTCCGTGGTGATGTCGGGCGCCAGCAGCAGCGAGGAGTGGCCGCCGGAGACCAGCAGCGCCATGGTCGGCTCGGGCAGCCGCCCGTGCTCCAGCTGGTCGACGCAGATGTGCGAGGCGAGGTGGTTCACCCCGTAGAGCGGCTTGTCCAACGCGTAGGCGTACGCCTTGGCCGCCGAGACGCCCACCAGCAGCGCGCCGGCCAGGCCCGGGCCGGCCGTGACGGCGATGCCGTCCAGGTCGCCGGCCGCCACGCCCGCCTGGGCCAGGGCCCGTTCGATGGTGGGAACCATCGCCTCCAGGTGCGCGCGGCTGGCGATCTCCGGGACGACGCCGCCGTAGCGGGCGTGGTCGTCGACGCTGGAGGCGACCGCGTCGGCCAGCAGCGTGGTGCCGCGCACCACGCCCACGCCCGTCTCGTCGCAGGAGGTCTCGATGCCCAGGACCAGCGGTTCGTCGGCCATTCCTCAGGATTCGCTTTCTTCCATGTCCGGCTCGTTCGTGTCGGGGCCCGGGCTCGCCGGGTCGGGCCGCCCGGCGGCCAGTTCCCTGCGCATCACCAGCGCGTCGCGGTTCCCCGGCTGGTAGTAGCCGCGCCTGATGCCGACCTGCTCGAAGCCGAAGCGGCGGTAGAGCCGCTTCGCCGGCTCGTTGTCCACCCGGACCTCCAGCATGACCGCCGTGCTGCCGAACGCCGCCGCGCCCGCCAGCATCCGGGTCAGCAGCCGGCCGCCGAGCCCGGTGCCCTGGTGGGCGCCGGTGACGCCGATGGTCATCACCTCGGCGACGTCCCCGGCCACGCCGAGCCCGGCATAGCCGGCCAGCCCGACCTCGCCGGGGGCCTCGGCCACCACGTAGTCGCGGGTCGGCTCCGGCCCGCCGGCGCCGGCCAGTTCGGACCAGAGCATCCCCGCCGACCAGGCGTCCTGCGCGAACAGCTCGGCCTCCAGGGCCAGCACCGGCTCGATGTCCCACCAGCGCATCGCGCGCAACGTCACGCCGCTGGCCGTCGCGTTCGCGCCGTTCGCCCCGCTGGTCCGGTCGCTCTGGCTCATCGCCTGGCGCTCGCCTCCGCCGGCGGGGGCGTGACCGCCTTGTAGCCCGCCGGCTCGCGCGCGTCCGGACGGCGCAGATAGAGCGGCCGGGGCGCGTCCAACGGCGCGCCCACGGCCAGCGCGCTGGCGGCGATCGCCGCCAGCGCGCTGGCGGAGGCGTGCGCCGGCAGATCGGCGCGCGCGCCGGGGAACGCCTCCGGGTAGAGCGCGGTGCCCGCGCCCACCGCCGGCCGGTCGGCGACCCGTTCGGCGATCTCGCCCGGGCGGTCCACCGCCGGGCCGCCGACGCGGGTGTCGGCGTCGGCGTACTCGGCCCAGTACACCTCCTTGCGGCGGGCGTCCGTCGCCACCACGAAGGGCTCGCGCAGCCCGCTGGCGTGCGCGATGCCGTCGAGGGTGCAGACCCCGTACACCGGAACGCCCCGGGCGGCGCCCAGCGCGGCGGCCGTCACCAGGCCGACGCGCAGCCCCGTGTAGGGACCGGGCCCGGTGCCGGCGACCAGCGCCCCGACGTCGGCGATCCGCCGCCCGGCCTCGGTCAGCACCGCGTCGACGGACGGCATCAGCAACTCCCCGTGCCGGCGGGCGTCCACCCGCTCCCGCGCGGCGAGCACCCGGCCCGCCTCGGCGTCGAAGAGGGCAACGGTGACGGCGGGGGTCGCGGTGTCCAGGGCGAGCAGCAGCACGCAGCAAGCGTACGGCGCCGCCGAAGTCCCCCCGACGCCTGGTAGCTTCGATGGGCGGAGCCCGCCCGGGCCTCCGCGTCCGAAATCTTGACAGGTCCCAGGCAGAGCACGTCGGGAACGCGGCTCTCGTCGCGAACGAACGCGGCTCTCGTCCCGAAAGGCGGCAACGACACCGTGGCGCGCCACAGCTCAGGTTCCGGTTCCGGCGTCTTCGTCGCCGCGTTGACCGCGCTCGCCCTCGCCGTCATCGGGTTCTTCGCCTACCAGGCGTCGGCGGCCGACAACTGGCCCCCGCCGCCCTCCCGCGCGACCCCCTCGCCCGAGGAGGGCGAGGGTGCCAACGGCGACGGCGACGGCGGAGCCGAGGAGGGCGGGGCCGCCGAGGAGCCGCCGGTACCGGCCGAGTCGGGCGAGGGCCGCCGGGTGGTCTACGCGCTGGAGCAGCGGCGGGTGTGGCTGGTGGACGTCGAGGCGGACGGCGGCGAGACGCTGCTGTCCACCTACGAGGTCTTCCCCAGCGCGCTCAGCCCCGAGCCGGGCACCTACGCGGTCAGCTCGCGCTCCGAGCGCGGCACCGGCTCGGACGGGGTGCCGATGGAACACGCGGTGGTCTTCCATGTCGCGCCCGACGGAACGGTGTTCGGCTTCTCCGCCGCGCTGGACGGCTCGACGCCCAACCCCGAGGCGACGCGGGGCACGGGCGGCATCCGCCAGTCCCGCGAGGACGGCGCGGCGATGTGGGACTTCGCCCGGGACGGCGTGCTGGTGGTCGTCGTCCCCTGACGGGACCCGGCCGCGCCCAGTCGCCGGTAACGGTCGGCCCAGCGGGCGGCGGTGGTGTGACTGACCTGAAAGCGTTCCGCGGCCCGTCGCAGCGGCCAGCCGTCCTCGACGACCACACCGGGCCAGACGCAGCCTGCCGGTCGGGGTCAGCGGGGCGTTACGGTGGGACACGAGAACCTCCTGGCGGTCGGCGGTAGATGTCGCAATCCACACCGAACCCGGAAGGCCCTCACCCGTTCGAACACCCGGCCCGCGTGTCACCAACGTCCCGGGACAGCACAGCTAGACCGTCCCGCCGCCAAGGTGGGCCGCCAGGTCGACCCCGCGCCAGCGCGCGCCGACGCCCCGCAGGGTCACCTCGCGCGCGTCCGTTCCCCCGTCGTCTCCCCCGGCCACGCCCGAGGGGGACGTCAGCGCCCGGTGGATCACCACGTGGAGCCGGTCGTCGGCCAGTTCCTCGACCCGGTCCTCGCCCCACTCGACGACCACCACCGACTCCGGCAGCGCCACGTCGAGGTCCAGGTCCTCCATCTCCTCAAGACCGCCGCCCAGGCGGTACGCGTCCACGTGCACCAGCGGCGGGCCCGCGCCCAGCGAGGGGTGGACCCGGGCGATCACGAACGTCGGCGAGGTGACCGCGCCGCGCACGCCGAGCCCGGCGCCCAAGCCGCGCGTCAGCGTCGTCTTGCCGGCGCCCAACTCCCCGCTGAGCAGCACCAGATCGCCGGCCCTCAGCAGCCCGGCGAGGCGCCGACCCAGCTCCGTCATCCCCTCGGGCGTCTCCACCGTGCGGGTGAGGCGCGGTTCAGTCAGCTGTTGGCCCATGGCACCCGATGCTACGGGTGAGCAGTTCCTCCAGGTGCGCGGTCACCGCCTCGGGGCGTTCCAGCGTCACCAGGTGGCCGGCCCCCGACAGCGTGGTGAACTCGGCCGCCGGCAGCGCCGACGCGATCCGCCGGCTGTGTTCGGGCGGGGTGATCTCGTCCCGGTCGCCGACCAGCACCAGCGCGGGCAGGTCCTCGGAGAGCGTGTGCAGCGTGGTCAGCGCCTCCCAGGTCGCGTGCTCGGCGAACGCCGGGTAGAACTCGGCGACCACGTCGATCGGCACCGACTCGATCAGCCGCTCCGCGAACCTGGCCACCGCCGGGTCGACCGCGTCCGGCTCGCCGAAGGAGTAGCGGCGTATCAGCCCGGCGTACAGGTCGCCGACCGCGCGCCGGCCGCGTTCCACCAGTTCGGCCTGGGAGCCCAGCAGCCGCAGCACCCCGGGCGCGGCGCGGCGGGCGGCGCGCACCGCCAGCGGCGGGAAGCCGTAGGTCACCTGCGTCAGGTCGCCCGCCGACGTGGACAGCAGCGCGGCGCCGGCGACCCGGCGGGCCACATAGTCGGCGTGCTGCTCGACCAGCGACATCACCGTCATGCCGCCCATCGAGTGCCCCACCAGCACCACGGGCCCGGTGGGCGCGGCGGCGTCCAGCACCGCCCGCAGGTCGCGCCCCAACTGCTTGATGTGCAACGGCTCCCCGCGCTCCCGTTGCGCGCGCCCCGGCGCGGAACGCCCGTGCCCGCGCTGGTCCCAGTAGACGGCGCGCACCCGGCCGCGCAGCGCGGCGCGCTGGAAGTGCCAGACGTCCTGGTTGAGGCAGTAGCCGTGGCAGAACACCACGGTGCCCGCCGTCCCGCCGCCCGGGTCCCGCTCCAACTCCTCGACCTCGTAGTGGAGTTCGGTCCCGTCGTCGGCGACCGCCGTGCCGGGCACGCCCCGCAGGGTGCCGAACGGGCCGGCCGCGTCCAGCGCCTCCCTGGCCTGCCGGCGCACCGAACGGCTCACCGTCAGCCGTTCCACCGCCACCGTGGTGGCCACCGCCCCCAGCGCGAGCCCCGCTATGCCCGCCCTCGTCGCCCAGTTCATCGGGTCGGTCCGCTCATCGGGTCAGTCCGCCGGTTCCCCGGGGCCCGGCTCCGCCCCGTGATAGATCCTGGGCACCCGGGGGCCGATCCGGGTGACGATCTCGTAGCCGATGGTGCCCACCGCGCGCGCCCAGTCCTCGGCCGTCGGCTCGCCCCGGTCGCCAGGACCGAAGAGCACCGCCTCGTCGCCGACCCCCGCGCTGTCCCCGCCGAGATCCACCACGAACTGGTCCATCGCCACCCGCCCCGCGACCGTGCGCCACTTCCCGGCGACCAGCACCGGGCCGCAGCCCGAGGCGTGCCGGGGAACGCCGTCCGCGTAGCCGGCCGGCACCAGCGCCAACGTGGTCGGGCCGGGCGTCGTGTAGTGGTGGCCGTAGGAGACGCCGTGGCCGCCGGGCACCCGCTTCACCTGCGCCAGCCGCGCGCTCAGCGTCATCACCGGGCGCAGCCCGAAGTCCTCGGGCGTGCCCACCTCGGCCGAGGGCGACAGGCCGTAGACGGAGACGCCGGTGCGCACCAGGTCGTAGTGCGCCTCCGGCAGGGTCAACGTGCCGGGCGAGTTGGCCAGATGGCGGACCTCCGGTCGCAGCCCGGCCCGTTCGGCGACGGCCAACGCCTCGGCGAACGCGGCCAGTTGCGGCCGGATCGACGGGTGCCCCGGCTCGTCCGCGCAGGCCAGGTGCGACCAGACGCCGGTCACCCGCACCGCGCCCGCCTCCTCGGCGGCGCGCGCCGCCGCGACCAGCTCGGGCCAGTCGGCCGACGGCGCGCCGTTGCGGCCCAGCCCGGTGTCGGCCTTCAGCTGCACCCGGGCCGTCCGGCCGGCCGCCCGCGCGGCGGCCACCGCGAGGTCCAACGCCCAGCGGCCGCTCACCGAGACGTCGATGTCCGCCTCCACCGCCGCCCGCCAGGGCCCGTCCGGCGTCCACAGCCAGCACAGCAGCGGGCCCGTGTCGCCGGCCGCGCGCAGCGCCAACGCCTCGGCGGGCGTCGCGGTCCCCAGCCAACGCGCCCCCGCCTGCCGGGCGGCCCGCGCGCAGGGCAGCATCCCGTGGCCGTAGGCGTCGGCCTTGACCACGGCCATCAGCGCCGCGCCGCCGACGAGGCGACGGCGCAGCGCCCGCACGTTGGCGCGCAGCGCGGCGAGGTCGATGTCCGCGCGCAGGGGCGGCCCCTCGCCCGGTCCCCCTGTCGTTGCATGGTCGTTCATCGCCCACCAGTGTCGCAGCAAGCCCGCCGCGCGCCCCAGCGTCCCGCCGGCCCGGGCCACGCCGGCCCCGCCGGGTGGTCCTGACGCGCCGGGCGCGCCCGGCGGGGCGGAGCGCTGGGCAGACTGGGGCCCATGAGGACTGCTTACCGAGTGGAGACCGTGCGCGCCGCCGAGAGCGCGCTGATGGCCAGGCTCCCCGAAGGCACGCTGATGAACAGGGCCGCCGCAGGACTGGCCGCCGCCTGCGCCGAGTTGCTGCGGCCCGGCCTCGGCCGGCGCACCGTCGCCCGCGTGGTGCTGCTCGTCGGCGGCGGGGACAACGGCGGCGACGCGCTGTTCGCCGGCGCCCGGCTGGCGCGGCGCGGCATCGGCGTCAACGCGCTGCTGCTGGCACCCGACCGCGCGCACCCGGCGGGGCTGGCCGCGCTGCGGGCGGCGGGCGGGCGCTGTCTCGCGGTCGCCGACATCGCGCCCGGCGCCCTGACCACGCTGCTGGGGCGGGCCTCGATGGTGGTGGACGGCATCACCGGCATCGGCGGCCGGGGCGGACTGCGGCCGGTGGCCGCCGAGTTGGCGGAACGGGTCACGGCGTCCGGCGCCCCCGTCATCGCCGTCGACCTGCCCAGCGGCATCGACGCCGACACCGGCGAGGTGCACGGGCCGGTGCTGCCGGCCGCGCTCACCGTGACCTTCGGCACCCTCAAGCCGGGGCTGCTCGTCGACCCGGCGCGGCAACACGCCGGCGAGGTGCGGCTGGTGGACATCGGGCTGCGCCCGCTGCTGCCCGTCGAGCCCGAGGCCGCGGCGCTCACCCCGGCCGAGGTGGCGGCGCTGCTGCCGAGGCCGACCGGCGAGAGCGACAAGTACCGGCGGGGCGTGCTGGGCGTCGCCGCCGGCTCCGCCCGCTACCCGGGCGCGGCCGTGCTCACCGTCGGCGGGGCGCTCCACGGCGGGGTCGGCGCGGTCCGCTACGCGGGCCCGGCCCACGGCGCGGTGATCGCCCGTCACCCGGAGACGCTGGTCAGCCCCGGCACCCCGGCCGAGGCCGGGCGGGTGCAGGCGTGGGTGGCCGGGCCGGGACTCGGCGACCACCCGGAGGCGGAACGGGTGGTGCACGAGGTGCTGGCAGCCGACGTTCCGCTGCTCCTCGACGCGGACGCGCTGCGCGGCCTGGACCCGGCGCGGGTCCGCGCCCGTTCGGCGCCGACGCTGCTCACCCCGCACGCGGGCGAGGCGGCGGCGCTGCTGGGCGTGGCGCGGGAACGGGTGGAGTCGCGGCGGCTGGCCTCCGTGCGCGAACTGGCCGAACGCTTCGGCGCCACCGTGCTGTTGAAGGGTTCGACGACGCTGGTCGCCGATCCGGCCGGGCCGGTGCTGGTCAACGAGACCGGCACGCCGTGGCTGGCGACGGCCGGCAGCGGCGACGTGCTCTCCGGGCTGGCGGGCGGACTGCTGGCCGCCGGCCTCGCGGCCCGCGACGCGGGCGCGGTCGCCGCGCACCTCCACGGCCTGGCGGGCCGCGCGGCCCCGATGCCGGCGACGGCGTCCGGCGTGACGGACGCCCTGCCGACGGCGTGGCGGTCGCTGACGGGGTGACGGCTGGCGGCTTTCGGGGGCTGCCGGCCGGCACCCGGACACGACCTAGGCTGCGGTCCATGCACAGTCCCAGGGCGGGGTCCGACGGTGCCGGTGGCCGGTCCGACGTCGAGGTGGCGCTGCGCGGCGGCCCGGCGGCGGTGGCCGACCCGTTCGGCGGGGAGGTCTTCGGCACCGACGGAAGGACCGCCTGGGCCCGGGCCGCCGGGCCGCTCGACCGGGGCGACGCGCCCCTGGCGCCCACCCCGGCCACGCGGCTGGTCAACCTCGACCCGCCGTTCCCGAACGCGCCCGGCTTCCGGGCCGTGGAACTGCTGGCGCACCCCGGGTTCGTCGAACGGTTCCGGCCGCGCGTCGTGTCCTCCACCCTGGCGCTGGCCTGGGTCGCCGCCGGCCGGCGCGCGGCGTATGTCACCGACGGCGGCGACCTCGCCGACAGCGTGCACTTCGCGGCGGGCATCGCGCTGTGCCGGGCCGCCGGCTGCGTGGTCACCGACATCGACGGCGCCGACGGCCCCGGCCGGGGCCTGGTGGCGGCGGCCGACGCGGACACCCACGCGGAACTGCTCTCGCTGCTGGCCTGAGGGCCGCCGCAGACCCCGGGCAAAGCGCCCCCGACGGCCACCGTCACGGAACGGGCACTTCGGCCACATCTCTCCCCAACTCCGGCGCCACGCTCTCCACATGACCCGCACCCGCACGCTGCTGATCGCAGCCGCCACCGCGACCGTTCTCGCCTTGACAGGCTGTGGAGGCGACGACACCGACGACACCGACGACACGAGTCTGGACGCGCCCACCTGGGGCGCCACGATCCCGTAGACAGTTCCGGAGACACAGCCCCGGAGACACAGTCCCGGAGGTGGCCGCGACGCCCCCCGGCTTCCCCCGCCCGGTCACCTCCGAGGAACGCGCCGGCCCGGCCCGTCAGGGGCCGGGAGGCTCCGCCTCCGGCCGGTCAGGCCCCCGCCTCCGCGATGACCACCGCCGACGCCACCCCCGCGTCGTGGCTCAGGGAGACGTGCCAGCACGTCACTCCCAGCGCCGCCGCGCGGGCGGCGACCGTGCCGCGTACCTCCAGGCGCGGCTGGCCGGACTCGGTCTGGATCACCTCCGCGTCCGTCCAGCGCAGGCCGCCGGGCGCGCCCAGCGCCTTCGCCAGGGCCTCCTTCGCCGCGAACCGCGCGGCCAGGGACGCGACGCCGCGTCGTTCCCCGCTCGGCAGCACCAGTTCCGCCTCGACGAAGAGCCGCCGCGCCAGCTCGGGGGTGCGTTCCAGGGACCGCGCGAACCGGTCGATCTCCGCCACGTCGATACCCACGCCCACGATCATGCGCGCAGCACGCCCCCCTCGGCGTCGGTGATCTCGCACCGCACCTCGTCCCATTCGCGGCGCAGCAGCACCACCTGTTCGCCGGGGGTCGTGTCCAGCGAGACGACCTCCTGCGGTCGCTGCGCCTCCAGCGCCGCCGCGTCGGAGGCGAGCAGCGCCTCGCCGGCGCCCAGCCCCACCGTCAGCGGCAGGCCGCGCCGCGCCGCGACCACGGTGTCGGGGGCGTCCGCGTGCAGCGCGAGCAGCGCGAAGTCGCCGTCGAGCGCGCGGCACAGCTGGCGCGCGGCCTCGGCCGGCTCGTACGCGGAGGAGAACGCCTCGGCCAGCAGCCGGGCCACCGCCTCGCCCACGGTTCCGGTGCGCAGCGGGTGGCCGCGTTCGGTCAACTCCTCGGCCAGCGCGGGCCCGTTGGTCGGCTCCCCGATCAGCGCGACGGCCACCCGCCCGGCCTCGTCCAGCTGGGGGCCGGCGTTCTCGGGGGCGTCCCGGGCGTCGCGGCTGAGCCCGATGCCGCTGCCGCCGGTGGGCAGCGGGTGGGTGCGCAGCGCCTCGGTCAGCGCCGGGAGGGAGTCGGCCGGCGGGGAGCAGGCCAGGCCGCCGTCGGCCAGCACCGCGACGCCGCAGGCATCGTGCTCGAGCCGGCGCACCCGGCCGAGCTGGGCCAGCACCACGTCGAGGGCGGACTGGACACCCGTGTACCCCACGATCCCGCACATGCGGGCAGCGTATCGGGGTCGCCGCACGGGGTGCCAAGCCGGACGCGACAACCGGACGGAACAATGAGGCGCGTGGCAACCTCACCCTCCGAGCAGCCGAACCCTCCCGAGCCGTCGAACCGACCCGAAGACCCGAACCGACCCGAAGACCCGAGCCGCCCCGAAGACCCGAGCCGGCGCGCGCGTTCGGGTCGCGCGCCGGCGCGCGGAACGCGCCCGCAGCGCGCCACGCGCGCCACGCGCCCCACCCCCTACGTGGACCTCTCCCGCGCCGACTGGGGCCGCCCCAGGGACCGGGCCGCATCGCCGCTGACCGCCGAGCAGGTGGAACGGCTGCGCGGCCTCGGCGACGTGATCGACGTGGCCGAGGTGCGGGACGTCTACCTGCCGCTCTGCGACCTGCTGCGGCTGCACATCGACGCGGCCCGCCAGCTGCGTGCCCGGGTCGGCGGCTTCCTGGGCGGGCCGCAGCCGGCGACACCGTTCGTCGTGGGCATCGCGGGCAGCGTGGCCGTCGGCAAGTCGACGGTGGCGAGGCTGCTGCGCGCGCTGCTGGCGCAGGGCCCGGAGGGCTACCGGGTGGCGCTGGTGCCGACCGACGGATTCCTGCTGCCCAACGCCGAGTTGGAGCGGCGCGGCCTGATGCGCCGCAAGGGCTTCCCGGAGTCCTACGACCGGCGGGCGCTGACCCGTTTCGTGGCGGAGGTGAAGTCGGGCCGGGCGGAGGTGAGCGCGCCGGTCTACTCGCATCTGGTGTACGACATCGTGCCCGGTGAGCGGGAGACCGTGGTGCGCCCGGACATCCTCGTTCTCGAAGGGCTGAACGTGCTCCAGCCGGCGCCGCCCGGACGGATCGGGGTGGCGGACTACTTCGATTTCTCGGTGTATGTGGACGCCCGCGTCGCCGACATCGAACGCTGGTATCTGGAACGATTCCTGGCGCTGCGGGCCACCGCGTTCCAGGACCCGCGCTCCTTCTTCCGAAGGTATGCGGAGATTCCCGAGGAAAAGGCGTTGGACTTCGCCAGGAAGACCTGGCGCGAGGTGAACGAGCCGAATCTCGTGGACAATATCGCCCCGACCAGGGGTCGGGCCTCGCTGGTGCTGCGCAAGGGCCCCGACCACGCGGTCGCCGGGCTGCGGCTGCGCAAGCTCTGACCGGAGAGGGCCGGCGCGCCCCGGCGTCGGCCGGGGCACGCGTCCCGGATTCTCCGAACGGCCTCAGCCCAGCGCGGACTTGACCACGTCGGCCAGTCCGCTGGCCACGGCCCGCGCCTGCGCCGCGTCCGCCGCCTCCACCATCACCCGCACCAGCGGCTCCGTCCCCGAGGGCCGCAGCAGCACCCGGCCGGTCTCGCCGAGCTGCCGCTCGGCCTCGGCCACCGCCTCGGCCAGCTCCCTGCTGTCGGCGACCCGGGCCCGGTCCACGTCCCGCACGTTGATCAACACCTGCGGCAGCCGCACCATCACCCCCGCCAGCTCCGCCAGCGGGCGGCGGGTCGCCGCCACCCGGGCGGCCAGCAGCAGCCCGGTGAGGGTGCCGTCCCCGGTGGTCGCGTGGTCGAGAACGATCACATGGCCGGACTGCTCGCCGCCCAACGAGAAGCCGCCGTTCCACATCTCCTCCAGCACATAGCGGTCGCCGACGGCGGTCTGCCGCACCCGCAGGCCCTCGCGCTCCATGGCGAGCGTGAAGCCCAGGTTGGACATCACGGTGGAGACCACCGTGTCCTCACGGAGCGTGCCGGCCTCCTTCATCGCGACGCCCAGCACGGCCAGGATCTGGTCGCCGTCCACCTCGGCGCCGGTCCGGTCGGCGGCCAGGCAGCGGTCCGCGTCGCCGTCCACCGCGATGCCCAGGTCGGCCTCGTGGGCGAGCACCGCGTCGCGCAGCGCGTCCAGGTGGGTCGAGCCGCAGCCGTCGTTGATGTTGAGCCCGTCCGGGTCGTCGCCGATGCTGATCACATCGGCGCCGGCCCGGGCGAACGCCTCGGGCGCGACCCGCGAGGCCGCGCCGTGCGCGGTGTCCACGACGATCCGCAGGCCGTCGATCCGGTTGGGCAACACCCCGACCAGGTGCGCCACATAGGCGTCGAAGCCCTCGGTGTGCTCGGTGACCCGGCCGACGCCGGCGCCCACCGGGCGGTCCCAGGGCTCGCCGGCGGCGTGCTCGCGGTAGACCGCCTCGATCCGGTCCTCCAGCTCGTCGGCCAGCTTGTGGCCGCCGCGCGCGAAGAACTTGATCCCGTTGTCCGGCATCGGGTTGTGGCTGGCGGAGAGCATCACGCCGAAGCTGGCGCCCAGCGAGCCCGTCAGATACGCCACCGCCGGGGTCGGCAGCACGCCCACCCGCAGCACGTCCACGCCCGCGCTGGCCAGCCCGGCGACCACGGCCGCCTCAAGGAACTCGCCCGAGGCCCTCGGGTCGCGGCCCACCACGGCGGTGGGCCGGCGACCGCACGTACTGTCCCGACTCTCCGTCCCGGCCAGCACCCGCGCCGCCGCGACGGACAGGCCGAGCGCCAGCTCCGCCGTGAGATCCGCATTGGCGACACCGCGTACCCCGTCCGTACCGAAGAGTCGTCCCACTGTCTTTCCTCCGAGTTCACCCACGCGGCCCGTGACCGATATTCCCTGTCGATTCCCCGTTGACCCTATAAAAGGGGACGCCCCGGCAGCACGGAAGTGCTGCCGGGGCGTGAGCAAAATCCTGCCGGCGATTACCGCTTGCTGTACTGCGTGCCCTTACGAGCCTTCTTCAGACCGGCCTTCTTCCGCTCCACCGCGCGGGCGTCACGGGTCAGGAAGCCGGCCTTCTTCAGCGGGCCGCGGTTGTTCTCCACGTCCGCCTCGTTCAGCGCGCGGGCCACGCCGAGGCGCAGCGCGCCGGCCTGGCCGGAGATGCCGCCGCCGGCGATGCGCGCGACAACGTCATAGCGCTCGTCCAGCTCCAGCACCTTGAACGGCTCGTTCACGGACTGCTGGTGCACCTTGTTGGGGAAGTACCCCTCCAGGGTGCGGCCGTTGATCCGCCACTTGCCGGTGCCCGGAACGATCCGGACCCGGGCGATGGCGTTCTTCCGACGGCCGGTCCCGGCGCCGGGGAGCGGGTCACCGAAGCGCGCGTTCAGCTGCTCGCCGGAGGCGGCGAAGTCCTCGCTGGCGCTCTCGGTGGTGTACTCCTCGACCTCGGGGACCTCGGCGTCCAGGTTCTCGGGGGTGGTCTCGGCCACGATTCTCCTTGAGATGTCTCTACGTCTTAGGGTGTGGCCGGACTACTGCGCGACCTGGGTGATCTCGAACGGCACGGGCCGCTGGGCCGCGTGCGGGTGGTCGGGGCCGGCATAGACCTTCAGCTTGGAGAGCATCTGGCGGCCGAGGGTGTTCTTCGGGAGCATCCCGCGCACGGCCTTCTCGACGGCGCGCTCGGGGTTCTTCTCCAGAAGGTCTCCATAGCGCACCGAGCGGAGACCGCCCGGGTAGCCGGAGTGCCGGTAGGCGAGCTTCTGGGTCCGCTTGTTGCCGGACAGGTGCACCTTGTCGGCGTTGACGATGATGACGAAGTCACCGGTGTCAACGTGCGGTGCGTACACGGGCTTGTGCTTGCCCCGCAGAAGGGTGGCGGCCTGGGAGGCCAGGCGGCCCAGCACGACATCGGCGGCGTCGATGACGTGCCACTGACGCTGGACGTCGCCGGGCTTGGGGCTGTACGTACGCACGGGTCGTAGCCTTCGCTTTTCAGTGAGTGGTTCCTGACAAGGCCACCCGGCGATCAGCAGAACCGTCGGCATCCGGTGACGCAAACCGGGGTGCCGTCCGCTGGCGACCGTCCTGGTGGACCGGCGCTGGGCCCCTCACGTGAGATCGAGCAAGCCAAACGCATTATCGACCAGGCAGAATACCGCGCCCCTCCCGAAGGGGTCAAAACGAGCCCGCCCCCCCGCCGGGACCTGCGCCCCTACCGGGACCTGCGCACCCGCCGCTCGTCCCAGACCGCCTCGGGCGTCTCCCGCACCAGCCCGTCCTCGCCGAAGACCAGGAACCGGTCGAAGGAACGGGCGAACCAGCGGTCGTGCGTCACCGCGCGCAGCCCGGTCCTGCCGCCGCGCAGCCGCATCCTGATGTCCCGCCGACGCGGCGGCTCCTGCGGCGGGCCGGCCTCCTCGAACTTCCGCCAACAGCGGCCGCCCGTCCGGGAGGTGGTACTCGAGGTGCGCCGCCTCGATGTGCCGCATCCGCCGCAGTGTGCCGAGCGGACCGACCGTTGCCAATCCGTTTTCGCACGGGGACCGGAACGGCACGAACCGGCGCACTGACCGGGGCCGCGCCGCATTAAACTGCCGCCCATGAGCCAAGGGCAGGGGGGACCCCAGTGGGTTCCCGGGGGAGACGCGCGTCCGGACTGGAACCGGCTGGCGGCCGACGCCGACAAGCAACGGGCCAGGAAGCGCTGGACGATCATCGGCTCCTGTGTGGGCGCCGCCGTCGTCATCGGCGTGGTCGTCGCGCTCGCCATCGTCAGCCAGGGTGACGACGAGGGCGGACCGACCGCCAGCACCGCCACCACCCTGCCCGAGAGCACCGCCGAGTCCGACGACGCCGAGCCGACGTTCGGCGAGACGACGCTGCCCCCCGTGCCCTCGGCCCGCGAGTTCATCAGCGACGCCGAGAAGGACGTCGCGCCCTTCGACGTGAACGGCTTCTACGGCGAGGACCCGATGGAGGTCGACGACCGCTCCTACGCCCTGGCCGCGAGCGACGGCAGCGAGGACTGCGCCTCCCTCACCACCGGTGGCCTGGCCTCGCTCCTGGAGGAACAGGGCTGCGCCGGCCTGCTCCGCGCGACCTATGTCGGCGGCGGGGTGGCCGTCACCGTGGGCGTGGCCCAGCTGCCATCCGAGGAGGCCGCGGCGGCGGTCCACGGCGCGGACGAGCTGAGCGGGACGCTCCAGGCCCTGCCCGGCGGCGACGCCGGCGCCCTCTGCGAGCGCGGCGGCTGCCGGACCACCCGTAACCAGGTGGGCCGCTACGTCTACCTGACCATCGCGGGCAACGCGGACGGCAGCCCCGACAGCGGCGACGGCACCGCCGCGCAGCAGGCCGCGCGGGACGGCAACGACCACGCGTTCTCGCAGATCATCCGGCGCGGAGAGACGCAGGCGTCCGCCTCGGCCAGCGCGATCGTCGAAGAACGCCGCCGCAGCCAGGAAGGTTAGTTTCTTCCGGGGAGCGCCCACCGGGGTGAGGGGCGCGGGGAACTGCGCGAGCAACCCACCAAGCAGCCGCAGACGACCACCCAACAAGCCCCAGCAGACGCACCGTCGAGCGCGGCCCGCCAACAATCACCCGCGCGGTTCCCCGCGCCCCCAGATCCGTGGGCGCCCCCGCAGTCGCCACAGTTCCCACACCCGTCAGCCACGGTGCGCGCTCCCGAGAGTCCGCAACGTGCGGGACTCCCGGTTCCGCTCCGCCAGCAACTCGTCGGGCGGGTACGCCACTTCCTCCAGCGTCAGCCCGTGCGGCCGCACCACATGCACCGCCGAGTCCCGCACCCCGCCCGCCAGCACCCGCGCCGGCCAGTCGGGCGGCCGGTGCCCGTCACCGACGAAGAGCAACGCCCCCACCAGCGCCCGCACCATGTTGTGGCAGAACGCGTCCGCCCGCACCGTTCCCTCGACCACCCCGTCCGGCTCCCGCCGCCACCGCAGCGTCAACAGCCGACGGATCGTCGTGGCGCCCTCCCGCCGCCGGCAGTACGCCGCGAAGTCGTGCTCGCCCAGCAGCAGTTCGGACGCCTCGTTCATCGCGTCCACGTCCAACGGCCAGTTGTGCCACAGCACATGCCCGCGCCGCAGCGGATCGACCCCGCCCGGGTGGTCGCTGACCCGGTACGCGTAGCGCCGCCACAACGCCGAGAACCGCGCGTCGAAGTGCGGCGGCGCCTCGGACACCCGCCACACCCGCACGTCCTGCGGCAGCCGCCCCGCCAGCCGCCGCAGCAGCGCGTCCCGCTGTTCCGCCCACACCCCGGCCGGCAGGTCCACATGCGCCACCTGCCCCCGCGCGTGCACCCCCGCGTCGGTCCGCCCCGCCACGGTCAGCTCCCAGGGCCGCTCGGCCCGCGTCACCACCCGCAGCGCGTCCTCCAACTCCCCCTGCACGGTGCGCTTGCCGCGCTGCCGCGCCCAGCCGGAGAACTCCCGCCCGTCATACGCCAGATCGAGCCGCACCCGCACCGGCCCGGGCTCCTCGCCCACAGCGCCTCCTCATCACGGCGGGCCCGCACCCTGGCAGGTGCGGGCCCGTCGGTGGAACCGAAAACGGAAGAAAGGACTCAGTCGTCCTTCTTCTCCTCGGCCTTCTCCTCGGCCTGCTCGTCCTTGGCCTCGGTGGCCTCGGTGGCCTCCGTCGCCTCGGCCGGCCGCTCGGCGGCGGTCTCCCGCTCCTTGGCCGCGCGCCGGGTGGCACCCTCGGCCTCGCCCACCGCCTTCTGCTGCACGGTCAGCGCCTCGACCAGCTCGATCACGGCCATCGGCGCGTTGTCGCCACGGCGCGGGCCGATCTTGGTGATCCGGGTGTAGCCGCCGGGGCGGTTCTCGTACCGGGGGCCGATCTCCGTGAACAGCGTGTGCACCACGCTCTTGTCGCGGATGGTCTGCATCACCTGGCGACGGTTGTGCAGGTCGCCCTTCTTCGCCTTGGTGATCAGCCGCTCGGCAACGGGCCGCAGCCGCCGGGCCTTGGCCACGGTGGTGGTGATGCGGCCGTGCTCGAAGAGCGAGGTGGCGAGGTTCGCCAGCATGAGGCGCTCGTGGGCGGGGCTGCCGCCCAGCCTGCGGCCCTTGGTGGGCGTAGGCATGACTCTCTCCTGTCATCTCTGCACCGGCCGTGTCAGGTACCGGTGTCAGGTCGCCCGGGGCGGACGCCCCGGAAGTGCGGTGGCGGGGCCGGGGCGAACGAGGCCGCCCCGGCGTCCGCTCAGTACTGCTCGGTCTCGGCGAAGCCGGTGTCGCCCTCGTCCTCCGCGCCGAACGCGTCGGCGGCGGTGGTCGGGTCGAATCCGGGCGGGCTGTCCTTGAGGGCCAGGCCCATGCCGGCCAGCTTGGCCTTGACCTCGTCGATCGACTTGGCGCCGAAGTTCCTGATGTCCAGCAGGTCGGCCTCGGAGCGGGCGACCAGCTCGCCGACGGAGTGGATGCCCTCGCGCTTGAGGCAGTTGTAGGACCGGACGGTCAGCTCCAACTCCTCGATGGGCAGCGCCAGATCGGCGGCCAGCGCGGCGTCCGTCGGGGACGGGCCCATGTCGATGCCCTCGGCGTCCACGTTCAGCTCGCGGGCCAGGCCGAACAGCTCGACCAGGGTCTTGCCGGCCGAGGCCATGGCGTCCCTGGGCCGCATGGCCTCCTTGGTCTCGACGTCGACGATCAGCTTGTCGAAGTCGGTGCGCTGCTCGACACGGGTCGCCTCCACCTTGTAGGTGACCTTGAGCACCGGGCTGTAGATGGAGTCCACCGGGATGCGGCCGATCTCCTGGCCGACCTGCTTGTTCTGGACGGCGGAGACATAGCCGCGACCGCGCTCGACGGTCAGCTCCATCTCCAGCTTGCCCTTGTTGTTCAGGGTGGCCAGCACCAGGTCGGGGTTGTGCACCTCGACCCCGGCCGGCGGCGCGATGTCGGCGGCGGTCACCAGCCCGGGCCCCTGCTTGCGCAGGTACATCACCACGGGCTCGTCGTGCTCCGATGAGACGACCAGCTGCTTGATGTTGAGGATCAGGTCGGTGACGTCCTCCTTGACCCCGGGCACGGTGGTGAACTCGTGCAGCACCCCGTCGATCCGGATGCTGGTGACGGCCGCACCGGGGATCGAGGAGAGCAGCGTGCGCCGCAGGGAGTTGCCGAGGGTGTAGCCGAAGCCCGGCTCCAGCGGCTCGATGACGAACCGGGAACGGAACTCGTCCACGACCTCTTCGGTCAGGGAAGGACGCTGAGCGATCAGCATGAGGTGAACTCCAGTCTTCGGCACCCGCTATTTGATGCCGAGCCAGACGGTGTGTGCGGTGTGGGGGGCGCCCCCGCTGCGGGGCACGCCCCCCAGGGTACGGAAGCCGCCGGGTGAGCTGGCTCACCCGGCGACGTCCGGTCGTGCGGGTCCTCCTGGGAGGACTACTTCGAGTACAGCTCGACGATCAGCTGCTCCTGCACCTGGGTGTCGATCACCTGGCGCTCGGGCATCGCGTGGACCAGGATGCGGAGCCGCGAGGGCACCACCTCCAGCCACGCCGGAACGGTCCGCTCCCCCGCCTCGGCCTGTGCCACCTGGAACGGGGTCATGTTCCTGGAGGACTCCCGCACCTCGACGATGTCGTTGGGCGAGACCCGAGCGGACGGGATGTCCGTCTTCCTGCCGTTGAGCAGGATGTGACCGTGCCGGACCAACTGGCGGGCGTGGTCACGGGACTTGGCGAAGCCCGCCCGGTAGACCACGTTGTCGAGACGGGTCTCCAGGATGCGGAGGAGGTTCTCGCCCGTCTTGCCCGACTGCCGGTTGGCCTCGTTGTAGTACCCCCGGAACTGCTTCTCCAGGACGCCGTAGATGCGCGCGCACTTCTGCTTCTCGCGCTTCTGCAGCAGGTACTCGCTGTCCTTGGTGCGCCCGCGTCCGTGCTCACCCGGGGGGTAAGGACGGATCTCGATCGGGCACTTCGCGCTCTCGCACTTAGCTCCCTTGAGGAAGAGCTTCTGCTTCTCCCGACGGCAACGCTTGCAGTCGGCCCCGGTGTAACGCGCCATAGTTCTGTTGTTCTCCTACTTCGACTGGAGATCCGGCTGGATCAGACGCGGCGACGCTTCGGCGGGCGGCAGCCGTTGTGCGGGGTGGGGGTGACGTCCTGGATCGAACCGACCTCCAGGCCGGTGGCCTGGAGCGAGCGAATCGCGGTCTCCCGGCCGGAGCCGGGGCCCTTCACGAAGACGTCCACCTTGCGCATCCCGTGCTCCTGCGCGCGGCGGGCGGCGTTCTCGGCGGCCATCTGCGCCGCGAACGGCGTGGACTTACGCGAGCCCTTGAAGCCGACGTGCCCGGCCGAGGCCCAGGAGATCACGTTGCCGGTGGGGTCGGTGATCGAGACGATCGTGTTGTTGAACGTGCTCTTGATGTGAGCGTGCCCGTGGGCGACGTTCTTCTTTTCCTTCCGGCGCACCTTCTTGGCGCCGGCCGTACGGCCCTTTGGAGGCATAGAGGTGTCTCACTCCCGTGGAGGTGGTCGGTCCTGCCAGTGACGGACCGGTGGTCTGCGTCCTGGCGGACTACTTCTTGCCCGGCTTCTTCTTGCCGGCGATCGCGCGACGCGGTCCCTTGCGGGTGCGGGCGTTGGTCCTGGTCCGCTGGCCGTGCACGGGGAGGCCACGGCGGTGGCGCAGTCCCTCGTAGCACTGGATCTCGACCTTGCGGCGGATGTCGGCCTGGATCTCCCGGCGGAGGTCACCCTCGGTCTTGATGTTGTTGTCCACGTACTCGCGGATCTTGACGAGGTCCTCCTCGGCAAGGTCACGCACGCGGGTGTCCGGGTTCACCCCGGTGTTGGCCAGGGTCTCCTTGGCAAGGGTGCGCCCGATGCCGAAGACGTAGGTGAGGGCGACCTCGACGCGCTTCTCACGCGGGAGGTCAACGCCTGCGAGGCGTGCCATGTATGTGGCTCCTGTTGGATAGCTCGGAGGTCTTCCGCAGCACCGTTCCCGTAAGACTCGAAGGGCTTACGAGCCGGGTCCCCGGCCTCCGACCGGGGGTGTCGTCCCCGCGCTGAGCGAGGGGTCGGGTGTCTGCGTCTGTAACGTGTAACGTCGCTCGCGTCGCGGCGAAGCTGCGGGGTCGTGCGGTGCGTCAGCCCTGGCGCTGCTTGTGGCGCAGGTTCTCGCAGATGACCATGACGCGCCCGTGGCGGCGGATCACCTTGCACTTGTCGCAGATCTTCTTGACGCTCGGCCTGACCTTCATGGACTGAGGCTCTCCGGGTCTCGATCTGTCTTCTTCTGTGAGGTTCTACTTGTAGCGGTAGACGATCCGCCCGCGTGTCAGGTCGTAGGGAGACAGCTCCACCACGACCCGGTCGTCGGGAAGAATACGGATGTAGTGCATCCGCATCTTGCCGCTGATGTGCGCGAGGACCTGGTGCCCGTTCTGAAGCTCCACCTTGAACATCGCGTTCGGGAGAGATTCGACGACGGTGCCCTCGATCTCGATGGCCCCTTGTTTTTTGGCCATGCTTGAGCGCTTCACCTTCCGGGATCGGCTACCTGGATGGCCCTGGGCAGACGGGTGCACCAGGACCGACGAATCAGTCTACGACACCCCACCCGAAAAGACGAATCAATGATCCATTCCCCAGGGAAGAGATCATTATGCCAAGGGATCGGGCGCCGTCGTCACGCCCAGCTCCGCCAGCCGGGCCTTCCCGCCGTCCACGGCGGTCAGCACCAGCGGGCCCTCCTCGGTCAGCGCCACCGAGTGCTCCCAGTGCGAGGCCCAGGTGCCGTCGTTGGACTTGACCGTCCAGTCGTCCGACAGCACATGTGTCTTCGGGGTGCCCAGGGTCAACATCGGCTCGATCGCCAGGCAGAAGCCGGGGACCAGCTTGGGACCGCGCCCGCGCCTGCGGTCCACGTAGTTCAGCAGGTGCGGGTCCATGTGCATCTCGCTGCCGATGCCGTGGCCGCCGTAGCCCTCGACGATGCCGTACCTGCCCGAAGGCGGCAGCGGCTGGCGGCGGATGTAGCTCTCGATCGCACGGGAGACGTCGACGAGGCGGTTGCCCCTGCGCATCGCGGCGATGCCGGCCCAGAGCGAGTCCTCGGTCACCTTGTTCAACGCGGCCAGCTCGGCCGGCCGTTCGGTGTCCGGGCCGCCCCCGACGAAGACCGTGATCGCCGCGTCGGCGTGCCAGCCGTCCACGATGGCGCCGGCGTCGATGGAGAGCAGGTCGCCGTCCTTGAGCACGGTCTTCTCGTCGGGGATGCCGTGCACCACCACGTCGTTCACCGAGGTGCAGATGTTGCCGGGGAAGCCGCCGTAGCCGAGGAAGTTGGGCTTGGCGCCGTGGTTGGCGAGGGTCCGCGCGGCGACCCGGTCCAGATCGGCGGTGGTGGCCCCGGGCACGGCGGCCTCGGCACACCTGCGGTGTATCTCGGCCACCACCAGACCCGCGGCCCGCATCCGGGCGATCTGCTCCGGGGTCTTGATCTCCACCATCGGAAACGTTCCTTTCCCACACCGGCCAGGGGCCGGCCCTCAGCCGGCGCGGGGGCCGGCGTTCACCAGCGAGCGTCGACTCAGCCGAGGCCCGGCAGGGCCGCCAGGGCCCGCCGCGTCACCTCGGGCACCGGGGCGAGGGCCGAGATCGTGGAGACCAGGCCCTGCTCGCGGTAGTAGTCGATGATCGGCTCGGTCTCCTCGTGGTAGACCGCCAGCCGCTTGCGAACGGTCTCAGCCCGGTCGTCGTCCCGCTGGTACAGCTCCCCGCCGCAGACGTCGCAGACGCCCTCCTGGCGCGGCGGGTTGTACTCCACATGGAAGACGTGCGCGCTGTCCGCGCGGCACATGCGGCGGCCGGCGATCCGCTTGACCACCTCGTCCTCGGGGACCTCCAGGTCCAGCACCGCGTCGAGCTTCTGGTCCGCCTCGGCC
This sequence comes from Streptomyces triticirhizae, assembly GCF_003696235.1. Taxonomy (GTDB): domain Bacteria; phylum Actinomycetota; class Actinomycetes; order Streptomycetales; family Streptomycetaceae; genus Streptomyces; species Streptomyces triticirhizae. The sequence continues at coordinate 40,037 of NZ_RFFJ01000005.1, forward strand.
AGGGAGGCGTCCAGCGCCTTGGCCTGGCCGATGTTCCTCGGGAAGCCGTCGAGCAGGAACCCCTCCCTGGCGTCCGGCTGGGCCATCCGCTCGGCGGCCATCGCGATGGTCAGCTCGTCCGGAACCAGGCCGCCCTCGCGCAGGATCGACTCGACCTGGCGCCCCAGCTCCGTCCCCTCGCTGATGTTGGCCCTGAAGAGGTTGCCGGTGGAGATGTGCGGGATGGACAGCTGCTCGGCCAGCAGAGCGGCCTGTGTGCCCTTGCCCGCACCCGGCGGTCCGACGAGGACGATGCGCATCAGCGGAGGAACCCTTCGTAATTTCGCTGGTGGAGCTGGCTCTCGATCTGCCGGACGGTCTCCAGGCCGACGCCCACGATGATCAGGATCGACGTGCCGCCGAACGGGAAGTCCTGCTGCGCGTCGAACATGATCAGAGCCAACGTGGGCACCAGGGCGATCAGACCGAGATAGAGCGAACCAGGCCAGGTGATCCGGTTCAGCACATAGCTCAGGTACTCGACCGTGGGCCTGCCTGCCCGGATACCCGGGATGAAACCACCATACTTCTTCATGTTCTCGGCCACGTCCTCAGGGTTGAACGTGATGGCCACATAGAAGAAGGCGAAGAAGACGATCAGCACGAAGTACGTGACGATGTAGTACGGGTGGTCACCGCCGGTGAAGTACCGGTTGACCCAGTCCGTCCAGCCGCCGGAGTCGTTGCCGGCGAACTGCACCAGCAGCTGCGGGATGTAGAGCAGCGAGGACGCGAAGATCACGGGGATCACGCCGGCCTGGTTGACCTTGAGCGGGATGTAGGTCGAGGTCCCGCCGTAGGAGCGGCGGCCGATCATGCGCTTCGCGTACTGCACCGGGATGCGGCGCTGGGCCAGCTCGACGAAGACCACCAGGCCGACCATCGCCAGGCCGCAGGCCACCACGGTGCCGAACTCGATCCAGCCGTCGGCCAGGGTGCCCTGCTGCTTGATCCGCCAGAGCGCGCCGGGGAAGCCGGCCGCGATGGAGACGAACATCAGCATGGACATGCCGTTGCCGATGCCCCGGTCGGTGATCAGCTCACCCAGCCACATGATCAGCGCGGTGGCGGAGGTCAGGGCGACGACCATCACCAGCGTGGTGAAGATCGAGTCGTCCGGGATGATGTCGTTGGCCACCGTGCACTGCGGGAAGAGGGTGCCGCTGCGGGCGGTCGCGACCAGGCCGGTGGCCTGGAGCACCGCGAGGGCGATCGTCAGGTAGCGGGTGTACTGCGTGATCTTCGCCTGCCCGGACTGGCCCTCCTTCTTCAGGGCCTCCAGGCGCGGGATCACCACCACCAGCAGCTGGAGGATGATGCTCGCCGTGATGTACGGCATGATCCCCAGGGCGAAGATGGTGAGTTGCAGCAGCGCGCCACCGCTGAACATGTTGACCAGACCGAAGAGGCTGGAGCCGGCGCCCGCTTCGGCCTCTTTCACACACTGATCGACGTTCTGGAAGCTGACGCCAGGCACGGGTACGTGCTGGCCCAGGCGGAACACCACGACGATGCCCAGGGTGAAGAGCAGCTTTTTACGCAGATCAGGCGTCTGGAACGCCCGGGCGAACGCGGTGAGCACGGCTCCTCCTGCACCCCCCGCGCCACGCGAGAGGCTAGGGTCTTGAAGTCCAACGAATATGACAGTTCAGGTCTGGCGGCGGCACAACGTCCGCCACCTTACCGGCGGATGGGCCCCGCCGGAACGACTGACCGGGGATGCCTGCGCTCAGGCACCCCCGGTCACTCGGTAAACCGGCCGAAGATCCTTCGGCTTTCAGGACAACTCGGTCACGGAGCCACCGGCGGCGGTGATCTTCTCCTTGGCGGAGGCGGAGACGGCATCGACCGTCACCGTCAGCGCCACCGAGATCTCGCCGCTGCCCAGCACCTTCACGAGTTCGTTCTTGCGCACGGCGCCCTTGGCCACCAGGTCGGCCTTCGTCACCTCGCCACCCCCCGGGTAGAGGGCGGCCAGCTTCTCGACGTTCACCACCTGGTAGTTCTTGTGCGCCGGGTTCCTGAAGCCCTTGAGCTTGGGCAGCCGCTGGATCAGCGGGAGTTGCCCACCCTCGAAGCCGGCGCGCACCTGGTAGCGGGCCTTGGTGCCCTTGGTGCCGCGACCCGCGGTCTTGCCCTTGGACGCCTCACCACGGCCCACGCGGACCTTGGACTTCTTGGCGCCGGGGGCCGGCCTGAGGTCGTGCAGCTTCAGCGGGCCGTCCGACGACGTGTTCTCCTTGGCGAGGTCCGCCATCTCAGTCCACCTCCTCGACCGTCACCAGATGCCGCACGGTGTTGGCCATGCCACGGATCTCCGGCCGGTCTTCCTTGACCACCACGTCGTTGATCCGGCGCAGCCCGAGGGAGCGCAGCGTCTCGCGGTGGTTCTGCTTGGTCCCGATGCGGGACCTGACCTGGGTGATCTTCAGCTGTGCCATCACGCACCCACTCCGGCGCGAGCCCTCAACAGGGCGGCGGGCGCCACGTCTTCGAGCGGCAGACCACGGCGGGCCGCGATCTCCTCGGGACGCTGGAGGCCCTTGAGCGCGGCCACCGTGGCGTGCACGATGTTGATCGGGTTCGACGAGCCAAGCGACTTGCTGAGCACGTCGTGGATGCCCGCGCACTCCAGCACGGCGCGCACCGGGCCACCGGCGATCACACCGGTACCGGGCGAAGCCGGCTTGAGCAGCACCATCCCGGCCGCCTCCTCACCCTTGATCGGGTGCGGAATCGTGCCCTGGATGCGGGGGACCTTGAAGAAGTGCTTCTTCGCGGCCTCCACGCCCTTGGCGATGGCGGCCGGCACCTCCTTGGCCTTGCCGTAACCGACACCGACGGTGCCGTCGCCGTCGCCCACCACGACCAGCGCGGTGAAGCTGAAGCGACGGCCACCCTGAACTACCTTGGCGACGCGGTTGATCGCGACGACGCGCTCGACGTACGCGGTCTTCTCGGCGGCCGAGCCACCGTCCCGACCCTTACGATCCCGCCGCTCGCCACCGGCGCCGCCACCGCGACGCTGGGGTCCAGCCATGAAAAATACCTCTCTCGAATCTACGGACGGGACCGGCTCAGAACTTGAGCCCGGCCTCGCGGGCGGCATCGGCCAACGCCGCCACCCGGCCGGCGTACTTGTTGCCGCCACGGTCGAACACGACGGTCTCCACGCCGGCGGCCTTGGCCCGCTCGGCGACCAGGGCGCCGACCTGCTTGGCCTTGTCGCTCTTGGCGCCGTCGGCGCCACGGATGGAGACGTCGAGCGACGAGGCCGAGGCGACCGTGTGCCCGATGGTGTCGTCCACGACCTGCGCCACCATGTGGCGGTTCGACCGGGTCACCACCAGACGCGGGCGCTCGGACGTGCCCGAGATCTTCTTGCGGATGCGGATGTGCCGCCGCTTGGAGGCGGCCCGCTTGCGGGCGTCGCCCTTGGCGATCTTGACACCGTATGCCATGGCTACTTACCAGCCTTTCCGACCTTGCGGCGGATGACTTCGCCCTCGTACTTCACGCCCTTGGCCTTGTACGGGTCGGGCTTCCGCAGCTTGCGGATCTTCGCCGCGACCTCGCCGACCTTCTGCTTGTCGATGCCCTCGACGCTGAACCGCGTCGGGGTCTCGACCTTGAAGGCGATTCCGTCCGGGGGCTCCACCAGGATCGGGTGGCTGTAGCCCAGGGAGAACTCCAGGTTGGAGCCCTTCGCCTGGACGCGGTAGCCAACGCCGCTGATTTCGAGCTTCTTGACGTACCCCTGCGTCACACCGGTGATCATGTTGGCCACCAGGGTGCGCGACAGGCCGTGCAACGCACGGTTGCGGTTCTCGTCGTTGGGCCGGGAGACGACGATCTGACCGTCCTCGCCCTTGGCCACCTCGATGGGCGCGGCGATGGTCTGCGACAGGGTCCCCTTGGGGCCCTTCACCGCGACCACGGCGCCATCGATGGTGACGTCCACGCCGGCGGGAACCTGGATGGGCTGCTTGCCAATACGCGACATGGCTGTCCTCCGTTCCCTTCCGTCACCAGACGTAGGCGAGGACTTCCCCGCCCACGTTCTTCTTCTGAGCCTGCTTGTCGGTCAACAGGCCGTGCGACGTGGAGATGATCGCCACGCCCAGGCCACCGAGCACCCTGGGGAGCGCGGTGGACTTCGCATAGACCCGAAGGCCCGGCTTGGAGATGCGCTTGATGCCAGCGATCGAACGCTCGCGGTTGGGGCCGTACTTCAGCTCCAGGACGAGGCTCTTGCCCACCTGGGCTTCCTCGGTCTTCCAGCCGGTGATGTAGCCCTCCTGCTGGAGGATCTCCGCGATGTGCGACTTGATCTTGCTGTGCGGCATCACCACGGTGTCGTGGTAAGCCGAGTTCGCGTTACGCAGACGGGTCAACATGTCTGCGATGGGGTCGGTCATGGTCATAAAACGGCCTTGGGCCTCTCTCACCGGGGTTTCCCCGGGGCTCCCCAGGAGTTGGGGAGCCCACCGGACCTACGGCGTAGTCGTCTTACCAGGAACTCTTGGTGACGCCCGGCAGTTCGCCGCGGTGCGCCATCTCACGCAGGCACACCCGGCACAGGCCGAACTTGCGGTACACGGAGTGCGGCCGGCCGCAGCGCTGGCAGCGGGTGTACCCACGCACCGAGAACTTGGGCTTGCGGGCGGCCTTGGCGATCAGAGCCTTCTTCGCCACGCTTACGCCTCCTTGTTTCGATACTCAGCCATCGCGCGACGCCTCAGGCTTCCTTGAACGGGAATCCGAGGTGACGCAGCAGGCTGCGGCCCTCGTCATCGGTGGTGGCCGTGGTGACCACGGTGATGTCCATGCCGCGAACCCGGTCGATGCGGTCGGGGTCGATCTCGTGGAACATGACCTGCTCGGTCAGGCCGAACGTGTAGTTGCCACGCCCGTCGAACTGCTTGGGCGACAGGCCACGGAAGTCACGAATCCGGGGCAGCGCCAGCGACAGCAGGCGGTCCAGGAACTCCCACATCCGGTCGCCGCGCAGCGTCACGTGCGCGCCGATCGGCTGGCCCTCGCGCAGCTTGAACTGCGCGATGGACTTGCGGGCCTTGGTCACGGTCGGCTTCTGGCCGGTGATCGTGGCGAGGTCACGCACGGCGCCCTCGATCAGCTTGGAGTCGCGGGCGGCGTCGCCCACACCCATGTTGACCACGATCTTGGTCAGGCCCGGCACCTGCATGATGTTGCCGTAGGCGAACTCGTCACGCAGCTTGCCGATGATCTCTTCGCGGTACCGCGTCTTCAGGCGCGGTGCGGTGCTGGTGGCAGTGGTCATCAGATGTCCTCACCGGTCCGGCGCGCGACGCGGATCTTGGTGCCGTCCTCGTCGAAGCGGTAGCCGATCCGGGTGGTGACCTTCTTGCCGTCCTTCTCCACGACCAGCGCGACGTTGCTGACGTGAATGGGGGCCTCGGTGGTGATGATGCCACCGGTCTTCGAACCACGCTGGGTCGTGCCGGCCTTCGTGTGCTTCTTGACCCGGTTGACACCCTCGACCAGGACGCGGTCCTCGCGGGGGTAGGCCACGATGACCTTGCCCTGCTTGCCCTTGTCCTTGCCGGTGATGACCTGAACCAGGTCGCCCTTCTTGATCTTCATCGGTTACAGCACCTCGGGGGCGAGTGAGATGATCTTCATGAACTTCTTCTCGCGCAGCTCACGCCCGACCGGGCCGAAGATGCGGGTGCCCCGGGGGTCGCCGTCGTTCCGGAGAATGACGGCGGCGTTCTCGTCGAAGCGGATGTACGAACCGTCCGGCCGACGGCGCTCCTTGACGGCACGCACGACGACCGCCTTGACGACGTCACCCTTCTTCACGTTGCCACCGGGGATCGCGTCCTTGACCGTGGCGACGATGACGTCACCGATGCCCGCGTAGCGGCGCCCGGACCCGCCGAGGACGCGGATGCAGAGGATCTCCTTCGCACCCGTGTTGTCGGCGACGCGCAGTCGCGACTCCTGCTGGATCATTGGTTACTTCGCCTTCTCCAGAATCTCCACGACGCGCCAGCGCTTGGTCGCGGACAGCGGACGGGTCTCCATCAGAAGAACGCGGTCGCCAACGCCCGCGGCATTCTGCTCGTCGTGCGCCTTCAGCCGGCTCGTACGGCGGATGATCTTGCCGTAGAGGGCGTGCTTGACCCGGTCCTCGACAGCGACGACGACGGTCTTGTCCATCTTGTCGCTGACCACCAGGCCCTCGCGGGTCTTCCGCCGGCCGCGCTCGGTCGTCGTCTCAGTCACAGTCTTCTCACTCATCAGGCGTTCTCCACCGCCTCGGCTTCGGCCGGCTCAACCGTCTCGATGCCCAGCTCACGCTCGCGCATCAGGGTGTAGATCCGGGCGATGTCCTTGCGGACGGCCTTCAGCCGGCTGTTGTTCTCCAACTGTCCGGTGGCCGCCTGGAAGCGGAGCCTGAACAGCTCCTCCTTCGCCTCGCGCAGCTTCTCAACCAGCTCCTGGTTGTTCAGCTCGCGCAGCTCGGAGACCTTGGTACCGGCTGCCATCACGCCTCACCTGCCTCGCGCCGGACGATCCGGCACTTCATCGGAAGCTTGTGCGCGGCGCGGGTGAGCGCCTCACGGGCAATCTTCTCGTTCGGGAACGACAGCTCGAACATCACGCGTCCGGGCTTGACGTTGGCCACCCACCACTCGGGCGAGCCCTTGCCGGAACCCATCCGGGTCTCGGCCGGCTTCTTGGTCAGCGGGCGGTCGGGGTAGATGTTGATCCACACCTTGCCGCCACGCTTGATGTGCCGGGTCATCGAGATACGGGCGGCCTCGATCTGCCGGTTGGTGACATACGCACCGGTGACGGCCTGGATGCCGTACTCCCCGAACGAGACCTCGGTGCCGCCCTTGGCGGCGCCACGGCGCTTGGGGTGGTGCTGCTTACGGTACTTGACCTTGCGAGGGATCAGCATGGGTCAGCTCTCCCCTCCGGCAGAGCCGGTGGACTGGTTGGAGCCGCTGGCGCCCTCGGAGGCCGGAGCGGCCGTGGCTGCTTCGGACTTGGTGGCCTCGGCCGAGGGAGCGCTCTGCTGCTGCGGCCTGCGGCCACGGCCCCCGCGCTCGCCACGGCCACCACGGGCCGGACGGTCGGCGCCACCGCGCGCGGGGCGGTTGCCCGCCCGGGCGGCGGCGTTCTCGGCGCGCACCTCGGCGATGTTCTTCACGTCGCCCTTGTAGATCCACACCTTGACGCCGATGCGGCCGAAGGTGGTGCGGGCCTCGAAGAAGCCGTAGTCCACGTTGGCGCGCAGCGTGTGCAGCGGGACGCGACCCTCGCGGTAGAACTCGGAACGGGACATCTCAGCCCCGCCGAGCCGGCCACCGCACTGGATCTTGATGCCCTTGGCGCCCGCCTTCATCGTGCTCTGCATCGACTTGCGCATCGCACGGCGGAAGGAGACGCGGGAGGACAGCTGCTCGGCGACGGCCTGGGCCACCAACTGGGCGTCCAGCTCCGGGTTCTTCACCTCAAGGATGTTGAACTGGATCTGCTTGCCGGTCAGCTTCTCCAGGTTGCCCCGGAGGCGGTCGGCCTCGGCGCCCCGGCGGCCGATGACGATGCCCGGCCGGGCGGTGTGGACGTCGACGCGGACCCGGTCCCGGGTGCGCTCGATCTCCACCTTGGAGATGCCGGCCCGCTCCATGCCCTGGGTGAGCATCCTGCGGATCGCGACGTCTTCCTTGACGTAGTCCTTGTACAGCTTGTCGGCGTACCACCGCGACTTGAAGTCGGTTGTGACGCCGAGCCGGAACCCGTGCGGGTTTACCTTCTGGCCCATTACCGGGTTCCTTCCTTGCTGCCGAGGACCACGGTGATGTGGCTGGTCCGCTTGCGAATCCGGTACGCGCGACCCTGCGCGCGCGGCCGGAACCGCTTCAGCGTCGGGCCCTCGTCCACGTACGCCTCTTTGACGTACAGGGTGTCCGCGTCCGGGTGGTTGTGGTTGTGCACGGCGTTGGCGATGGCGCTGTCGAGCACCTTGCCCACCGGCACGCTGGCGGCCTGCGGGGCGAACCGCAGGACCGCCTGAGCCTCCGTGGCGTCGAGGCCACGGATCAGGTCCACCACACGGCGGGCCTTCATGGGCGTGACACGGATGTACCGCGCCTGGGCCCTGGCTTCCATGGTCGTCCCTTCGGTCTTGGTAGGGGAGTTCGTCATGATCTACAAACCCCGCTCAGCGCCGACGCGACTTGCGGTCGTCCTTCACGTGCCCACGGAAGGTGCGGGTCGGCGCGAACTCGCCGAGCTTGTGGCCCACCATCGACTCGGAGACGAACACCGGCACGTGCTTGCGGCCGTCGTGCACGGCGATCGTGTGGCCCAGCATCGCCGGGACGATCATCGAGCGGCGAGACCAGGTCTTGATGACGTTCTTGGTACCGGCTTCGTTCTGCGCGTCCACCTTCTTGATCAGGTGGTCGTCGACGAAGGGCCCCTTCTTGAGACTGCGCGGCATCGACCTGCTCCCTAGCGCTTCTTGTTCGTCTTGCGGCGGCGGACGATGTACTTGTTGCTGGCCTTCTTCGGCGAGCGCGTACGGCCCTCCTTCTTGCCCCAGGGCGAGACCGGGTGGCGACCACCCGAGGTCCGGCCCTCGCCACCACCGTGGGGGTGGTCGACGGGGTTCATCACGACACCGCGCACGCTGGGCCGAACGCCCTTCCAGCGCATCCGGCCGGCCTTGCCCCAGTTGATGTTGGACTGCTCGGCGTTGCCGACCTCGCCGACGGTCGCCCGGCAGCGGACGTCCACCAGCCGGATCTCGCCGGACGGCATCCTCAGGTGGGCCATGCGGCCCTCCTTCGCCAGCAGCTGCACCGAGGCACCGGCGGAGCGCGCGAACTTGGCGCCGCCGCCCGGCTGGAGCTCGATGGCGTGGATCACGGTACCCACCGGGATGTTGCGCAGCGGCAGGTTGTTGCCGGGCTTGATGTCGGCGCCGGCGCCGTTCTCCACGCGGTCGCCCTGCTTGAGGTGGGCGGGCGCGATGATGTACCGCTTCTCGCCGTCCGCGTAGTGCAGCAGCGCGATGCGGGCGGTGCGGTTCGGGTCGTACTCGATGTGCGCGACCTTGGCCGGCACACCGTCCTTGTCGTGCCGACGGAAGTCGATGACGCGGTAGGCGCGCTTGTGGCCACCACCCTGGTGGCGGACCGCGACGCGGCCGGCGTTGTCCCGTCCACCCTTGCTGTGCAGCGGGCGGACCAGCGACTTCTCCGGCGTGGACCGCGTGATCTCGACGAAGTCGGCGACGCTGGCGCCACGACGGCCCGGAGTCGTCGGCTTGTACTTGCGGATTCCCATTTCTTAGTCCTCGTCCGGTCTCGGACGGCCGGTCCCCGTCAGGAGACCGGGCCGCCGAAGATGTCGATGCTGTCGCCCTCAGCAAGGGTCACGATCGCGCGCTTGGTGCTGGCGCGGCGGCCGTAACCGGTGCGGGTGCGCTTGCGCTTGCCCTGGCGGTTGATCGTGTTGACCCCGACCACCTTGACCGCGAAGACCGCCTGGACGGCCTGCTTGATCTGGGTCTTGTTGGCCCGGGGGTCGACGATGAACGTGTACTTGTTCTCGTCGAGCAGCGCGTAGCTCTTCTCCGACACGACGGGCTTGATCAGGATGTCGTGCGGGGCGGAGAACTCCTTGCTGGAGAACTCGGCGACGGTGACCTCGCTCATCAGGCGTCGCTCCCTTCGGGCTTCTTGTCGAGCGCCACGGCGCCGGCGGCCCGGCCAGCCACGAAGCGGTCGAAGGCGGCCTTGGTGAACACCACGTCGTCGGAGTCGACGACGTCGTAGGTGTTCAGCTGGCCCGGGTCGATGATGTGGACCTGCGGCAGGTTGCGGGCGGACAGCCACGAGGTGTTGTCCGAGCGCTCGGCGACCAGCAGCAGCTTCTTGCGGTCGCTGATCTTGCCCAGCAGGGTCCTGGCGGCCTTGGTGGAGACCTCGCCGTCGACGACGCCGGTCACCACGTGCACGCGGTCGTGCCGGGCCCGGTCGGTGAGGGCGCCACGGAGCGCGGCGGCCTTCATCTTCTTCGGGGTGCGCTGGCTGTAGTCGCGCGGCACGGGGCCGTGGACGGTGCCACCGCCGGCGAACTGCGGCGCGCGGACGGAGCCCTGGCGGGCGCGGCCCGTGCCCTTCTGGCGGTACGGCTTCTTGCCGCCACCGCGGACCTCGCCACGGGTCTTGGTCTTGTGCGTGCCCTGGCGGGCGGCGGCCAGCTGGGCGACGACGACCTGGTGGATCAGCGGCACGCTGACCTTGGCGTCGAAGATCTCCGCCGGAAGCTCGACGGTGCCGGCCTCCTCACCCGAGGGCGAGAGGATGACGATGCTCTTTGGGGTACTCATGATTAACCTCAGGCCCCCTTGGCCGCGGAACGGACCAGGACGAGGCCGCCGTTGGGACCGGGCACCGCGCCCTTGATGAGGAGCAGGCCCTTCTCCGCGTCCACGGCGTGGACGGTCAGGTTCTGGGTGGTGACGCGCTCGTTGCCCATCCGGCCGGCCATCCGCAAGCCCTTGAAGACCCGGCCCGGGGTGGCGCAGCCGCCGATGGAGCCAGGCGAGCGGTGCTTGCGCTGGGTGCCGTGCGAGGCGCCGAGGCCGCCGAAGCCGTGACGCTTCATCACGCCGGCGGTGCCCTTGCCCTTGGTGGTGCCGGTCACGTCGACGCGGACGCCGGACTCGAACACCTCGGCCGTGACCTCCTGGCCGAGGGTGTACTCGCTGGCGTCGGCGGTCCGCAGCTCGACCAGGTGGCGGCGCGGGGTGACGTCGGCCTTGGCGAAGTGGCCCTTCAGGGGGCGGTTCACCTTGCGCGGGTCGATCTCGCCGAAGGCGATCTGGACGGCCTCGTAGCCGTCCTTGTCGTTGGTGCGGACCTGGGTGACAACGCAGGGCCCGGCCTTGACCACGGTCACGGGGACGACACGGTTGTTCTCGTCCCAGACCTGGGTCATGCCGAGCTTCTCGCCCAGGACGCCCTTGATCTGCTTGGTCATCTCTTCTACCGGACCTCTCAGAGCTTGATCTCGATGTCGACGCCGGCCGGGAGGTCCAGGCGCATCAGCGAGTCAACGGTCTTGGGGGTCGGGTCGAGGATGTCGATCAGCCGCTTGTGGGTGCGCATCTCGAAGTGCTCGCGCGAGTCCTTGTACTTGTGCGGCGACTTGATGACGCAGTACACGTTCTTCTCAGTGGGCAGCGGCACCGGGCCCGCGACCGACGCACCCGTGCGGGTCACCGTCTCGACGATCTTCTTCGCCGAGTTGTCGATGACCTCGTGGTCGTAGGCCTTGAGCCGAATGCGGATCTTCTGTCCCGCCATGGCTACTTCGTAGTCCTGTCTCTCGTCAACGCTCTGGAACCCGGCTCACCCCCCGAGGCGACCCGACCCACGCGGTCGGGCGTGTCGTACTCGTTCCCATATTTCACCGCAGGGGTTTCCTCTGGGAGGAGTGGGGGGAGTAATCCACCGGGTGCCTGGTTGAAAGCCCCGCCCACGCTTCCCGGAAGATCTCGGTACTTCCATCCCTGCCCCGTTGACCAGGGCATCCATGGGATGACGAATACAGTGAGACTCGCTTCCGGTCCTCCCGGCGGGAGGCGCGCAGCATCGGCCGTCAACCGAGCAACCTGGTCAGTGTGCCATAGCAGACCGCGCCCCCGCCAATCGGGCGGTATCCCCCACCTGCGGCGCAGCGTCTCCGCGCCCGCGCGTGGCCGGGGCCGCCGGTCAGCCCGGCAGATGCAGCCGGAGGACGGCCCGCTCCGCCCACTCGGGCACCGAGCCGCGCAGCGAGACCCCGATCATCACGGCGAACGCCAACGGCACGGTCCAGGCGGCCGGTTGGGCCAGCAGCACCACCAGCCAGCCGGGCCCGCCGTCGGTCAGCACCGAGGCGAACGCGGCGCCCGTGGCGGCGCTCACCCCGGTCGCGAGGCCGGCGGCCGCCCCGGCCGTGGTCAGCCCGCGCCACCAGATGCCCAGCACCAGCAGCGGGCAGAAGGTGGAGGCGGCGACGGCGAAGGCCCAGCCGACGGCGACGTTGATGTCCACGCTGCGCGCCGGCAGCGACAGCCCGACGGCCACGGTCGCGCCGGCGGCCACCGCCCAGCGCAGCCGGGGCACGGTCGCCCGGGACAGGTCGTGCGAGAGCCCGCCGGCCAGCGCCATCAGCAGCCCCGACGAGGTGGACAGGAACGCGGCGAACGCGCCGGCCGCGACCACGGCGGTCAGGATCGAGCCCCAGGTGCCGGGGACGATCGCGCCGGGCAGCACCACGGTCACCATGTCGGTGTCGCCGCCGTGCACCAGCTCCGGGGTGAAGACCCGGCCGAGCAGCCCGTAGACGGCGGGGAAGAGGTAGAAGACGCCGAGCAGCACGATCACGCCGACCGCGACCCGGCGGGCGGCCTTCGCGGTGGGGCTGGTGTGGAACCGCATGATCACGTGCGGCAGCCCGACGGCGCCCAGCGTGGTGGCCAACAGCACCGACCAGGTCGCCAGCAGCGGGGCGCCCGAACTCTCCAGGTCGAGCAGCGGCCGGCTCCAGTCGTCGGAGACGTCGAAGCGCAGCGCCTCGGCGCGCGCCCCCGAACCGGCGTGCGCCACGAGGAAGATGGCCGGCACCGCGATGAACAGCAGCTTCACGCCGTAGTGGAACGCCTGCACATAGGTCGCCGAGCGCATCCCGCCGGCCGCGATGGAGACGCTCACCACGAGACCGGCCAGCACGACGCCGACCCAGTAGGGGGTGCCGCTGACCGCGTGCAGCACCATGCCGGCGCCCTTGAACTGGGGCACCAGATAGAGCCACATGATCACCAGCACGATCACCGCGCAGAGCTTCCTGATCCGCTCCGAGCCCAGCCGGTAGTCGGCGAAGTCCGGCACGGTGTACGCGCCGGAGCGCCGCATCGGCCCGGCGACCAGCGCGGCGACCGCGACATAGCCGGCGGTGAAGCCGACCGCGTACCAGAGGGTGCCCACGCCGTTCTTGAGCATCAGCCCGGCCAGGCCGAGCACCGAGGCGGCCGAGACGTACTCGCCGGCGATGGCCATCGCGTTCCAGCCGGGCGCGACGCGCTGCGAGGCCACCAGGAAGTCGGGCGTGGTGCGCGCGGCCCGCACCCCGTAGGCGCCGATCACCACGCTGACGACGAAGAGCAGCCCGATGGCCAGCAGCCCGATCACGGCGCGGCCCGGTCCGTTCCCGGGCCACGCTCCGGCCGCGCGCCGTCGCGCTCCAGGCGTTCGGCGCGGCGGACGTGGCGGACCGCGATCAGCAGCAGCACGGGGTAGCTGCCGCCCATCAACAGCAGCCAGGAGAGCGGGACTCCCAGCAGCGTGACATGGCTGAGCGCGGGCGCGGCGGCCAGCAGCCCGCTGAGCCCGAAGAGCACGGCGCCGAGCAGCGCGAGGGTGCGGGCGGCCTGCCGGCGCTGGCGGGCGAAGAGCGCGCGGACCGCCTCGGTGGAGTCCCGGTCGTCGGCGCCGGGGATGGTCGGGGGCAGCAGGTGTTGGGCGGGCCGGTGGCGGCGGGCCAGCGCGATGCGGGTCTGCGGGCTGGTGATCCGCACCCGCCGGGTGCCGCTCACGCGCGGGTTCCGGGCGGCGGCACGGCGTTCACTCCCTCGTCCCTGACGGCGGCCAGCAGCCGTTCCTTCAGCGCGCGGGCGTGGCGGCGGCTGACCGGGACGTCGCCGGCGGGGGTGCGGGCCACCAGCCCCGAGGAGCTGGAGACCCACAGGTCGCGGACCCAGCCGATGGCCACCAGATAGCCCCGGTGCGCGCGGACGAAGCCGGCCGGCGCCCAGACCTCCTCCAGATAGCTCAGCGGCATCCGGATCAGGTGGCTGCCCTCGCCGGTGTGCAGCCGGACGTAGTCGCCGTGGGCCTCGGCGTACTGGATGTCGTCACGGTGCACGAAGGTGGTGTGCCGGCCGTTCTCGACCTGGACGACGGCCAGTTCGTCGACCTGGGACGGGCGGGGCGTGGCCGGCGGCGGGCGGCGCGGGGCGCCGGCGCGGGAGACGGCCTCGGCCAGCCGCTCGGGCCGGACGGGCTTGAGCAGGTAGTCGATGGCGCCAATGCCGAAGGCGTCGACGGCGTGCTGCTCGGAGGCGGTGACGAAGACGATCGCCGGCGGCTCGGAGAGGCGGCCGACGACCCGGGCCACGGCCATCCCGTCCAGGCCCGGCATGGAGATGTCGAGGAAGACCGCGTCGAAGGCGGTCTCGCCCAGCTGCCGCACCGCGCTCTCCCCGCCGTCCGCCTCGCTGACCCGGCCGATCTCGGGGAGGGCGGTCAGCATGGCGGCCAGCTCGCGGCGGGTGAACGTCTCGTCCTCCACCACCAGCGCGCGCAGTCGGGTCTCGGCGGTCAATGCGCGACCACTCCTCGTCTGAATCGGGGCACCCGGATCACGACCTTGGTGCCGCTGCCCGGCGCGGTCTCGATGACCAGCCCGTACTCGGGCCCGTAGACCGTGCGCAGCCGCTGGTCGACGTTGGCCAGCCCGACCCGGCGGCGCTCCCCCAGCGGGTGGCCCCGGTCGGCCGGCCGCTCCCCGGCGAGCACCGCCTGGGCGAACTCGGGCGTCATCCCCACCCCGTCGTCCTCGACCTCGATCACGCACAGCGGGCCCTCGCCGAAGCCGGAGACCTGGATCGAGCCGGGGCCCGGCTTGGGCTCCAGCCCGTGTCGCACGGCATTCTCCACGATCGGCTGGATCACGAGGAAGGGGATGGCGACGGGCAGGATCTCGGGCGCCATCCGGACGGTCAGCTCCATCCGGTCGTCGAAGCGGGCGCGTTGCAGCTCCAGATAGGTCTGGATGGCCTGGAGTTCCTCGGCGACGGTGGCGTAGTCGCCCTGTGGGGAGAAGCTGTAGCGCAGGTAGTCGGCGAAGTCGCTGAGCAGCGCGCGGGCGCGGTCGGGGTCGGTGCGGATGCGGGCGCCGATCACGGCCAGGGCGTTGTGCAGGAAGTGCGGCGATATCTGGGCGCGCAGGGTGCGGAGTTCGGCCTGGGCGATGCGTTCCCTGGCGCGGCGCAGCGCGGCGTGGTCCAGGGAACGGGCCACCTGCGCGGCGGCGGCCGTGACCTCGGGCTCGCTGCCGCCGCGCACCAGCAGCCCGCCGGTCAGCTCGCCGGCGACGAGCAGCGGGACGGCCGACCAGGGCGGCCGGTGGACGGGGCTGCCGTGCTCGTACGCCTGGGCGAGCAGGGTGTCGGGCTCGGGCTCCTCGGGGTGCGGTCCCGCGACGGCGACCGGTCCCGCGAGGTCGGCGAGCAGCACGGTGTCGGCGCCGAGAAGGCGGCGCAGCCGGCGGGCGGCCTGGGCCGGGCCGCGCCCGGTGAGCCCGTCGCGCAGGTCGTCGTCCAGTTCCCGCACGGCGGTCAGCAGCCGCGCCAGGCCCGGCCGGTTGCGCGCGTCCTCGCCCGCCTCGGCCCTGCGCCGACGTCTGCCTTCCAGCATGGGCCGAACCTAGCCCAGTCGACGGCGTGGGTGTAGGGAGTCGCGGGGACTCGCAGGGGGGCGAACGGGCCGATCAGCCTTCGGACGACGGGCGGGGCACGCGGGCGTGGGCGGGGCGCGCGGTCACTCCGTCAGCGAAGGGTGGATCTGGCAGGGGCCGTAGGGGTCGAGGTCGCTGGGCCTGGGCGTCTCGGGGCCGTCGGGCCCGATCCGCAGCAGCCGCTCGACGCGGATGATCCGGAACCTGCGCCCGAGCACGGTGACCTCGTCGCGGCGCGGGTGGGCGCGGAAGTCCTCGGCCGCCTCGGCATAGCGGCTGGCGTCCTCGGCGGGGATCTCGGGGGCCAGCTTCGGCAGGAACTCGGCGAGGTAGTCGTAGAGGGTGGCGCGGGCCTCGTTCGGGGTGGCCGAGAGGCTGGCCATCGGCTCCCAGGAGGCGCGTTTTCGCTCGGCGAAGGTGAAGGTGGCCGGGAGCAACACGACTCCGGGGTGCGTTTCGATCGCCCGGGCGGAGTCGGCGCGCACGTCGGCGGGGATGCGGGACGCCTCGTAGCGGAGCCCGAGCAGCTCCATCCGCTGGATGGACTCCATGATCCCGGTCGGGCGGGCGTGGTCGACGAGCAGGCCCCTGGTGCGGCTCGGGGTGGGGCGGCGCTCGCCCCAGGCGAGGTCGGCGTTGGGCTCGTCGGGGTCGGTCGGGCGCGGGCCCTCGATGCCGTCGGGGCCGAGCCGGGCGAACTCGTCGCCGCGCACGACCCGGTACCTGGTGCCGTCCACCGTCAGCTCGTTGACCGGCTCGGTTTCCAACCTGCTGATGGCGGCGATGAGTTCGGCGCGGAGCGGGTCGCCGGGCTTCGTCTCGTCGTTGGCGCGCGTCCACAGGTGGGAGTTGAGGCCCTCCCTGGCGTGCTGGGGGAACGCCGCCGACACGTCGTCGAGGAGCCGCCAGGCCGGGCCGTACGCGGGACGCTGCTCGGCGAAGCCGAAGACGGGGCCCCTGATCGCGACGTGGGGGTACTGCTCGGCCGCCCTGAGCATGTCCAGCTCGGTGACCTCGGAGACGGGGTCGTCCCTGCGGGTCACCCGGAACGTGAGGTGGCGCGGCGGGTTCCTCCGGTAGTCCTCCATGAGCCCAGTGTGACGCCAACGGGCCTGCCGCGTCCCGGGATTGCCCAAAGCCCCCACCTTCGGGGGGCTACCTTGCCCCCATGTTCACGCCTCGGTTCACGATGTTCACGGTTTCCGCTCCTTCGCGCGGCCCGACCGTGACCCCACGCGCGCCGGGTCGCCGCCCGGGCCTCAGTAGCCGACGGTGAACCGGCGGCCGATGTGGGCGGGGCGTTCGATCTCGTCGACCAGGGCCGTGGCGTAGTCCTCGGTGCTGATCACGCTGTTCCCCTCCTCGTCCACCACCAGGTCGTCCAGCGCCGTGCGGTAACGGCCGGTGCGCCGGCCCGACTCGACGCGGGCCGCGGGGCTGAGGCTGGTCCAGCGCACCTCGCTGGCGATGGACCGCAGATAGGCGAGCGCGTCGCCGTGCGAGCGCATGATCTCCACCACCGCCTTGGGCAGCCCCGGGGTGTCCCACAGCAGCCGCCCGTCCGGGGTGCGCAGCGAGCCGGCGCCGCCGACCATGATCAACCGGGGCGCCTCGGCGCCCAGCGCGTGCAGCCCGGCGACCAGCGAGCGCGCCGATGGCTCGATCAACGCCAGGTGCCCCGGCCCGTCGTCCCCGCCCACCGCGCTGACCACCACGTCCTGGCCGCGCCCCACCGCAGCGACGCTCGCCGGGTCCAGCACGTCGCCGCGCTCCACGGCGAGGTGGGGGTGCGACCTGGTGATCCTCGCCGGGTCGCGGACCACGGCGGTCACCTCGTGGCCCCGGTCCAGCGCCTCGCTCACCACGCGGTGGCCGATGGAGCCTCCCGCGCCGAAGACCGCGATCCTCGCCATTGCCGTCCTCCCTACGCCGCCCGGCGCCCGCCCGCACGGGCGCCCCCGGTCAGCGTGCCACCCGACCCCGGGGCGGGGGCCCGGCTCCGACGCGTGTCGCGCGTCCGGCCCGTTCCGGGAACGCGGAACGGGCCGGCCACGCGCGGGTGGGCCACCCGGCGTTCAGCTCGGTCCCCTATCGTGCGCGCTCAACCGGGAGAAGCACGTCGAACGGTCACGGCCGACAGGAGACACACAGTGAGCAGCACGCCCTCGCCGACCCCCGGGATGCCGGACGAACTCCGTCGGCGCCTGGGCGTGCCGGACGCGGTGCTGATCGGGCTGGGGTCGATGATCGGCGCCGGGATCTTCGCCGCCCTGGCCCCCGCCGCCCGCGCGGCCGGCTCCGGCCTGCTGCTCGGCCTCGCCCTGGCCTCCGTCGTCGCCTACTGCAACGCCACCTCCTCCGCCCGGCTCGCCGCCCGCTATCCCACCTCGGGCGGCAGCTACGTCTACGGGCGGGAGCGGCTGGGCGAGTTCTGGGGCTACCTGGCCGGGTGGGCGTTCGTGGTCGGCAAGACCGCCTCCTGCGCGGCGATGGCCCTGACCGTCGGCACCTATGTCTGGCCGGGCCAGGCCCACGCGGTCGCGGTGGCCGCCGTGGTGGCCCTCACCGCCGTCAACTACGCCGGTGTCCAGAGGTCCGCCCTGCTCACCCGCGTCATCGTGGCCCTCGTCCTCGCGGTGCTCGCCGCCCTCGTGGTCGCCTCCCTCGCCTCCGGCGCCGTGGACGCGGACCGCCTGGACATCGGCGCGGACACGACCGGCGGCGGGGTGCTCCAGGCGGCCGGGCTGCTGTTCTTCGCGTTCGCCGGCTACGCCCGGATCGCCACCCTCGGTGAGGAGGTCACCGACCCGGCCCGCACCATCCCGCGCGCCATCCCGACCGCGCTCGGCATCACCCTCGTCGTCTACGCCCTCGTCGCCGTCTCCGTCCTCCTGGTCCTCGGCCCAGGCGGCCTCGCCGCCGCCGAAGCGCCGCTGGCCGAGGCCGCTCGGGCGGCCGGCGCGGGCTGGCTCGTGCCCGTCGTGCGCGTCGGCGCCGCCGTCGCCGCCCTCGGCTCCCTGCTCGCCCTCGTCCTCGGCGTCTCCCGCACCACCCTGGCCATGGCCCGTGACCACCACCTGCCCCACGCCCTGACCGCCGTCCACCCGCGCTTCGGGGTCCCCCACCGGGCCGAACTCGTCGTCGGCGCCGTCGTCGCGGCAGCCGCCGCCACCGCCGACGTCCGCGGCGCGATCGGCTTCTCCTCCTTCGGCGTCCTGGCCTACTACGCGATCGCCAACGCCTCCGCGTGGACCCTCGCCCCCGCCGAAGGCCGCCCGGCCAGGATCGTCCCCGCCGTCGGCCTCGCCGGCTGCCTCGTTCTGGCCCTCGCCCTCCCGCTGCCCTCCGTGCTCGCCGGAGCCGCCGTCCTCCTCGTCGGCGCCGCCGCCTACGGCGTCCGCCGCGCCGGCCTCCGCCGGCGGTAGGCGCCGCCGCGCGGGGCCGCGCCCGACGGCGAAGAACCCGCCCGCGCGCGTACGGGCGCGCGCCGGCGGGAGAACGGCGCCCGGGGCCCCGCCTGGGGAAGGGCGGGTGCGGGACCCCGGGCGCGGGGGCGGATGAGGCCCCCTCCTTCGAGTGCGAACCGTCAGTGCTTGGTCGCGCGTTCCGCCCCGGCGCCGGTGAGGGCCCGCACCTGGAGCTTCGCGAACCGCTCGGGTTCGGACTCGTTGGACATGAGGGTGCCGATCACGGCACAGAGCAGACCCAGCGGGATGGAGACCAGGCCGGGGTTCTCCAGCGGGAACCAGGAGATGTCGATGCTCTTCGGCAGCAGCGCCAGGTTGTTCCCCTCGGCGTCCACCTTGCCCGAGACCACCGGGGAGAAGATCACCAGGCCGACCGAGCTGATCAGGCCGCCGTAGATGCCGGCCACCGCTCCCCTGGTGTTGAACCGCTTCCAGAAGAGGCTCAGCAGGATCACCGGCAGGTTGGCCGAGGCGGCGATCGCGAAGGCCAGCGCGACCAGGAAGGCCACGTTGAGGTCCTGTGCGAAGACCGCCAGCACGATGGAGACCGCGCCCACGCCGATCGCGGCGAACCTGGCGACCCTGACCTCCTCCTGCTCGCTGGCCTTCCCGCCGCGCAGCACGGCGTTGTAGAAGTCGTGCGCCAACGAGGAGGACGAGGCGATCGTCAGCCCGGCCACCGTGGAGAGGATCGTCGCGAACGCCACCGCCGCGATCAGCGCCAGCATCACCGCGCCGAGGAAGTCGCCGCCGAAGTGCTGGCCGACCTCCTCGGCCAGCTGGGGCGCCGCCGTGTTGCCCGCCGAGTTCTGCGCCACGATCGCGTCGCGGCCGACCAGCGCCGCGGCGCCGAAGCCCAGGATCAGGGTCAGCAGGTAGAAGGTGCCGATGAGGCCGATGGCCCAGTTGACCGACTTCCGGGCGGTCTTGGAGTCCGGCACCGTGTAGAAGCGGATCAGGATGTGCGGCAGGCCCGCCGTGCCCAGCACCAGCGCCAGGCCCAGGCTGATCAGGTCCAGCTTGTTGACCATGGTCTGCCACGCGTCGCCGGCGACCTCGACGCCGTAGCGTTGCCCCGGTTCGAGGAACGCGTTCCCCGCGCCGCTCGCCTCGGCCGCGTCGTTCATCAGCGAGCCGAAGTTGAAGTCGTAGATCGACAGGACCAGCAGCGCGACCAGCAGCGCGCCGCCCATCAGCATCACGGCCTTGACGATCTGCACCCAGGTGGTGCCGGTCATCCCGCCGAACGACACATAGGTGATCATCAGCAGGCCGACGACCACGATGCCGACGATCTTGGCGGTGTCGGCGCTCATCCCGAGGTAGGTCTCACCCTCCTCGATGCCCAACAGCAGCGCCACCAGGGCGCCGGCGCCCACCATCTGCGCCAGCAGGTAGAAGATCGACACGGTCAGCGTCGAGACCGAGCCCGCCGTCCGCACCGGCCGCTGCTTCATCCGGTAGGACACGACGTCGGTCATCGTGAACCGGCCGGAGTTCCGCAGGAGTTCGGCGACCAGCAGCAGCGCCACCAGCCAGGCGACCAGGAAGCCGATCGAGTAGAGGAAGCCGTCGTAGCCGAAGAGCGCGATCATGCCAGCGATGCCCAGGAACGACGCGGCCGACATGTAGTCGCCGCCGATCGCGAAGCCGTTCTGGATGCCGCTGAAGCCCCGGCCCCCGGAGTGGAAGTCGGTGGCGGACTTCGTCTGCCGGCTCGCCCAGACGGTGATGCCGAGCGTCACCGCGATCAGCACGCCGAAGAGGATGACGGTGATCAGCCGCTCGTCCGAGGTGGTCTCCGCCGCGATGGAGATCATGCGTCGTCTCCCTTCCTGGCGCCGGGCACCGCCGGCTGGCCCTCCAACTCGTCGCGCAGCTCGTCGGCGAGGGGGTCGTAACGGCGGTTGGCGTAACGGGAGTAGAGGATCGCGATGCCGAAGGTCGTGACGAACTGCAACAGACCGAAGAACAGCGCGATGTTGGCGCTGCCGACCACCTCGGTCGACATCACCCCTCGGGCGTACGCCGACATCAGGACGTAGAGCAGGTACCAGGCGAAGAAGGCGATGCTCGCCGGGACGACGAAGCGCAGCAGCCGGCGGCGCAGTTCGTCGAACCGGGGATCGGCGTGCATCGCGGCCGAGCGTGCCTCCAGGTCGGCCTCGGCGGCGACGGCCGGCGGCGGGTCACCCCGTTCGGCGGGCTGGGGAGGCTCGCTGGAGTCGGGGGCGGAGTGTGTCGTCATCGACGGCTCCTTAGGAAAGCGGCCCGGGTGGTGACAAGGAAACTGCCCCCAGAATGTAAGGAGCGTCACACCCCCGGGGCAGGCCGAGGAGCCCGCCACTCGACGAACGGTCGAAATCAGCGCCGAGCGGGCGACGGGCAGATCACCCCGGGGAGAGCCGCCGGGAAACGCGCCCGGGCCCCGGGCCCACCGCGCGAGGCGGCGGGCCCGGGGCCCAGGTGAACGATGGCTCGCGGCCGGGGCCGCGAACGGTCAACTCACTTGATGATCTTGGTGACCTGACCGGCGCCGACGGTCCGACCACCCTCACGGATGGCGAACTTCAGGCCCTCCTCCATGGCGACGGGCTGGATCAGCTCGACGCGCATGTCGGTGTTGTCGCCCGGCATGACCATCTCGGTGCCCTCGGGGAGGTTCACCACACCGGTCACGTCGGTGGTGCGGAAGTAGAACTGCGGCCGGTAGTTGTTGAAGAAGGGGGTGTGACGGCCACCCTCGTCCTTCGACAGGATGTACGCGGTCGCCTCGAACTCGGTGTGCGGCGTGACCGAACCGGGCTTGATGACGACCTGGCCGCGCTCGACGTCCTCGCGCTTGATGCCACGGAGGAGCAGACCGACGTTCTCACCGGCCCGGCCCTCGTCCAGCAGCTTCCGGAACATCTCGATTCCGGTCACCGTGGTGGTGGCCTTCTCCTCCTTGATGCCGATGATGTCGACGGTCTCGTTGACCTTGAGGATGCCGCGCTCGATACGGCCGGTCACCACGGTGCCGCGACCGGTGATGGTGAACACGTCCTCGATCGGCATCAGGAACGGCTTGTCGACGTCCCGCTCGGGCTGCGGGATGGCGCTGTCCACGGCCTCCATCAGCTCAAGGACGGTCTTGGCCCACTCCGGGTCGCCCTCCAGCGCCTTCAGCGCGGAGACCTTGACCACGGGGACGTCGTCGCCCGGGAACTCGTACTCCGTGAGCAGCTCACGGACCTCAAGCTCCACCAGCTCCATGATCTCCTCGTCGTCCACCATGTCCGCCTTGTTGAGGGCGACCACGATGTACGGCACACCGACCTGGCGGGCCAGGAGCACGTGCTCCTTGGTCTGCGGCATCGGGCCGTCGGTGGCGGCGACCACCAGGATCGCGCCGTCCATCTGGGCGGCACCGGTGATCATGTTCTTGATGTAGTCCGCGTGACCCGGGCAGTCAACGTGCGCGTAGTGGCGGTTCTCCGTCTGATACTCGACGTGCGCGATGGAGATGGTGATACCGCGCTGACGCTCCTCGGGCGCCTTGTCGATGTTCTCGAACGCGAACGTCTCGTTGAGGTCCGGGTATGCGTCGTGCAGCACCTTGGTGATCGCCGCGGTAAGCGTCGTCTTGCCGTGGTCGATGTGACCGATGGTGCCAATGTTGACGTGCGGCTTAGTCCGCTCGAACTTCGCCTTCGCCACTGGGGTCCTCCTGTGGACTGGTGCTGTACGCCCCCCGCACCTTGCGGAAGGTTTTCAGGAATCGACCGAACCGGTCAGGACCCCGAGGGGATGCCCTTGACCGCTTCGCTAAAGGGCCGGGCACCGGGGGCGGAATGCCCCCGAATGCCCCTTGCTCCAGCTTAAGGGCTACTCGCCCTTGGCCTTCGCGATGATCTCCTCGGAGACGTTCTTGGGAACCTCACCATAGGAATCGAACTGCATGGAGTAGCTCGCACGACCGGAGGTCTTGCTGCGCAGGTCGCCGACGTAGCCGAACATCTCCGACAGCGGCACCAGGGCCTTGACGACCTTGTTGCCACCCCGGTCCTCCATGGCCTGGATCTGGCCACGGCGGGAGTTGATGTCGCCGATCACGTCGCCCATGTACTCCTCGGGCGTGGTGACCTCGACCGCCATCAGCGGCTCCAGGATGGCCGGGCTCGCCCTGCGGGCGGCCTCCTTGAAGACCATCGAGCCGGCGATCTTGAACGCCATCTCGGAGGAGTCCACGTCGTGGTACGCGCCGTCGAGCAGGGTCACCTTCACGCCGGTCAGCGGGTAGCCGGCGAGCACGCCGAACTCCATCGCCTCCTGGCAACCGGCGTCCACCGAGGGGATGTACTCCTTGGGGATGCGGCCACCGGTGACCTTGTTCTCGAACTCGTACCCGTCGCCCTCCAGCGGCTCCAGGCTGATCTGCACCTTGGCGAACTGACCGGAGCCACCGGTCTGCTTCTTGTGGGTGTAGTCAACCTTCTCCACCGCGCGACGCAGGGTCTCGCGGTAGGCCACCTGCGGCTTGCCGACGTTGGCCTCGACCTTGAACTCGCGCTTCATGCGGTCGACCAGCACATCGAGGTGCAGCTCGCCCATGCCGGCGATGATCGTCTGGCCGGTCTCCTCGTTGGTCTTGACCTGGAAGGACGGGTCCTCCTCGGCCAGCCGCTGGATCGCCACGCCCAGCTTCTCCTGGTCGCCCTTGGACTTGGGCTCGATGGCGACCTCGATCACCGGAGCCGGGAACTCCATGGACTCCAGGATGATCTGGTGGGTGGCGTCCGACAGCGTCTCACCCGTGGTGGTCTGCTTGAGCCCCATCACGGCGACGATGTCACCGGCGCCAACGCGGTCGATCTCCTCCCGCTTGTTGGCGTGCATCCGGTAGATCTTGCCGATCCGCTCCTTGCGGCCCTTCACGGCGTTCAACACCTGGGTGCCCGCCTGGAGCACGCCGGAGTAGACGCGGATGAAGGTCAGCTTGCCCAGGTGCGGGTCGCTGGCGATCTTGAACGCCAGGGCCGACAGCGGCTCCTCCTCGGAGGGCTTCCGGCGGATGACCTCCTCGCTGTCCTTCGGCGAGTGGCCCTCCACGGCCTCGACGTCCAGCGGCGACGGCAGGTACCGCACGACCGCGTCGAGCAGGGGCTGCACGCCCTTGTTCTTGAACGCGGTGCCGCAGAACACCGGGGTGATCGTGGTGGAGCCCTCGGCGCCGGTGGAGGCGAGGGTGATCCGACGGATCGCGGTGTAGAGCTGGTCCACGGTGGGCTCGGTGCCCTCCAGGTACAGCTCCATCAGCTCCTCGTCGTTCTCGGAGACGGCCTCGACGAGCTTGCCGTGCCACTCGTCGGCCTGCTCGCGCAGGTCCTCCGGGATGTCCACGACGTCGTACATCTCGCCGAGCTTGGTCTCCTCGGACCAGACCAGGGCCTTCATGCGGACCAGGTCGATGACGCCCTTGAAGCCCGCCTCGGCACCGATCGGGAGCTGCATGACCAGCGGGGTGGCCTTCAGCCGGTCGACGATCATGTCGACGCAGCGGAAGAAGTCCGCACCCGTGCGGTCGAGCTTGTTCACGAAGCAGATGCGCGGAACGCCGTAGCGGTCCGCCTGACGCCAGACGGTCTCCGACTGCGGCTCGACACCGGCGACACCGTCGAAGACGGTGACCGCGCCGTCGAGCACCCGCAGGGAGCGCTCCACCTCGACCGTGAAGTCAACGTGGCCGGGGGTGTCGATGATGTTGATCGTGTGGTCGACCTCATCGAGCGGCCAGTGGCAGGTGGTGGCCGCGGAGGTGATGGTGATCCCCCGCTCCTGCTCCTGCTCCATCCAGTCCATCGTGGCGGCGCCGTCGTGGACCTCACCGATCTTGTAGCTCACACCGGTGTAGTAAAGAATCCGCTCGGTGGTGGTCGTCTTGCCCGCGTCGATGTGAGCCATGATCCCGATGTTGCGGACCCTGGCCAGGTCAAGTGAAGTGGTAGCCATCTGGCTTCAGTCTTCTCTCGGTCTCGATAGGGGTTGCGACTACCAGCGGTAGTGCGCGAACGCCTTGTTGGACTCGGCCATCTTGTGCGTGTCCTCGCGCTTCTTCACGGAGGCACCGAGGCCGTTGGAGGCGTCGAGCAGCTCGTTCATCAGGCGCTCGGTCATCGTCTTCTCGCGACGGGCGCGGGAGTAGCCGACGAGCCAACGCAGGGCGAGCGTGGAGGAACGCCCGGGGCGCACCTCGACCGGCACCTGGTACGTGGCGCCACCGACGCGGCGGGACCGCACCTCAAGGGTGGGCTTCACGTTCTCCAGGGCGCGCTTCAGGGTGATGACCGGGTCGTTGCCGGTCTTCTCCCGCAGCCCCTCCATGGCGCCGTAGACGATGCGCTCGGCGGTGGAGCGCTTGCCGTTCAGCAGCACCTTGTTGATCAGGGAGGTCACCAGAGGAGAACCGTAGACCGGGTCGATGTGCACCGGTCGCTTCGGGGCGGGGCCCTTACGAGGCATGGTTACTTCTCCTTCTTGGCGCCGTAGCGGCTGCGGGCCTGCTTGCGGTTCTTGACGCCCTGGGTGTCCAGGGAACCGCGGATGATCTTGTAGCGAACACCCGGCAGGTCACGCACCCTTCCACCGCGCACCAGCACGATGGAGTGCTCCTGAAGGTTGTGGTTCTCACCCGGAATGTAGGCGGTGACCTCGATCCCGTTGCTGAGCCGGACACGCGCGACCTTACGCAGCGCCGAGTTCGGCTTCTTGGGCGTGGTGGTGAACACACGCGTGCAGACGCCACGGCGCTGGGGCGAACCCTCAAGCGCGGGCGTCTTGTTCTTCTCGACCTTGTCCTGCCGGCCCTTGCGGACCAGCTGCTGGATCGTTGGCACCGTATCTCCGGTTTCTCTGTGCCGGTCTCAATAAAGCTAACCTGGAACACGCCGACCCACGCGGTCGGGCGTGTCGAAAACCGCGAGCTTCCGCGACTCCGCTCGGGAGCGCTGGGAAGAGTGTGCGGACCCCGGAGTTCCGACTGCCGCCGAAAAAGCGCAGGGAACACCCCAGGCACAAGGTCAGAGCGTACCCAGCGCGATGGCCTGGGTCAAAACGATCGAGGTCCGGCCCCCTTGACGTGGCCGGGCGTTCCACCGGCGGCGACGCGACAGGGCCGTGACAGGCCGGTGGCCGGGGCGGATCGCTCCGCCCCGGCCACCGGTCACTCGCGAGGACTCAGCCCTGGTAGGGGCCGTAGTCGTAGTCCTCCAACGGGACCGCCTGGCCGGAGCCGGTGCCGAAGGGCGAGTAGTCGATGTCGTCGTACCCGACGGCCGAGTACATCGCGGCCTTCGCCTCCTCGGTCGGCTCCACCCGGATGTTCCGGTAGCGGGACAGGCCCGTGCCGGCCGGGATCAGCTTACCGATGATCACGTTCTCCTTGAGGCCGATCAGCGAGTCCGACTTGGCGTTGATCGCCGCGTCGGTCAGGACCCGCGTCGTCTCCTGGAAGGACGCCGCCGACAGCCACGACTCGGTGGCCAGCGACGCCTTGGTGATGCCCATCAGCTGCGGACGACCGGAGGCGGGGTGCCCGCCCTCGGCCACCACGCGGCGGTTCTCCGACTCGAACTTCGAGCGCTCGACCAGCTCGCCCGGCAGCAGCTCCGCGTCGCCGGACTCGATGATCGTCACCCGGCGCAGCATCTGCCGGACGATGATCTCGATGTGCTTGTCGTGGATGGCCACACCCTGCGAGTTGTAGACCTTCTGGACCTCGCCCACCAGGTAGATCTGCACCGCGCGCTGGCCCAGGATGCGCAGCACGTCGTGCGGGTTGGCGGCGCCCACGGTCAGCGGCTGGCCGACCGTGACGTGGTCGCCCTCGCCGACCAGCAGCCTGGCCCGCTTGGAGACCGCGTAGGAGGTCTCGTCGGAGCCGTCGTCCGGCGTGACGATGACCTTCTTGGTCTTCTCGGTCTCCTCGATCCGCACCCGGCCGGCCGACTCGGAGATCGGCGCGACGCCCTTGGGCGTGCGGGCCTCGAACAGCTCGACCACACGCGGCAGACCCTGGGTGATGTCCTCACCCGCCACACCACCGGTGTGGAAGGTCCGCATCGTCAGCTGGGTGCCCGGCTCACCGATGGACTGGGCCGCGATGATGCCGACGGCCTCGCCGATGTCCACCAGCTTGCCGGTGGCCAACGAACGCCCGTAGCACATGGCGCAGGTGCCGACGGCCGACTCGCAGGTGAGCACCGAGCGGGTCTTGACCGTCTCCACGCCGTGCCGGACCAGCTCGTCGATGAGCACGTCGCCCAGGTCGGTGCCGGCCGGGGCCAGCACCTTCCCGTCCACCGTGATGTCCTCGGCCAGACACCGGGCGTAGACGCTGCTCTCGACGTCGTCCGCCTTGCGCAGCACGCCCTCCGCGTCCTTGGAGGCGATCGTCAGCTTGAGGCCACGGTCGGTGCCGCAGTCCTCCTCGCGGATGATCACGTCCTGGGAGACGTCCACCAGACGACGGGTCAGGTAGCCCGAGTCGGCGGTCCGCAGCGCGGTGTCGGCGAGGCCCTTCCGGGCGCCGTGGGTGGAGATGAAGTACTCCAGCACCGTGAGGCCCTCGCGGAACGACGCCTTGATCGGCCGCGGGATGGTCTCGTTCTTCGCGTTGGACACCAGACCACGCATACCGGCGATCTGACGCATCTGCATCATGTTGCCGCGCGCACCCGAGTCCACCATCATGAAGATCGGGTTGGTCTTCGGGAAGTTGTCGCTCATCGCGTCCGCGACCTCGGCCGTGGCCTTGGTCCAGATCGCGATCAGCTCCTGGGTCCGCTCGTCCTTGGTGATCAGGCCACGCTCGTACTGCTTCTGGACCTTCTCGTCCTGTGCCTCGTAGTCGGCGATGATCTGCTTCTTCGCCTCGGGCACCACGATGTCGGAGACGGCCACGGTGACCCCGGACCGGGTGGCCCAGAAGTAGCCGGCCGACTTGAGGTTGTCCAGCGCGGCGGCCACCACGACCTTCGGGTACCGCTCGGCCAGGTCGTTGACGATGCCGGAGAGCTGCTTCTTGCCCACCGACTGGTCGACGAACGGGTAGTCCTCGGGCAGCAGTTCGTTGAAGAGCGCCCGACCCAGCGTGGTGCGCAGGCGGAAGCTCTCCCCCGGCTGCCAGGCCGGCTCGCCGTCCTCGGGCTCCGGCGGCGTCCAGCCGCGCGGCGGGACGGTGCCCAGCGGGAAGCGGATGTCGATCTTCGCCTGGAGCGACAGCTCGCCGGCGTCGAACGCCATGATCGCCTCGGCCGTTGACGCGAAGGACCGGCCCTCGCCCCGCACCTCGCGCTCCTCCTCGTCGGTGGTGAGGAAGAAGAGCCCGAGCACCATGTCCTGGGTCGGCATGGTCACCGGCCGGCCGTCGGCCGGCTTGAGGATGTTGTTCGAGGACAGCATCAGGATGCGGGCCTCGGCCTGGGCCTCGGCCGACAGCGGCAGGTGCACGGCCATCTGGTCGCCGTCGAAGTCCGCGTTGAACGCGGTGCAGACCAGCGGGTGGATCTGGATGGCCTTGCCCTCGACCAGCTGCGGCTCGAACGCCTGGATGCCGAGGCGG
The DNA here is from genome assembly GCF_003696235.1 of Streptomyces triticirhizae. Taxonomy (GTDB): domain Bacteria; phylum Actinomycetota; class Actinomycetes; order Streptomycetales; family Streptomycetaceae; genus Streptomyces; species Streptomyces triticirhizae. The sequence continues at coordinate 68,714 of NZ_RFFJ01000005.1, forward strand.
TGCAGGGTGGGCGCGCGGTTGAGCAGCACCGGGTGCTCGGCGATGACCTCTTCGAGGACGTCGTACACCACGGTGCGCTGCCGCTCGACCATCCGCTTGGCCGACTTGATGTTCTGCGCGTGGTTGAGATCGACCAGCCGCTTCATCACGAACGGCTTGAACAGCTCCAGCGCCATCGCCTTGGGCAGGCCGCACTGGTGCAGCTTCAGCTGCGGGCCGACGACGATCACCGAACGGGCCGAGTAGTCGACGCGCTTGCCCAGCAGGTTCTGCCGGAACCGACCCTGCTTGCCCTTGAGCATGTCGGAGAGCGACTTCAGCGGGCGGTTGCCCGGACCGGTGACCGGGCGGCCGCGCCGGCCGTTGTCGAACAGCGCGTCAACGGCCTCCTGGAGCATCCGCTTCTCGTTGTTGACGATGATCTCGGGCGCGCCCAGGTCCAGCAGCCTCTTCAGCCGGTTGTTCCGGTTGATGACGCGGCGGTACAGGTCGTTCAGGTCGGAGGTCGCGAACCGGCCACCGTCCAGCTGCACCATCGGACGCAGGTCCGGCGGGATCACCGGGACACAGTCCAGCACCATGCCGCGCGGGCTGTTGGAGGTCTGGAGGAACGCCGAGACCACCTTGAGCCGCTTCAGGGCACGGGTCTTCTTCTGGCCCTTGCCGGTGCGGATGATCTCCCGCAGCCGCTCGGCCTCCTCGGTGAGGTCGAAGGTCTCCAGCCGCTTCTGGAGCGCGGCGGCGCCCATCGAGCCGTCGAAGTAGGTGCCGAAGCGGTCGCGCAGCTCGCGGTAGAGCAGCTCGTCGCCCTCCAGGTCCTGGACCTTGAGGTTCTTGAAGCGGTTCCACACCTCGTCGAGCCGGTCCAGCTCGCGCTGGGCCCGGTCGCGCAGCTGCTTCATCTCGCGCTCGGCGCCCTCGCGCACCTTGCGGCGGACGTCGGCCTTGGCGCCCTCGGCCTCCAGCTCGGCCAGGTCGGCCTCCTGCTTCTTGGCCCTGGCCTCCAGGTCGGCGTCGCGGCGCTGTTCGATCTGCTGCCGCTCCACCGAGATGTGCGCTTCGAGGGACGGCAGGTCGCGGGTGCGACGCTCCTCGTCCACATACGTGATCATGTAGGCGGCGAAGTAGATGACCTTCTCCAGGTCCTTCGGCGCCAGGTCGAGCAGGTACCCCAGGCGCGACGGCACGCCCTTGAAGTACCAGATGTGGGTGACGGGGGCGGCCAGTTCGATGTGGCCCATCCGCTCCCTGCGCACCTTGGCGCGGGTCACCTCGACGCCGCAGCGCTCACAGATGATGCCCTTGAAGCGGACGCGCTTGTACTTGCCGCAGTAGCACTCCCAGTCCCGGGTGGGGCCGAAGATCTTCTCGCAGAAGAGGCCGTCCTTCTCGGGCTTGAGGGTGCGGTAGTTGATGGTCTCCGGCTTCTTCACCTCGCCGTGAGACCACTGACGGATGTCGTCAGCCGTCGCCAGGCCGATCCGCAGTTCGTCGAAGAAGTTGACGTCGAGCACTCTCGTCAATCCCTCTCAGGGTCGTGTCAGTCAATGGTCTGTCGGGGTCCGGGGGGAGCCGGGGGAACGTGGTGGCCACGCTCCCCCGGCCTGGCCCGTCAGACCTCTTCGACGCTGCTCGGCTCCCGCCGGGACAGGTCGATGCCGAGCTCTTCCGCGGCGCGGAAGACGTCCTCGTCGGTGTCGCGCATCTCGATGGACATGCCGTCCGAGGACAGCACCTCCACGTTCAGGCAGAGCGACTGCATTTCCTTGATGAGCACCTTGAAGGACTCGGGAATGCCGGGCTCGGGGATGTTCTCGCCCTTGACGATCGCCTCGTAGACCTTGACCCGGCCGGTGACGTCGTCGGACTTGATGGTCAGCAGCTCCTGGAGCGCGTAGGCGGCGCCGTACGCCTCCAGCGCCCACACCTCCATCTCGCCGAACCGCTGACCGCCGAACTGCGCCTTACCGCCGAGCGGCTGCTGGGTGATCATCGAGTACGGGCCGGTGGAACGGGCGTGCAGCTTGTCGTCCACCAAGTGGTGCAGCTTCAGGATGTACATGTACCCGACGGAGATCGGGTCGGGGAACGGCTCCCCGGAACGGCCGTCGAAGAGCCGCGCCTTGCCGGACGGCAGCACCAGGCGGTCGCCGTCGCGGTTCGGGATGGTGGAGCCGAAGAGGCCCGCCATCTCGTCCTCGCGGGCGCCGTCGAAGACCGGGGTGGCCACGTTGGTGCCCGGCGCGACGTCGTCGGCGCCGATGGCGGCGAGCCGCTGCTGCCACTCCTCCTCCAGGCCCTCGACCTTCCAGCCCTGGGAGGCCAGCCAGCCGAGGTGGATCTCCAGCACCTGACCCGGGTTCATCCGGGACGGGACGCCCAGCGGGTTGAGGATGATGTCGACCGGGGTGCCGTCCTCCATGAACGGCATGTCCTCGACGGGCAGGATCTTGGAGATGACGCCCTTGTTGCCGTGCCGGCCGGCGAGCTTGTCGCCGTCGGTGATCTTCCGCTTCTGGGCCACGTAGACGCGGACCAACTGGTTGACGCCCGGCGGCAGTTCGTCGCCCTCCTCGCGGTCGAAGACGCGCACGCCGATGACCTTGCCGGTCTCGCCGTGCGGCACCTTCAGCGAGGTGTCGCGGACCTCACGGGCCTTCTCGCCGAAGATCGCGCGCAGCAGGCGCTCCTCCGGGGTCAGCTCCGTCTCGCCCTTGGGGGTCACCTTGCCCACCAGGATGTCGCCGGCCTCGACCTCGGCGCCGATCCTGATGATGCCCCGGTCGTCGAGGTCCGCGAGGACCTCCTCGGAGACGTTGGGGATGTCGCGGGTGATCTCCTCGGGGCCCAGCTTGGTGTCGCGGGCGTCGACCTCGTGCTCCTCGATGTGGATCGAGGAGAGGACGTCGTCCTGCACCAGGCGCTGGGAGAGGATGATCGCGTCCTCGTAGTTGTAGCCCTCCCACGGCATGAACGCGACCAGCAGGTTCTTGCCGAGCGCCATCTCGCCACGGTCGGTGGACGGGCCGTCGGCGATCACCTGGCCGGCGACCACCCGGTCGCCCTCCTCGACCAGGACCTTCTGGTTGAACGAGGTGCCCTGGTTGGAGCGGTGGAACTTGGCCAGCCGGTGGGTGACATGGGTGCCGTCGTCGTTCTGCACCGAGATGTAGTCGGCGGAGACGTCGGAGATCACGCCGTCCTTCTCGGCCTTGATCACGTCGCCGGCGTCCACGGCGGAGCGGTACTCCATGCCGGTGCCGACCAGCGGGGCCTCCGCCTGGAGCAGCGGCACGGCCTGGCGCATCATGTTGGAGCCCATCAGCGCCCGGTTGGCGTCGTCGTGCTCCAGGAACGGGATCATGGCCGTGGCCACCGACACCATCTGGCGCGGCGAGACGTCCATGTAGTCGACCTCGGTGCCGGCGACGTAGTCGATCTCGCCGCCACGGCGGCGGACCAGCACCCGGGACTCGGCGAAGTGGTAGTCCTCCGTCAGCGGCGCGTTGGCCTGCGCGATGACGAAGCGGTCCTCCTCGTCGGCGGTCAGGTAGTCGACCTGGTCGGTGACGACGCCGTCGGTGACCCTGCGGTACGGGGTCTCGACGAAGCCGAACGCGTTCAGTCGACCGAAGGCCGCGAGCGAACCGATGAGGCCGATGTTCGGACCCTCGGGGGTCTCGATCGGACACATCCGACCGTAGTGCGAGGGGTGCACGTCACGGACCTCAAGGCCGGCCCGCTCACGGCTGAGGCCGCCGGGGCCCAGCGAGTTCAGCCGGCGCTTGTGGGTCAGGCCGGAGAGCGGGTTGGTCTGGTCCATGAACTGCGACAGCTGGCTGGTGCCGAAGAACTCCTTGATGGAGGCGACGACCGGCCGGATGTTGATCAGGGTCTGCGGCGTGATCGCCTCGACGTCCTGGGTGGTCATCCGCTCGCGGACGACCCGCTCCATCCGGGCCAGGCCCGTGCGGACCTGGTTCTGGATCAGCTCGCCGACGTTGCGCAGGCGCCGGTTGCCGAAGTGGTCGATGTCGTCGGTCTCCACCACGATGGTCCGGCCGCTGGCGGTGACCGTCTCGGTCTCGCCCGCGTGCAGCCGCACCAGGTACTTGATGGTGGCGACGATGTCCTCGACGGTGAGCACGCCGGCGTCCAGCGGCTCGTCCCCGCCCAGCTTCTTGTTGATCTTGTAGCGACCGACCTTGGCCAGGTCGTACCGCTTGGGGTTGAAGTACAGGTTCTCCAGGAGCGTCTGCGCGGCCTCACGCGTCGGCGGCTCGCCCGGGCGGAGCTTGCGGTAGATGTCGAGCAGCGCGTCGTCCTGCCCCTGGGTGTGGTCCTTCTCCAGGGTGGCGCGCATGGACTCGTACTCGCCGAACTCCTCCAGGATCTGGTCGGAGGTCCAGCCCAGGGCCTTCAGCAGCACGGTCACGGACTGCTTGCGCTTGCGGTCGACCCGGACCCCGACCATGTCGCGCTTGTCGATCTCCATCTCCAGCCAGGCGCCCCGGGAGGGGATGATCTTGGCGGAGAAGAGGTCCTTGTCGGAGGTCTTGTCGATGCTGCTGTCGAAGTAGACGCCCGGGGACCGCACCAGCTGCGAGACGACCACGCGCTCGGTGCCGTTGATGCAGAAGGTGCCCTTGTCGGTCATCAGCGGGAAGTCACCCATGAAGACCGTCTGCGACTTGATCTCGCCGGTCTCGTTGTTGGTGAACTCCGCCGTGACGAACAGCGGGGCGGCATAGGTGAAGTCGCGTTCCTTGCACTCGTCGATCGAGTTCTTCGGCGGCTCGAAACGGTGGTCGCGGAATGTCAGGGACATCGACCCGGAGAAGTCCTCGATCGGGGAGATCTCCTCGAAGATCTCCTCAAGACCTGACTTCGTCGGAACGTTCTGTCCACTCTCCAGCGCGGCCTCGACGCGGGCCTTCCAGGCGTCATTGCCGAGCAGCCAGTCAAAGCTCTCGGTCTGCAGCGCAAGGAGATTGGGAACCTCTAGCGGCTCCTTGATCTTGGCGAAGGAGACACGCAGCGGTGCGGTGCTGGTGCCGTTGTTCTGGTTGTTCGTCGAGGCGTTGCGCGAGGCGGCCAAGAGGGGGTCCTTCCGAGGGCTCGGACTCTCTGCGCGCGTGCCGGCCCCCAAGGTGACGGGCAGGAGGCAGCTAGGCAGCGCAAAGGGTCAGTGTAGCCACAAGACCCACTGATGTCCAACGCCCATATTCCATCAATCGAGGAGCCACCCTCGGCCGTGCTCCGCTCCGTCTCCAGCCGCCTCGAAGGCTGGCAACGGACCCGTCTGCCGCATCACTTCCCACCTCGCCGGGATTCCATGCCTCGGATCATGGATTCGATCCGGCGTGCGACCAGAGAATCGCGCGACCGCTGCGGTTCGTCAAGGCCCCTACTACACCGCCACCCGTCCCGGGCATCTCCGAGAAGCGGCCGAAGATCACCATACCCGCCGCCGCGCCCCGGGCAAGGAGGCGTTCCGCGAGAACGCCAGGGGGCGACCACCCGCTGGGTGATCGCCCCTGGTAGGACCCCGTGTGGGGAGGAGTGACGCGAAGGTCACTTCACCTCGACGGAGGCGCCGGCGCCCTCGAGGGACTCCTTGGCCTTGTCGGCGGCCTCCTTGTTGACCTTCTCCAGAACCGGCTTCGGGGTGTTGTCCACCAGCTCCTTGGCCTCCTTCAGACCCAGGGAGGTCAGCTCGCGCACGACCTTGATCACCTGGATCTTCTTGTCGCCGGCACCGGTCAGGACGACGTCGAACTCGTCCTTCTCCGGCTCGGCCTCGGCGGCGGCGCCACCGCCACCCGGGGCGGCGACGACGGCGGCCGGGGCGGCGGCCTCGACGTCGAACTTCTCCTCGAACTTCTTCACGAAGTCGGAGAGCTCGATCAGGGTCATCTCGGCGAACTGCTCAAGCAGTTCGTCCTGGCTCAGCTTCGCCATGATGGCGGTCCTTCCACTTGAGCCGGCTGGCGCCGGTTGAACGTGTGATGCGGGCCTGGGCGGCCCACTGAGGTCCCCGAGGGAACCGGGGTGACGCGCGCGTCCCCGTGGTTACTCGGCGGACTCGGCGGCGGCCGGCGCACCGGCACCACCCTGCTCGACCTTGTCCCGCAGCGCGTCCGCGGTGCGGACGAACTTCGTGAGCGGGGCCTGGAAGGTCGCGGCGGCCTTGGCCATCGACGCCTTCATGCCACCGGCGAGCTTGGAGAGCAGAACCTCGCGCGACTCCAGGTCGGCGAGCTTGACGATCTCCTCGGCGTTGAGCGGCTTGCCCTCCAGGACGCCGCCCTTGATGACCAGCGCCGGGTTCTCCTTGGCGAAGTCACGCAGGCCCTTCGCCACGTTGACCGGGTCCCCAGTCACGAAGGCGACGGCGGTGGAGCCCTTGAAGAACTCGTCCAGCCCGCTGACCCCGGCCTCGTTGGCCGCGATCTTGGTCAGCGTGTTCTTCGTCACGCGGTACTGGGCGTTCTCGCCGAGCGCGCGGCGCAGCTCCTTGAGCTGAGCCACGGTGAGCCCGGTGTAGGCGGTGACCACGGCGGCGTTCGACGCCTCGAAGCGCTGCCTGATCTCCGCGACGACCGCGCCCTTGTCGGAACCAGCCATAACCTCGGCCCTCCTTCCGGTTTTTCCGCAGGTGTTCAGCAACCGCGGCAGAAGGGTCCGGCAAACGAAAACGCCCCGGGCGCAGGCGCTCAGGGCGTAACGTGTGGAGAACTCCACACGCACACATCCACGATCACCTGCGCGGGTCGCCGCGTGAGCGGTCCTTCGGCCGCCCCGAACCCCGAGGGGTCAAGGCGACAACCAGCGGTCTCTGGCTTTACGTGGCAGCGTACGTGAGGGGATTTCGTTCAGGCAAATCGGGGTAGGGACAGAGGCTGTCCCGACAGCGGCCTCAGGAGAGCGAGGCGTTCAGCTCCTCCATCAGCTCCACGAAGTCGATCACCAGCTCGGCGGCGGGCTGCTCCACGGAGACCTCGGTGTTGAAGTCCGAGTAGCGGACCTCGTACTCCACCGGGCCCTCGGGGGTCTCGTAGGACTGCCGCACCTGCACCGGGAGGTCGTTCTCGTCGATCCAGACGTCGATGTCGTAGCCGTCGATGCCCTGCTGCTCCATGGTCGCGACCAGCTGCTCGACCTCCTCCTCGGTGAGCACCTCGGTGAGGCCGCTCTGGTCGCCGGCGACGGCGTCCTCGACGCTCATGGTGCCGGCGTAGTGGCGGGTCTCGACGCCGTTCACCGTCTCCTCGCCGACCTCCTCGATGCCGGGCGCGCTGAGCAGCATGGCGACCTGCTGGGCCGGGTCCTGGCCGGCGGACTCCAGGCCCATGGTCATGGCGTCGGCCATGGCCGCGTCGCCGCTCTCCTCGGCGATCGCCGCCAGGTCCATGGAGAGCCACTCGGGGCCCCCCATCTCGGCGCCGAACTCCGTCCCCATGTGCATGTACATCACGTTGTCCAGCCAGCGCACCTCGATCTCGTCGGGTGCGCCGGGGGTGGCGGCCAGCTCCTCGCCGGAGACGAACATCCGCATCGTGAGCGAGGAATCCCAGCTCATGACGCCCTCCATGGTGGTCTGCCCACCGGCGGAGGCCGGGGCGGTCATCTCGCCCTCGAACCGGGCCGAGCGCATCTCGGATGTGGTCTCGGCGGCGGCCTGGAGCGCGGCGCTGGCGTCCTGGCCGCTCCGCTCCTCGGCGGTGGCGCGGCTCTCGGGCGAGCCGTCCTCGCTGCCACAGGCGGCGGTGCCGGCCAGCAGGGCGACTCCGGCAACTCCGGTCAGCATCCGGAAAGCGAAACGCATGATCCCCCCAAGTGTGCGACAGGGTCGGTCAGTTGCTCCCCCTCCGCTCACCCTAAAGGGGTGGTCGCACACATGAGACGTCCGTCCCGGTTCTGTGACAGAACCGGGACGGACGCATGGATTTCGCCCGGATCCCGAACCAGGCGCGACCGGATCAGACGAGGGCGTCCTCGGTCAGCAGGTTCCTGGTGCGGTTGGGGTCGATCGGCACGCCGGGCCCCATGGTGGTGGAGACGACGGCCTTCTTCAGGTAACGCCCCTTCGCCGCCGAGGGCTTGAGCCGCAGGATCTCCTCCAGCGCGGCGGCGTAGTTCTCCACCAGCTGCGTCTCGTCGAACGACACCTTGCCGATCACGAAGTGCAGGTTGGCGTGCTTGTCGACGCGGAACTCGATCTTGCCGCCCTTGATCTCGGTGACGGCCTTGGCGACGTCGGGGGTGACGGTGCCGGTCTTCGGGTTCGGCATCAGGCCACGCGGGCCGAGGACCCGGCCGAGGCGGCCGACCTTGCCCATGAGGTCGGGGGTGGCCACGACGGCGTCGAAGTCGAGCCGCCCGCCGGCGACCTCGTCGATCAGCTCGTCGGAGCCGACGATGTCGGCCCCGGCGGCCTCCGCCGCCGCCGCACGGTCGCCGGTGGCGAAGACCAGGACCCGGGCGGTCTTGCCGGTGCCGTGCGGGAGGTTGACGGTGCCGCGAACCATCTGGTCGGCCTTGCGGGGGTCGACGCCCAGCCGCATGGCGATCTCGACGGTCGAGTCGAACTTGGTGGTCGCCGTGTCCTTGGCGAGCCGAACGGCCTCAAGCGGGCTGTAGACGCGGGTCCTGTCGACCTTGGCGTCCGCGCCGCGAAGGCTCTTGCTGCGCTTCACTGCTGCTCCTGAGCTGTTGCGTGAGATGGTCTCGGAGTGGTGGTCCGGGCCAGCGCCTGGCCCTGCCACGAGGGGGTCGGGCGTGTCAGCCCTCGACGGTGACGCCCATGGAACGGGCGGTGCCGGCGATGATCTTCTCGGCGGCGTCCAGGTCGTTGGCGTTGAGGTCGGGCATCTTGGTGGTGGCGATCTCACGGACCTGGTCGCGGGTGATCTTGGCGACCTTGGTCTTGTGCGGCTCGCCCGAGCCCTTCTCCACGCCGGCGGCCTTGAGGATCATCTTGGCGGCGGGCGGAGTCTTGGTGATGAAGGTGAAGGAACGGTCCTCGTAGACCGTGATCTCCACCGGGATCACCCAGCCACGCTGCGACTCGGTGGCCGCGTTGTAGGCCTTGCAGAACTCCATGATGTTCACGCCGTGCTGGCCGAGCGCCGGACCGACCGGCGGGGCCGGGTTGGCCGCGCCCGCCTGGATCTGGAGCTTGATCAGCCCGGCGACCTTCTTCTTGGGAGGCATGTGCTCTCTCCGGGTCCTTGACGAGAGGTGATCGGCCCGCCGCCGTCGTCAGTCGCGACCGTTCGCGCCGATCCGGCGGCAGGCATACCGCACCACGGTAGCGGGTAAGCTCCCCGGCCCAAAATTCGGGCCCACGATCGTGACCTGGCCCGGGGTCCTTCCGGGGGCCGGGTGGGGAACGCCGCGAGGGCCCGGGAGACGGATCGGCGTCCGTTCCCTGGCCCTCGCGGCGGCCGGCTCGAAGGGCCGGTGTCAGTTCTTCTGGATCTGGTCGAAGCTCAGCTCGACCGGGGTCTCGCGGCCGAAGATCTCGACCAGGCCCTTGACCTTCTTGGAGTCGGCGTTGATCTCGTTGATCGTCGCCTGGAGGGTGGCGAACGGGCCGTCGGTGACGGTGACCGAGTCGCCGACCTCGAAGTCGAGGACCTGGACCTCGACCCGGCGGCCGCCGCTGGGGGCGCCGCCCTCGGCCGCCGCCTCGGCGGCGGCCTGCTGCTCGACCTCGGGGGCGAGCATCTTGACGATCTCGTCCAGGGTCAGCGGGTACGGGTCGTAGGCGTTGCCGACGAAGCCGGTGACGCCCGGGGTGTTGCGGACCACGCCCCAGGACTCGTTGGTGAGGTCCATCCGCACCAGGACATAGCTGGGCAGCTTGTTCTGCTTGATGGTGCGGCGGTCGCCGTTCTTGATCTGGACGACCTCCTCCTGCGGCACCTCGACCTGGAAGATGTAGTCCTCGACGTTGAGCGAGACCGCGCGCTGTTCGAGGTTGGTCTTCACGCGGTTCTCGTAGCCCGCGTAGGTGTGCACCACGTACCACTCGCCGGGCAGCGTCCGCAGCTCCTCGCGGAGCGCCGCGACCGGGTCGACCGGCGGCTCGACGGCCTCGGCCGGCTGCTCGTCGGCCACCTCGGCGGACTCGTCCGCCCGGGCATCGGCAGCTTCGGCCTGCTCGACATCGCTCGACACGGCGTCCACCTGGTCCACCTGGACCTCGTCGCGCTCGGTGTCCTCGCCCTCGGTTTCGGGGGAGGCGTCGTTCAGGTTCGGGTCAGACACGGTAGCCGCTTCTTCCTGACTTTCGTTACGAGGGATGGCACATCAGCCGAATCAGCCGAAGACGTACTCGATGGCCCGGCTGAATCCCCAGTCAAGCACGGTCAGGATGCAGATGACGACGACTACGAAGACGATCACCGCGGTCGCGTACGTCGTCAGCTGCCTGCGCGAGGGCCAGACGACCTTCCGCAGCTCCGCGACGACCTGCCGGTAGAAGAGCGCGAGCTTGCCCAGCGGGCCCCTCTTGGCTCGACGGCCGCGACGGCCGGTGCCACCCTCGCCCCGGGGTTCCGGCGCCTCAACGGAGTCCGTGATCCCAGCCACTCGTCCTCACCCGATCCCGGTCATGGTCATAAGCCGCCCGGCCACCCGGACGGCTCTTCACTTCGTGCAGCAGGGCCGGAGGGACTTGAACCCCCAACCGCTGGTTTTGGAGACCAGTGCTCTACCAATTGAGCTACGACCCTTTACCGTGTGGCCCCGACAACGTACCGCATCGGGCGCCCACCGGTGAGGAGTGTACGTGTTCAAAGCCCGGGCGTCGAACGGTTGGTGTGTGGAGCTACCCCGGGCGCCCGGTGTGACGGATGTGGCGGGTGTGATGATCGCGCACAACCCGCGTGCCACCGCGCGCGCCGGTCTGGGACGATGCCCCCATGAGTGCCGCAACCCCACCCCCTGCCCAACCGCCCGTCGCGCCGCCGGCCCAGCGCCGGGTCTCGGCGCGGATCGGCGCCATCTCCGAGTCCGCGACGCTGGCCGTGACCGCCAAGGCGAAGGCGCTGCGCGCCGCCGGCCGTCCGGTGATCGGATTCGGCGCCGGCGAACCGGACTTCCCGACCCCCGACTACATCGTCGCGGCGGCCGAGGCCGCCTGCCGGGAGCCGCGTTTCCACCGCTACACCCCGGCCGGTGGGTTGCCGGAACTCAAGGACGCGGTCGCGACCAAGACGCTGCGCGACTCCGGCTACCAGGTCGAGGCCAGCCAGGTGCTCATCACCAACGGCGGCAAGCAGGCGATCTACGAGGCGTTCGCCACCCTGCTCGACCCGGGCGACGAGGTGATCGTTCCCGCTCCGTACTGGACCACCTACCCGGAGTCGATCCGGCTGGCCGGGGGCGTGCCGGTCTTCGTGGACACCGACGAGACCAGCGGATACCTGGCCACCGTCGAGCAGTTGGAGGCGGCCCGCACGCAGCGCACCAAGGTGCTGCTCTTCGTCTCGCCGTCCAACCCGACCGGCGCGGTGTACTCGCCCGAGGAGACCAGGGCGATCGGACAGTGGGCCGTCGACCACAACCTGTGGGTGCTCACCGACGAGATCTACGAGCACCTGGTGTACGGCGACGCGCAGTTCAGCTCGCTGCCGACGCTGGTGCCCGAACTGGCCGACCGCTGCGTGATCGTCAACGGCGTCGCCAAGACCTACGCCATGACCGGCTGGCGGGTGGGCTGGGTGATCGGCCCGCGCGACGTGGTCAAGGCGGCGGGCAACCTCCAGTCGCACGCGACCTCCAACGTGAGCAACGTCGCGCAGGCCGCCGCGCTCGCCGCCGTCGCGGGCGACCTGGACGCGGTGGCCAGGATGCGGGAGGCGTTCGACCGGCGCCGCACCACCATCGTGCGGATGCTCAACGAGATCGAGGGCGTCCACTGCCCCGAGCCCAAGGGCGCGTTCTACGCCTACCCCTCGGTCAAGGAGCTGCTCGGCCGGGAGATCGGCGGCCAACGGCCCTCGTCCACGCTGGAGTTGTCCGAGGTGCTGCTGGAGAAGGCCGAGGTGGCCGTGGTGCCGGGCGAGGCCTTCGGCACGCCGGGCTACCTGCGGTTCTCGTACGCGCTGGGCGACGACGACCTGGTGGAGGGCGTCTCCCGGCTCCAGAAGCTGCTGGCCGACGCGCGCTGAGGCCGTACGCGGCCGGGGGCCGTCGGGCGGTGTGTGAGGGGGCGCCGGCCCGAACTGAGGCTCGGGCCGGCGCCCCGGGGGGTGGCCGGGTTTTGGCGCGCCGGTCGGTTGCGGCAAGATCCTGGAATGGCTCGTGTTCGTGACTTGAGTTCCCTGCCGAAGGCGCATCTGCACCTGCACTTCACGGGGTCGATGCGGCCCGGCACGCTGCTCGAACTGGCCGACAAGTACGGGGTGCACCTGCCGGAGGCGCTGCGCGGCGGCGAGCCGCCGAAGCTGCGGGCCACCGACGAGCGGGGCTGGTTCCGCTTCCAGCGCCTGTACGACATCGCCAGGTCCTGCCTGCGGGAGCCGGACGACATCCGGCGGCTGGTGCGGGAGGCCGCCGAGGAGGATCTGCGGGACGGCTCGCGCTGGCTGGAGATCCAGGTGGACCCGACCTCCTACGCGCCCCGACTGGGCGGGCTGATCCCGGCGTTGGAGATCATCCTCGACGCGGTGCGCGACACCGCGCGGGAGACCGGTCTCGGGATGCGGGTCGTGGTGGCGGCGAACCGGATGAAGCACCCCCTGGACGCGCGCACGCTGGCCAGGCTCGCGGTGCGCTACCGGGACCAGGGCGTGGTCGGCTTCGGGCTCTCCAACGACGAACGCCGGGGCTTCGCGCGGGACTTCGACCGCGCGTTCGCCATCGCCAGGGACGGCGGGCTGCTGGCCGCGCCGCACGGGGGCGAGCTGGCGGGGCCGATCAGCGTGCGGGACTGCCTCAACGACCTGGGCGCGGCGCGGGTGGGACACGGAGTGCGGGCCGTGGAGGACCCGGCGGTGCTGACCAGCCTCGCGGAGGCCGGGGTGGCGTGCGAGGTCTGCCCGGCGTCGAACGTGGCGCTGGGGGTCTACGAACGACCGGAGGACGTGCCGCTGCGGGCGCTGTGGGAGGCCGGGGTGCCGATGGCGCTGGGCGCGGACGACCCGCTGCTCTTCGGCTCGCGGCTGGCCGAGCAGTACCGCATCGCGCGGGAGCACCACGCGTTCACCGACCACGAACTGGCCGAGCTGGCCCGGCAGTCGGTGCGCGCGTCGGCGGCGCCGGAGGATGTGAAGGGCAAGATTCTCGTCGAGATCGACGCGTGGCTGGCGTCCTGACGCGCGGGGGGCTCCGCCGGGGCGCGGAGCGCCCGAACGGGCGCGGGGAACGGCACGGGCGATCCGGGACTCGCCGTAGACGACCACGGCGAGGAGCCACCCCCGGTGCGTAGTCGAGCACCGGCCAACACCCGCTACTCGCGCCCCTCACGCCAACCCGCCGCGCGCCCGCGCGCGTTCGCCGCCCGGCCCCCAGGGCCGGGCGGCGTCCCCGTCAGAGCGACGCGCCGATCAGGACCGGTTCGTTGACCAGCGTGACACCGAACGCGGCGTGCACGCCGTCGCGTACCTCGCGGGCCAGGGCGAGGAGGTCGGACGTGGTGGCGCCGCCCCGGTTGGTGAGCGCCAGGGTGTGCTTGCCGGAGATCCGGGCGGGGCCCGTGCCATAGCCCTTGGTGAAGCCGGCGCGGTCGATCAGCCAGGCGGCGGACGTCTTGGTGTGGCCGTCGGGGGCGGGGAAGGCGGGGGGCACCTCGTCGGGGCCGAGGCGCTCGGCGGCGCGGCGGCGGAAGGCGGCGAAGGCGTCGGCGTCGAGCACGGGGTTGGTGAAGAAGGAGCCGGCCGACCAGGTGTCGTGGTCCTCCGGGTCCAGCACCATGCCCTTGCCGGTGCGCAACTTGATGACGGCGTCCCTGGCGTTGGCCAGCGGGACCCGGCCGCCCTGCTCGACGCCGAGCAGTCGGGCGGTCTCGGCGTAGCGGATGGGGGCCGAGAGGCCGCCGGCGTCCTGGAGGGCGTAGCGGACGCGCAGCACGACGAAGCGGTGCGGGTCGGCCTTGAAGCGGCTGTGGCGGTAGGCGAAGCCGCACTCGGCGCCCGGAAGGGTCACCGTGCGGTCCCTCTCGCGGTCGTGGGCCACGACCTCGGTGATCACGGAGGAGACCTCCTGGCCGTAGGCGCCCACGTTCTGGATCGGGGTGGCGCCGGCGGAGCCGGGGATGCCGGCCAGGCACTCGATGCCGGCCAGGCCGGCGTCGACGGCCCGGGCCACGGCGGCGGACCAGTTCTCGCCGGCGGCCAACTCCAGGTGGTCGCCGTCCAGTTGGACGCCGGTGGTGGCGATGCGCAGGGCGGTGCCCCGGAAGCCGGCGTCGGCCACGACGAGGTTGCTGCCGCCGCCGATGACGAGCAGCGGCTGGCCGTCGGCGTCGGCCCGGCGGACGGCCTCGACGACCTCCTCGTCGGTGGTCGCCGTCAGCAGCCGGTCGGCGGGGCCGCCGAGGCGGAGCGTGGTGAGCGGAGCCAGCGGGGCGTCAGGAGTTTCCAGCACCACGCCACCATACGAGACCGTCCCGCCCGTGGCCGGCGGCTGCCCGGCCACGGGCGGGACGCGCCCTTCGTCCGCCCTCAGACCAGCGCGCCGGCCCGCGCGGGCGCCTCGGCCTGGTCGGGCGCGGAGCCCGGGGTGGCCGGGGGCCGGACGAGGTTCCTCGGGATCAGCAGCACCAGGGCGGCGGCGACCAGCAGCAGGGCGGCGCCTATCCAGAGGGCCGGGGTGAGCCCGTCGGTGAAGGTCCGCGGGGTCTCGTAGCCGCCCTGGCTGGCGAAGACCGAGGCCAGCACGGCCACGCCGAGGGCGCCGCCGACCTCGCGCAGGGCGTTGTTGACCCCGGAGGCTATGCCCTCCTCGTGGGGCTGGACCGAACTCATCACCATGGCGCCGGTGGGGGCGAAGAACATGGCCATCCCCGCGCCGCTGATGACGAAGGCCGGTATCTGCGCGGTGTAGCTCACCCCGGGCTCGGCCAGGAGGGCCATCCAGCCGAGGCCGGCGGCCATCAGGGTCATCCCGGTGGCGACGACGGTGCGTCCGCCGATCCGGTCGGTGAGGAACCCGGCGAGGGGCGCCACCAGCAGGGTCATCCCCGTCCAGGGCAGCATCCGCAGGCCGGCCTCGGTCGGCGAGTAGCCCTGGATCAGCTGGAGGAACTGGGTCAGCAGGAAGATCGAGCCGAACATCCCGGCGAACATCAGCAGGCTGGCCGCGTTGATCACGCTGAACGTGCGGGAGCGGAAGAAGCGCATCGGCAGCATGGGGTGCGGGGTCCGCAGCTCCCAGGCGACGAAGGAGACCAGCAGCAGCCCGCCGAGGACGAAGCCGGCGACCACGGGGCCGGAGGACCAGCCGTGCTCGTGGCCGCGCACCAGGGAGAGGACGACGCCGAAGAGGCCGCCGCTGACCAGGGCCGTGCCGAACAGGTCCAGCCGGCCGTCGCCGCCCCTGCTCTCGACGAGCCGGGTGCGGACCAGCGGCAGCAGGGCCAGGCCGATGGGGACGTTGAGCCAGAAGATCCACTGCCAGGTGAGGTGTTCGGTGATGGCGCCGCCGACGAGCGGGCCCGCCGCGACGGCCAGGCCGTTGACCGCGCCCCAGATGCCGAAGGCCATGCCGCGCCGCTCCTTGGGCACGGCGGCGGAGATCAGGGTGAGGCTGAGGGGCATGATGATCGCGGCCCCCGCGCCCTGGGCCGCGCGGGCGGCGATCAGCTCCCCGGTCGTGGCGGCGAGGGCCGCGCCGGCCGAGGCCAGGGTGAACAGCGCCACGCCGAGGCCGAAGACCCGACGCCGCCCGAAGCGGTCCCCGAGCGCCGCGCCCAGCAGCAGGAGGCAGGCGAACGGCAGGGTGTAGCCGTTGACGATCCACTCCAGATCGGAGAGCTTCCCGCCGAGGTCGTCCCTGATCACGGGCAGCGCGGTGGTGACCACCAGGTTGTCGAGGGCCGCCATGAAGGTGGCGGCGCCGACGATCAGCAGGGTCCAGAAGGCGTTGCCGCGCCCGCCGCCGGATGTCCCCTCCCCCGCCTGCTTCAACGCGTCCTGGTCGCTTGGTCGTTGCTCCATCGTCCCCTCCTCCTTCGGGGCATGAGGTGCCCCGGTCGCGGCCGGCGGTCGTTCGCCGAACCCGAAGATTAGTGATTGGTCAATAAGTTTCGAGGACAGACGTGTGCCCCACGGTGGACACACGACCACCTCCCAGCGAGGAGAAGCGGCCGGGCGGCGCCGGGTCAGGCGGCGCCCGCGCCCTCCCCCGCCCCCTGCGAGCCGGAGCCCGCGAGGTAGTCGAAGACGGTCAACTCGTCCCAGACCCGGTGCCCCTCGGGGAAGCCCATGGTCAGGGTCACATTGATCAACATGCCTATGCTGGCGAAGTCCCGGGTGAGGACCGGGTCGTCGCCG
Organism: Streptomyces triticirhizae; assembly: GCF_003696235.1. Taxonomy (GTDB): domain Bacteria; phylum Actinomycetota; class Actinomycetes; order Streptomycetales; family Streptomycetaceae; genus Streptomyces; species Streptomyces triticirhizae. The sequence goes on from NZ_RFFJ01000005.1 coordinate 85,219, forward strand.
AGCCTGCCCCTTATGGCGTCCAGCAGCCCGGCCCACTGGGCGCGGATCTCCTCGGCGAACTCCACGTCCCCGTCGGCCTCCCTGATGCTGACCGTGACGAACATCTGCATCTGGAAGAGCAGGTCGTCGCGGTCGGAGATCAGCGGGAAGTACGCCTTGCACATGGCGTCGTGGGCCTCCTGCGGCCCGAGCCCCTCGGCGGCGCCCTCAAGGTGTCGACGCATCCGCTCGATGGAGCGGCGCGCGGCGGCCAGGAAGATCGCCCGCTTGTCCGGGAAGAGGCGGAACAGATACGGCTGGGAGACCCCCACCCGCTTGGCGATGGCGGCCGTGGAGGTGCCCACGTACCCGGAGCGGCCGAACTCGACCACCGCCGCGCGGATCACGCTCTCGCGTCGCTCATCGGCCGACATCCGGCCGCTCTCCCGTGCCATGCGAGTAAGTTATTGCTCAATCACTAACCTTGTCAACCCCGGGGCGGAACAGGCTCGTTCCGCCCCGGGAGACGGGCGGCGCGGGGCGCTCAGGCCAGGCGGACCACGGCCCTGGCCAGGCCCAGCACCTTCTGCTCGGCGTGCACGGCGGTGAGATCCACCCGAACGGTGCGCAGCTCGTCGTCCAGCTTGACGGCGACCCGCCCGCCGACCTCGATCTCGGCCGCGACCACCGCTTCGAGCCCCTCGGGCCCCGCCGGCACGTCCGGCACCACCACCGGCTTGGTGAAGCGCACCCCGTACTCCAGCACCGCGCCCGGGTCACCGACCCAGTCGGTGACCACCCGGATCGCCTGGGCCATGGTGAACATGCCGTGCGCGATCACGTTGGGCAGCCCGACGTCGACGGCGAAGCGCTCGTTCCAGTGGATCGGGTTGAAGTCCAGCGAGGCGCCCGCGTACCGCACCAGGGTGGCCCGGTTGACGGGGAAGGTCCTGGTCGGCAGCTCGGTGCCCACCCCGACCTCGGCGTAGGCGACGCGGTGCGCGGTCGTTCCGGTCATCGTTCCCCCTCCCCGGCCGGCGCGTCCTCGTCGGCGCTCCTGGCCACCAGCTTGGTGTGGGCGGTCGCCACCAGCGCGCCCGTCTCGTCGTGCAGCTCACCGCGCACCGTCAACATGTCGTTGCCCTTGAGGGACTTGACGGACTCGATGGTGGAGGTGACGGTGAGCCGGTCGCCGGCGCGCAGCGGCCTGACGTAGGCGAACTTCTGGTCGCTGTGCACCACCCGGCTGTAGTCCAGGCCGAGCTTCGGGTCGGAGACCACCTCGAACGCGGCGCGATAGCTGACCAGGAAGACGAAGGTCGGCGGCGCGATCACGTCCGGGTATCCCAGGGCCCTGGCCGCCGCCGGGTCCGTGTAGACCGGGTTGTCATCCCCGATCGCCTGGGCGAACTCACGGATCTTCTCCCGGCCCACCTCGTACGGCTCGGTGGGGGGATAACTCCGCCCGACGAACGACTGGTCGAGAGGCATCGGCGAACTCCTCACATCCATGGGACAGCTGGGACGACGTGGCTGTTACGGACGCCGCGCGCGAGGGCCGGGATAGGCGCCCGCCCGCCCGTCCGTCCGAGAGAAGACGTGAAGCCGCCCCCGGCGACAACCGGGGGCGGCTTCAACACGGCGACCTTGAGTTCTGCTCGAACTCGGATACCGAGCGCGTGCGCTCAGCGGGTCTCGCGGTGGGCGGTGTGCGCGTTGCAGCGCGGGCAGTGCTTCTTCATCTCCAGGCGGTCCGGGTCGTTGCGCCGGTTCTTCCTGGTGATGTAGTTCCGCTCCTTGCACTCCACGCAGGCCAGCGTGATCTTCGGGCGGACGTCGGTGGCAGCCACGTGAGTGCTCCTTGACGGATGGACGGGTGAAACGTATTGAACACAGAGAGAGTAGCCGATCGGAGGACCGACCCCGCAATCGGCTACTGAGAGTAGCGGCGACCGGACTTGAACCGGTGACACAACGATTATGAGCCGTTTGCTCTACCGACTGAGCTACGCCGCCACAGGGTGAGCCGCCCCCACCCATCGGGCGAGAGCCGGCACCCCAGAGCCCCAAAACGGAATCGAACCGTTGACCTTCTCCTTACCATGGAGACGCTCTGCCGACTGAGCTATTGGGGCGAGCGCTCAAGAGATTACACGCTCCACGGCGGAAGGCGAAATCCATTGGCCGGCCGGTTCGGTGGCCACACGGTGGGCGTTTCTTATGACTTTCCCGGGTCCCCCGGGCACGTCCCGGCCGGGCCGGCGGCCGCCGCCTACGCTCGCTTCCGCAGTCGTCGCCCGAGCGGGGAGCGCGATGTCGGATATGCCACAGGCGGCCGAGGGCCTGGTGTTGCGCGGCCCACGCCTGGCCGACGGGCGGGTGGTGGACGTGGCCCTGGCCGGCGGCCGGGTCGCGGCCGTCGCGCCCGCCGGCACGCTGCGCCCGAACGCCCCCGGTGACCTGGTCGAACTCGGCGGCTATCTGCTGCTGCCCGCGCCGGCCGAGCCGCACGCCCACCACGACACCGCGCTCACCGCGTCCGGCGCCCCGGCCCCGACGCCCCTGCCGCAGCGGGTCGCCGAGGCCGCGCTGCTCCAGCTGGGCCACGGCGCGACCGCGCAGCGCTGCCATGTCGCGGTGGGCGGGGAGCGGGGGTTGGCGCCGCTGGAGGCCGTGTTGCGGACCGCGCGGGCGCTGACGGGGCTGGCCGAGGTGAGCACGGTGGCGGTGCCGGGCCGGCTGACCGGGCTGGCCGGGGCCGACCAGCGGGCCCGGCTGCGGGACGCGGTGGCGCTGGGCGCGGCTGCGGTGGGCGGGAGCCCGGACCTGGACCCGGACCCGGCGGGGCATCTGGCGGAGGTGTTGGCGCTGGCCGACGCGCACGGGTTGGCCGTCGACCTGCACACCGGGGCCGCCGACGCCGGGTGGCTGGCGCGGCTGGTGGCGGCGGCGCGGGCCGGCGGCGGCTGGC
>NZ_RFFJ01000050.1 GCF_003696235.1 Streptomyces triticirhizae
GCCGGCTCGGGCGCGGGCTCCGGCGCCGGCGCGGACTCGGCGGCGGGCGCCGGGGCCTCGGCCGGCGCGCCCGAGCCGTCGTCGATCACGGCCAACTCGGCGCCGACCTCGACGGTCTCGTCCTCCGCCACCTTGATGGAGGAGAGCACGCCGGCGGCCGGGGCCGGGATCTCGGTGTCGACCTTGTCGGTGGAGACCTCGAGCAACGGCTCGTCGGCCTCGACGTGTTCGCCCTCCGACTTCAGCCAGCGGGTGACGGTGCCCTCGGTCACGCTCTCGCCGAGCGCCGGAAGGGTTACGGAAACCGCCATGGTTTCTGTTGCTCCTTACGAAATGTGGCAGTGGGTTACGCGCGCTCTGGGTCAACGCGGCCGGGTCAGTCGTGGGAATGCAGTGGCTTGCCGGCGAGGGCCAGATGGGCCTCGCCCAGCGCCTCGTTCTGGGTCGGGTGGGCGTGGATGAGCTGCGCCACCTCGGCCGGCAGCGCCTCCCAGTTGTAGATCAACTGGGCCTCGCCCACCTGCTCGCCGAGCCGGTCGCCCACCATGTGCACGCCGACCACGGCGCCGTCCCTGACCCGCACGAGCTTGATCTCGCCCGCCGTCTTCAGGATCTTGCTCTTGCCGTTGCCCGCGAGGTTGTACTTCAGGGTGACCACCTGGTCGGCGCCGTACAGCTCCTTGGCGCGCGCCTCGGTGACGCCCACCGAGGCCACCTCCGGGTGGCAGTACGTCACCCGGGGCACCCCGTCGTAGTCGATCGGCACCGGGGAGAGCCCGGCCAGCCGCTCGGCGACCAGGATGCCCTCGGCGTAGCCGACGTGGGCCAGCTGGAGGGTGGGGATCAGGTCGCCGACCGCCGAGATCGTCGGCACGTTGGTCCGGCAGTACTCGTCCACCCGCACGAAGCCGCGCTCGATGGCGACCCCGGCCTCCTCGTATCCCAGTCCCTGGGAGACGGGCCCCCGGCCGATGGCCACCAGCAGCAGCTCGGCCTCGAAGGTCTTGCCGTTCTCCAGGGTGACGCGCACCCCGTCGTCGGTGTACTCGGCGCCCTGGAAGAAGGAGCCGAGCGAGAAGTTGATGCCGCGCTTGCGGAAGGCGCGCTCCAGCAGCTTGGAGCTGTTCTCGTCCTCCACCGGCACCAGGTGCGGCAGGCCCTCGACGATGGTCACGTCCGCGCCGAAGGACTTCCAGACGGAGGCGAACTCCACGCCGATCACGCCGCCGCCCAGCACGATCGCCGACTTGGGCACCCGGTCCAGGACCAGGGCGTGGTCGGAGGAGATGATCCGGTCGCCGTCTATCGTCAGGCCCGGCAGGGAACGGGGCACCGAGCCGGTCGCCAGCAGGACGTGCCGACCGGTGTAGCGCTGCCCGTTCACGTCGACGGAGGTCGGCGACGACAGCCGGCCCTCGCCCTCCACATAGGTGATCTTCCGGGAGGCGACCAGCCCCTGGAGCCCCTTGTAGAGGCCGGAGACCACGCCGTCCTTGTACTTGTGGACCCCCGCGATGTCGATGCCGTCGAAGGTGGTCCGCACGCCGAACTCGGCGCCCTCGCGCGCCGCGTCGGCGATCTCGCCGGCGTGCAGCAGCGCCTTGGTGGGAATGCATCCCTGGTGCAGACAGGTGCCGCCCAGCTTGTTCTTCTCGATCAGGGCCACGTCGAGACCCAGCTGGGAGGCGCGCAGGGCTGCGGCGTAGCCACCGCTGCCGCCTCCGAGGATCACTAGGTCGAAAACGGTGCTGGCGTCGTTCGCCACGTCACGTTCCTCCATGGATGGGGTACACCTGGCCGGTCTGCGCTGACCGGTCGGTGTCGTCTGTCAGCCGCGGGTCGTGCGGCTTGTTGTGGCTCGCCTGGGTGGTTGAGCCTGGCCCTGTCCTGCCGGATGACCATCTTCGCACCTGTTGGACCGTGGTGGGACGGCGGGCCGGTGACGACCGCGACACATCCGCCCCCGACCAGCCGCCCCCGCCACGGACGCGCCGCCGACCCGCCTCCGCCCCGCCGCCGGTCGGGCGGCGGGGCGGAGGACGCGGGCGTCAGCCCAGGTCACCGTCCGCCGCGCGCTCGGCGAGGCGCACCAGGGTGCGCACCGCGAAGCCCGTGCCGCCCTTGGGCGTGTAGCCGTGCGGGGAGCCGTCGTTGTACGCCGGGCCCGCGATGTCCAGGTGTGCCCAGCGCAGGTCGGCCGGCACGAACTCGCGCAGGAAGACGCCCGCGAACAGCCCGCCGCCCATCCGGCCCGCGACGTTGGCCAGGTCCGCGACCGGCGACTTCAGGCCCTCCGTCAGCTCGGCCGGCATCGGCAACGGCCACGACGGCTCGCCGACCTCGCCCGCCGTCTCGTGCAGCAGGTCGCGGAACGCGTCCGTGCCCAGCACGCCCATGGTCCGCTCGCCGAGCGCCACCACCATCGCTCCGGTCAGCGTGGCCACGTCGACCACCCCGTCCGGCTCCTCCTCGCTGGCGCGCACCAGCGCGTCACCGAGCACCAGCCGGCCCTCGGCGTCGGTGTTCAGCACCTCGACGGTCTTCCCGCCGTAGAGGGAGAGCACGTCGCCGGGCTTGGTGGCCGAGCCGGACGGCATGTTCTCGGCCAGCGCCAGCCAGCCCGTGAGGTTGACCGCAAGGCCCAGTCGGGCGGCGGCCAGCACCGTCGTGTACACGGCGGCGGCGCCGCTCATGTCGCACTTCATCGTCTCGTTGTGGCCGGCCGGCTTCAGCGAGATGCCGCCCGAGTCATAGGTGATGCCCTTGCCGACCAGCGCCAGGGTCCGGCTGGCCGCCGGGTTGCGGTAGGCCAGGCGCACCAGCCGGGGCGGGTTGACCGAGCCACGGCCCACGCCCAACAGGCCGCCGAAGCCGCCCTCCTCCAGCGCCGCCTCGTCCCAGACCGTCACGTCCACGCCGTAGCCGGGCGCGGTCTCCTCGGCCAGCGTGGCGAAGCCCGCCGGGGTCAGGTCGGCCGGGGGCGTGTTGATCAGGTCGCGCGCCCGGCGCACCTCCTCGGCCACCACCAGCGCGCGCTCCGCCGCCTGGGTGTGCGCGTCGTCCGCCGCCGCCTCGTCGAGCACGGTGAACCTGCTCGGCGGCGCGCCCTCCGAGGCGTCGAAGTCACGGCCACGGAACGCCGTGAAGCGATAGGCCCCCAGCAGCGCGCCCTCCGCCACCGCCGCCACCGCCGCCGCGTCGGCGACCGGCAGCGCGAACGCCACGTGCTCCCGCCCGCTCAGCGCCCTGGACGCCGCGCCGGCCGCCTTCCGCAGCCGCTCCGGGTCGAACGCGCCCCCCTCGTCGGGCACCGCGCCAAGCCCGACCGCCACCAGCAGCGGCGCCGAGACGCCCTCGGGCGTCGGCACCTTGGTGATCTCCAGCTCGGCGCCCTTGGCGCCCAGCGTGGTCAGGGTCGCGGCCAGCGTTCCGCCCGTCGCGGCGTCCACGGCCGCCGCCGGAGCCGAACCGGCGGCCAGCACCGGCCCCGAGTCGCTCTGGGCGACGCCGATCACAACGGCGTCCGCCGGCACGGTCGCCGCGGAGAGATTGCTGAGGGTCAGTGCAGTCACGGTGTGGGATTCCGTCCTTGTGAGCGTCACATGCTGGAGTGCCTGGACCTGGCCGGAAAGCGTCGGCCGCCGGCCGTCCGGCACAGAAGACTACGCCGCACCCGTGTCCGGCATCGGGATCAGGTCGCGCCCACCACCAGGGTGACCAGAGCGACGGCGGTGACGGTCTCGCTGACCGCCCCCAACACGCCCTCGGTCAGCCCGCCCAGCCGGGCGCGCGCCTGCCAGAGCACCAACTCCGCCGCGCTCAGCCCCAGGGCCACGGTCGCCACTCCGATCACCGCACCGGCCCCCGGCTCCCCGGCGGCCAACGCGCCGACGCCACCCGCGAACAGCGCGGTCAACGCCGCCAACGGCAGCGCCACCGACGTGGGCACCGCGCGCGCCACCAACGCGCCGAACCCGTCCCCCTCGGCCGCCGGCACCTCGCGGCACGCCCAGCCGACCCCGGTCCGCGCGGTCGCCACCGCCACCAGCACGGCGGCCGCCGCGTAGTCCCGCCCGTGCCCGGCGAGTTCGTGCACGGCGGCGACCTGAACGAGCACGGCGAAGAGCAACGCCAACCCGCCCGACCGGCCAAGACCCGGACCCCGCGCCACGGCCAGCGCCTCGGCGGGGGAACGGCGGGCGGCCAACGCGTCGGCGAACCCCGCGAGGCCCTCCAACGGCAACCCCCGGGTGAGCAGGGCCAGCAGCGCGACCGTCAGCACCGCCGTCAGCAGCCAGCCCGCCTCCAGTTCCAGCAGCACCCAGCACAGCCCACCGGCCAGCGCGCCGAGCCCCAGGCCCACGAGCGGGGCCAGCCGCATCCCCGCCGTCGCGGCTCGGCGGTCGGCGCGTCGGCCCGGAGGCTGCCAGGCCGTCAGGGCGCCCACCGCGAACCGGAGCCCGTCGGGCAGTGCCGCCATCCCGGTGGCCGGAGGAGGGCCAGCGGGCGGCAGGGGCGGCAACGGCGGCGTGGCGTTCATCAGTTCGCAGGGTAGCCCGACAACGCTGGGCCGTCATGGAGGACTGGTGGTATCGGAACATCGTCGAACCGGGCAAGCAGCCGTTGCTCTTCGCGCTGCTCGCCTTCGTGCTGACCTTCGCGATCACCCGCTGCGTGACCCGCATGATCCGCGCGGGCAAGGGCCCGTTCCACGACGTCTCCGCGGGTGGGCACCATGTTCACCACGTGGTGCCCGGGGTGGTGCTGATGCTGGTCGGCGGCTTCGGCGGGGTGGCGACCGGCGGGCACGGCTGGGCGGCCGGGGTGCTGGCGGTGATCTTCGGGATCGGCGCCGGCCTGGTCCTGGACGAGTTCGCGCTGATCCTCTACATGCAGGACGTCTACTGGTCCGAGCGGGGCCGGCAGAGCGTCGAGATCGTGCTGATCACCAGCGCGCTGGGCGGGATGTTGCTGCTCGGCTTCCTGCCGCTGGGGGTTGACGGCCTGTCGCCGGACGACCGCGACAACCGTGGCGGACTCATCGGCACGCTGCTGCTGCACTTCGTGTGCGCGCTGATCTGCCTGGTCAAGGGCAAGCCGAAGCTCGCGGTCTTCGGCGTGCTGATCCCGCTGATCGCCATCTTCGGCGCGCTGCGGCTGGCCCGCCCCGACTCGCCGTGGGCGCGCCGCGTCTACCGTCGCTTCCCACGCCTCGCGGCGCGCGCCGACCGCCGCGCCCGCCGCCACGACCGCCGCTGGGCCAAGCCCAACCGCAAACTCCAGGACTGGCTGGGCGGCACGCCGACGGGGGAACGGGAGGGAACGTGACGGGGGACGCTGGGCGCTGTGCCGTTCGGGAGGCGCGAGCGCCCCGCGCCGCGCCGGGGTGCGCGCCGGGCGCGCTGTTCGCTCGTGCGGGGCCGCTGGCCCGACTCCTCGTCAGCGGCTCCGGCCGCCCCGGCGATGGTGGGGCCGCGGATGAACGGGACGCGGTGAGGCGCGCCACGCGGCGACGCCGGGGAAGCGCACAGCGCGCGGTTCGGCGCTTCGCGTCGCCACCCTTTTGTGTAAGGAGGCTGAGCTGACGCTTCGTGAGGAGCTTCTGGCTGCCCCGGTGCTGGTGCGGACGGCCGGGCACTCCAGGAACAGCGGTCGGGGCGGCGACCGCGGGTGCGCCACTCTCGGCCGACAGGCCGTCACGAGCGTGGTTCGGCGTCGCATCAACCTTCGACGTTCGCCGAGACACGCGGACGGGGGTACCTCTCCTGAAAAGGGCTGTTGACGTGCTGACTCGCGGTGTTCAGCGCGCCCCTCCGGAGTGGCGGTAGCGATCCGGTCGATATGGCTACCGGACATATGTTCTTGCCGAGACCGATGTGGCCCTGCCTGGAACTCTCCCTCTCGCTTTCACTCGCCGAGTCGAGTCCGGATACCGGGCGGGCCGCTGGTTCGGGCTGTCTTGGTCGTCAACGGTCGATCAACGTTTGGAAGTCGACGATGGTCGACGATGAAGGTGTTGTTTTCGTCACCGAGGACGGGATGCTTCTCAGCTACCCGCACCACCTGCTTCTGACCACAGAAGCGGGGAGAGTCACGTCACTGCGGCTCGTCGTAGATGCGGATGACGACGCCGATATCGAAATCCGTCGATAACACGATCACTGGTGTGCGTGCGGCCGAGGAGGAAGACTTGGCGAATCTGGAGTGGTAGTCAACCCGACACCGGCACCCGGCGCCTACGCCGTGCCGCTCCCCGCCGGAGGCGCCTGCGCCTCCGCGCCGTCCCCCGGCGCCGCCGGGGGCTGCCCCGCCGGGGGCAGCTCCGCTGCCAGGGCGGCCGCCGCGCGGACGAAGGGGAGGGCGAGCAGCGCGCCGCTGCCCTCGCCGATGGTGACGCCGTGGTCCAGCAGCGGGTCCAGCGTCATCCGTTCCAGCGCCCTGGCCTGCGCCGGCTCGCCGCTGCGTTGGCCGGCCAGCCACCAGTCGGGGGCGCGGAACGCGATCCGCTGGCCGACCAGCGCGCAGGCCACCGAGACCACGCCGTCGAGGATCACCGGGGTGCGGCGCACCGCGCACTGGAGGAGGAAGCCCGTCATCGCGGTCAGGTCGGCGCCGGCGAGGGTGCCCAGCAGGCGGAGTTGGTCGCCCAGCACCGGCCGGGCCCGGCGCAGGCCGTCCCTGATCGCCGCGCACTTGCGCATCCAGGCCAGGTCGTCGATGCGCACCGCGCCCCGCCCGGTGACCACCGAGGCGTCCGTTCCGCACATCGCCGCCACCAGGGCGCCGGCGGCCGTGGTGCCGCCCACCGAGAGGTCGCCGAGGACCAGCAGGTCGGTGCCGGCGTCGGCCTCCTCGTCCGCGATCGCCATCCCGGCGCGGAAGGCGGCCTCCGTCTCCTCCTCGGTCAGGGTGTCCTCGATGTCCAGCCGGCCCGAGCCGCGCCGCACCCGGTGCCGGGTGACGTCGGCGGGCAGTTCGTCGGCCGGACAGTCGACGGAGAGGTCGATCACCCGCAGTGGAACGCCGAGTTGACGGGCCAGCACCGCCGCCGGGCCCGTGCCGTCGAGCGTGGCGCGCACCAACTCCACGGTGGAGCCGGCCGGTCGGCCGGAGACGCCCAGCTCGGCGACCCCGTGGTCGCCGGCGAAGAGCAGCGCCCTGGGGCGTTCGACGGGCCGCACCGGCACCTGGCCCTGCGCGGCCGCCAGCCAGGCGGCGATCTCGTCGAGCCGGCCCAACGCCTTGGGCGGCACGGTCAGTGTGGCCCGCCGTGCCTCCGCCTGCCGGCGGAGCCTGGCGCTGGGACGTTCGATCAGTTCGCCGAAGTCGTCGAGTCGCAGACCGCCCTCACTCATGCGCACGAGGGTACCGCCGCCCCACCCGCCCCTCGCGGGCGGAGCGGGCCCGGTGGGCGTCCGGCGCCACCCGGAGGGGAACAGGTTCTAGGTGGCGGACGAGGGTCATGTCCCGCCGGTGGGCGACGGCGCGGTGCGCGGCGCGCGGTGGTGCGTCCCGGCGCGGGGTGTGATCTAGTCTGCGAGCAGTCAGTCACGGTGTGAGCGGAGGCTTTGCATGGCGTGGGAGTGGCGCTTCGAGAAGGCGGACGGCTCGGCGACCGAACCGCCGCAGGACCCGGGGGACTTCGGGACGCAGGGCGACGCCGAGTCCTGGATCGGCGAGATCTGGCCCGAGCTGCTCGACGGCGGCATCGACCAGGTGACCCTGCTGGAGGACGGCTCCAAGGTCTATGGGCCGATGAGCCTGCACAGCGCCGTGGAGGACTGACACCCGGCCGGAGGGGCGTGGCCTCAGGCCTCGCCCAACTCGACGTCGGCGGTGCGTCGTTCGTCGTTGCGCAGATACGCGACGGAGACGGTCTGGTCGGGGCGGTGGGTGGCCAGCGCCTCGGCCAGCGAGACCACGTCGGTGACCTCGTCGCCGTCGAGTTCCACGAGCACGTCTCCGGCCCGCAGCCCGGCGCGTTCGGCCGGCCCGCCGTCGGTGGCCTCCACGATGGCGGCCCCGGCCGGCTGGAACCCGTCGCCGAGGACGGTCCGCACCGAGACCCCGAGGGCCGCCCGCCCGGAGTCCACGACCCGGCCGTGTTCGATGAGTTGGTCGGCGATGAACGTCACCGTGGAGGCCGGGATGGCGAAGCCGATGCCGGGCGCCGTGCCGCCGCCCATGCCCGGGTCGCGGGCGGAGAGGGTGGGGATGCCGATCACCTGCCCGGAGAGGTTGACCAGCGCGCCCCCGCTGTTGCCGGGGTTGATGGCCGCCGAGGTCTGCACCATGTTCCCGAGGGTGGCCTCGCCCTCGCCCTCGCTGACGGCCCGGCCCACGGCCGAGACGATGCCCTGGGTGACGCTGGAGGACAGGCCCAGCGGGTTGCCCATGGCGAGCACGATCTGGCCGACACGCACCTTGGACGAGTCGCCGAAGGTGGCCGGCCGCAACTGGTCGGGCGGGTCGGTCAGTTCGAGGACCGCCAGGTCCTGCTCGGGGTAGGCGCTCACCAGCTCGGCCTCCAGCGGGCGCTGGCCGGTCGCCAGCGTCACGTCGAAGGACTCCTCGCGGGCGACGACGTGCGCGTTGGTGACGATGTGGCCCTCGTCGTCGTAGACGATGCCCGAGCCCTGCTGGTTCTCCGTGGTGATCTGCACGACCGAGGGCAGCACGTCGTTGACCACGTCCTGGTAGTTCTGCTCCAGCTCGCCGGTGACCGTGGGCTCGGGGGCCTGGGCCTGCGGGTGGTCGGGGCCCGAGGCGTCGGACTCGGTGGTGCAGCCGGCGGAGCCGGCCAGCAGTGCCACCGCGCAGAGCGGGACCAGCACGGGACGGAACGGGAGCGGGGTGGCCATAACGGGCATTCTGGCCGCTGCCCGTGCCGGCGCGGGGGAGGGGCGCTACGCCGTTGCGGGCCAGAAGACGCGCCCCCGCCCCGCCGTGGTCAGCGGGGCTCCTCGCCGCGCTTGATCTGCGGCTTGGGTAGCCGCATCCGCCGCATCTGGAGCGTCCGCATCAGCGCGTAGGCGCTGGAGCCGCGCAGGTTCTCGTCCGGGTAGCGCTCGCGCAGCCGCTTCTTGAGCCGGCGGGTGAGCAGGACCGAGTCGAGGACGATGCCCAGGATCACGGCCATCCACAGCATCAGGGCGAAGCCCATGGTCGCCGGGATCATGCTCATCACCAGGATCAGCACGGCGATCGGCAGGAAGAACTCGGCGACGTGCCAGCCGCTGTCCACGAAGTCCCGCGCGTAGCGGCGCACCGGGCCACGGTCGCGCGCCGGGAGGTGCTTCTCGTCGCCGGTCAGCAGTGCCTGGCGCTGCTTGTCCAGCGCCTCGCGGCGGGCCTTCTTGGCGCGCTGCGCCGCCTCCTTGCGGCTGGTGGCGGGCTTGGCCACGGCCCTGCGCAGGGCCTCGGCCTCGCTGCGCTTGGGCGTGGGGCGGCCCTTGGGCGCCTGGGGGTCCCGCTCGGGGCGGGTCTGGGCCGCCTCGTTCGCGGACTCGGTCTTGGCGTCTTCTTTGGCACGACTTCGGAACACGTGTCCCAGCCTACGGCCCCCACGCGGGTTGCCGGCCGGGTGTGCGGGGAACGATCTCGCAACGTCCCGTTCACGCGCCCGGTCACGAACCACCGTGGACCGTCCCGGGAACCACCCGCAGGCATCCCCTCGTCCCTGGGCGGGAGAGCCGCGCGACGTGATCGTCCTTGGGGAGGACCCATTCGCGGCCGAGCGGTGCGCTAATGGATGGGGGCCCCGTAGGGTAGTAGGGGATCAGCAGTTCAAGCGGCTGGACAGACGGCCATCGGTTCGAGCCCGGCGAGAAGGGGGCGCGCGAAGCCCATGAGCGGTGTCATGAAGCGGATGGGGATGATCTTCCGCGCGAAGGCGAACAAGGCCCTGGATCGGGCCGAGGACCCGCGCGAGACTCTCGACTACTCGTACCAGAAGCAGTTGGAGCTGTTGCAGAAGGTGCGCCGTGGGGTCGCCGACGTGGCCACCTCGCGCAAGCGGCTCGAACTCCAGCTCAACCAGCTCAACACCCAGTCCGGCAAGCTGGAGGAGCAGGGCAAGAAGGCCCTGGCCCTGGGCCGGGAGGACCTGGCCAGGGAGGCGCTGACCCGCAGGGCCGCGCTCTCGCAGCAGATCAGCGACCTCCAGCAGCAGCACGAGACGCTCCAGACGGAGGAGAACAAGCTCACCCTGGCCGCCCAGCGACTTCAGGCCAAGGTCGACGCGTTCCGCACCCGCAAGGAGACCATCAAGGCCACCTACACGGCGGCCCAGGCGCAGACCAGGATCGGCGAGGCGTTCTCCGGCATCTCCGAGGAGATGGGCGACGTCGGCATGGCGATCCAGCGCGCCGAGGACAAGACCGCCCAGCTCCAGGCGCGTTCCGGCGCGATCGACGAGCTGCTGGCGTCCGGCGCCCTGGACGACCAGACGGGCACATCGAGGGACGACCTCACCGCCGAGCTGGACCGCATCTCGGGGAACGCGGACGTCGAGTTCGAGCTGGAGCGGATGAAGGCCGAGCTGGCCGGCGGCAGCTCCGCGCAGCGGCAGGCGATCGAGGGCGGCGACGCCGCCGCCCCCCAGACGCAGGAGCAGGAGCAGTCCCCGAAGTTCGACAAGCAGTGAGCGATGAGATCGTTGGCTGACCACCTTCGACCGATGTGTGTGAGCGCGAGAGCCGGGAGAACGACATGATCGTGCGGATCATGGGGGAGGGCCAGGTGAAGCTGGACGACAGCCACTTCCCCACCCTCAACGAGCTGGACGACGAACTGCTCGCGGAGGTGGAGTCGGGGGACGAGGCCGGCTTCCGCCGCACGCTCACGGCCCTGCTGGAGGCCGTCCGCACCCTGGGCGCGCCGCTTCCCGAGGACTCGCTTGAGCCCTCGGAGCTGATCCTGCCCGCACCCGAGGCGACCATCGACGAGGTGCGGGCCATGCTGACCGAGGACGGGCTGATTCCCGACTGAGGGTCTGCTCTTCGGCCGGCGGGGCCGCGCCGGCCCGTCCACCAACCGGGCACCGCCGCTCCCCAACCGAGCACGACACGAACCGCGCGACGGGCCCGGGCCTCCCGCGCGGACGGCCCGGGCCCGACGGCGTCGTCCCACGCGGACGCCGGCTCAGGGGAGGGCGAGCATCCGCTCCAGGGCCAGCTTGGCGTCGTGCTCGGTGGCGCGGTCCACCTCGATGCGGTTGAGCACCCTGCCGGCGGCCAGCGACTCCAACGACCAGACCAGGTGCGGCAGATCGATCCGGTTCATGGTGGAGCAGAAGCAGACCGTGCGGTCCAGGAAGACGATCTCCTTGCCCTGCCCGGCGTAGCGGTTGGCGAGCCGGCGCACCAGGTTCAGCTCGGTGCCGACCGCCCACTTGCTGCCCTCGGGCGCGGCGTCCAGGGTGGCGATGATGTGCTCGGTCGAGCCCACCTGGTCGGCGGCGGCGACGACCTCGTAGCGGCACTCGGGGTGCACCAGGACGTTGACGCCGGGGATGCGCTCGCGGACCTCGTTGACCGAGTCCAGGGTGAAGCGGCCGTGTACCGAGCAGTGGCCGCGCCACAGGATCATCTTCGCCCGGCGCAGCTGCTCGACGGTGAGGCCGCCCCCGGGGCGGTGCGGGTTGTAGACCACGCAGTCGTCGAGCGAGAGGCCCAGGTCGCGCACGGCGGTGTTGCGGCCCAGGTGCTGGTCGGGCAGGAAGAGCACCTTGCCGTTCTCGCCGGCCTGTTCGAAGGCCCAGGTCAGGGCGCGCCTGGCGTTGGACGAGGTGCAGATGGTGCCACCGTGGCGGCCGGTGAACGCCTTGATGTCGGCCGAGGAGTTCATGTAGCTGACCGGCACGGTGTCGCCGGCGACGCCCGCCTCGGTCAGCACGTCCCACGCCTCGGCGACCTGCTCGGCGGTGGCCATGTCGGCCATGGAGCAGCCGGCCGCCAGATCGGGAAGGATCACCCGCTGGTCGTCGCTGGTCAGGATGTCGGCGGACTCGGCCATGAAGTGAACGCCGCAGAACACGATGAACTCCGCCTCCGGGCGGGCGGCGGCGTCCCTGGCCAGCTTGAAGGAGTCGCCGGTGACGTCGGCGAACTGGATGACCTCGTCGCGCTGGTAGTGGTGCCCGAGCACGAAGACGCGGTCCCCGAGGGCCTCCTTGGCGGCCCGCGCCCGCGCCACCAGATCGGGGTCGGAAGGGGCCGGCAGGTCCCCGGGGCAGTCGACGCCGCGCTCGCTGGCCGGATCGGACTCCCGGCCGAGCAGCAGCAGCGCCAACGGGGTGGGCTCGACGTCAAGGGGCTGGGCGCTGGTCACGACAGGCACCCTTTCTTCAGTGGGTGGTGCGGGGGTCTTTCCCTGACTTTTCGTCGTACTGACGTTATGGAGCATAACTCCTTCGCGTCAGTTTGACGATGCCGATCGCCTGCGGAACGCGTCACTCTCCCGTGGCCCGTGTGCGCGCGCCGCGCCGTGTGCGAGCATGAGGGGAGAAAGACAGGGGAAGAAGGCGCGGCGGGCCGGGAATAACATCGGCGGGCCGGCCGTTCCCGCACTCGGCAGAGCATTCCGAACTACCCGGGAGATACGCAGATGTCCGTAACGGAAGAGGCCGCTGTAAGCGACGGCATCATCGTTTCCGACGCGGCCGTGGCCAAGGTCAGGGGCCTGCTGGAGCAGGAGGGGCGTGACGATCTGGCGCTGCGCGTGGCGGTCCAGCCCGGCGGGTGTTCCGGTCTGCGCTACCAGCTCTTCTTCGACGAGCGCTCGCTCGACGGCGACGTGGTCAAGGACTTCGACGGCGTCAAGGTCGTCACCGACCGGATGAGCGCCCCCTACCTCGGCGGCGCATCCATCGACTTCGTCGACACCATCGAGAAGCAGGGCTTCACCATCGACAACCCCAACGCCACCGGCTCCTGCGCCTGCGGCGACTCCTTCAGCTGATTCGGCCGACGGCCGACGGCCGCCGGCCCGCCCCGACGCGGGCGGCCGGCGCCGGCCGCCACCGTGACGAGGGGCGGTGCCCGGAATCCTCCGGGCACCGCCCCTCGTTCGCGTGCGGCGCGGGGTGCCCCGGCGGGGCGGTGGCTCAGTGCGCCGCCACCGTCCGGCCCTGCTCGTCGACCAGCCGCCGGTCGCCGACCGGGGCCTGGAGGGTCACCTCGCCCGACTGCTGCTCGGCCAGCATGATGCAGACCTCGTCGGAGCCGGGGTTCGTCGCCTCGACGCCGAGCACGACCTCGTCCTCCGACTCCGTGGCCGTCACCTCGTACGTGTCACAGACCCCGGCCCAGAAGTGCACGGTCAGGGTGGTCGCCTCGGGGGAGTGGTCGGCCACCCACAGGCCGGCGGTGGGCTGCTCGACCGGCTCGCTCGGCGCCACCTCGTCGGTGCCCTCGGCGCCGTCCTCGCCCGCGCCCGCGTCGCCCGGACGCGCGTCCGAGGCGTCTCCGTCCGCGCCCAGCTCACCCGAGGCGCCGTCCCCCGCGTCGCCCGAGGAGTCGGCCGAGGCGGAGGAGACGGTGTGCTCCACCGCCGGCTCGCCCACCACATGGCGCTGCCCGTCGGCGCCATCGGCGCGGAAGATCCACGCCGGCACCAGCAGCGGCTCGCCCGCCGAGCGCTCCAGGGACAGCCCCAACTCGACGGTGGCCGGCATCGGTTCGCCCGCGTCGGGCTGCCCGTCGCAGGGCAGGTCGGGCAGGGCAGGCTCGACGCCCTCGGCCTCCGGCAGCGCGCCGGGCTCCGGCTGCTGGAGGCAGGGCCGGCCGATGTCCCGCGCTGCGGCGGTGTCGGCGGCCTCGTTGATCCGCTCCAGCGCGGCGAGGGCGTCCGTCACCGCCCGCTCCTCGCCGGCCGACGGCACCCCGAGCGTCCCCGAAGCCGAGACCACCTCGCCGTCCGGACCCACGGCCGCCACCAGATCCATCCCGGCCACCGGAAGCCCGTCCACCACCGGCTCGGCCACCACGAGGCGGTGCGGGCCGGCCACCGTGGAGGCGTCCACCGCGCCGTCGCCGAGATCCAGCGCGCTCAGCAGCGGCTCGGCGGCCTGGAGCGCCACCTCCTCCGAGACGGCCGGCGGCTGGTCGGCCGGCGGCATCTCGTCCGAGGAGACCGAGGCGTCCGGGTCGTCGGTGTCCGCGTTCTCCTCGGGCAGCGAGCCCGAGGGGTCCGGCTCGCCCGGGGCTATGCCGGGGTCGGCCGGCCGCTCGGCGACCTCGCCCCCGTCCGACACCGCGCCGTCCAGGGAGTAGAACCAGTGCCCCGGCGCCTCGTCGGCGACCAGCAGCGCGCCGCGCCGCGTCCCCTCCGGCGTGCCGACCACCGACCAACTGCCGCCCGCCGCCTCGGGTTCGCCTGCCAGGCCGAGGTCGGCGGCCAGCGCGGCCACCCGGTCCGCGTCCACGCCCGCGTCATCGAAGCGGTAGACGGCGGCCGACTCGGGCGTCGACGGCGGGTCCTCGCTCAGCACCAGCGGGCCCGGCAGCGCGCTCCGCTCGGCGGGGAAGACTGTCAGTTCCTCGCTCGCCACGTGGCCCGCGCCGCTCCCCGCGTCGAGCGTCAGCGGCTCGCCGGCCGCGTCCCCCTCGTCGGCCCGGCCCCCGTCCCCCGCCAGGCCGACGCCGTAGAGCGCGCCGGTGAGCAGGACCACGCTGGCCGTCACCGCCGTCACGGCGGGCCACCGTCTGCGGGTCTCCTCGTGGCTCTCGTCCGTCTCCGTCACGGGTGCGCTCCTCGGCTCGGTCGGCGGTCTCACCCGTGTGACGATGTCCCCTCACCGGAGGTTCCACCCGGGGTAGCCTGACGCTGACTTTCGCCGCCCAGCACTGGAGTGCCCTCGTGCGCATCGCTGTCTCAGGTTCGATCGCCAACGACCATCTGATGACCTTTCCCGGCCGGTTCGCCGACCAGCTGGTGGGCGACCAACTGCACACGGTCTCCCTCTCCTTCCTGGTGGACGGCCTGGAGGTGCGACGCGGCGGGGTCGCCGCCAACATCTGTTACGGCATGGGCCAGTTGGGCGCCCGACCGATCCTCGTCGGCGCGGCGGGCCAGGACTTCGACGAGTACCGCGCCTGGCTGGAGCGGCACGGCGTGGACTGCGAGTCCGTGCGGATCTCCGAGATGCTGCACACCGCCCGCTTTGTCTGCACGACCGATGCCGACCACAACCAGATCGGTTCCTTCTACACCGGGGCCATGAGCGAGGCACGGCTGATCGAACTCCAGATGGTCGCCGAACGGGTCGGCGGTCTCGACCTCGCGCACATCGGCGCCGACGACCCCGAGGCGATGCTCCGGCACACCGAGGAGTGCCGCACCAGGAACATCCCGTTCGCCGCCGACTTCTCCCAGCAGCTGGCCCGGATGGAGGGCGACGAGATCCGGCTGCTGACCGAGGGCGCGACCTATCTCTTCAGCAACGAGTACGAGAAGGCCCTCATCGAGAGCAAGACCGGCTGGAGCGACGAGGAGGTGCTCACCAAGGTCGACACCCGCGTCACCACCCTGGGCGCGCGGGGCGTGCGCGTGGAGCGCGCCGGTCAGCCCGCCATCGAGGTCGGCTGCCCCGAGGAGAACGCCAAGGCCGACCCCACCGGCGTCGGCGACGCCTTCCGCGCCGGCTTCCTCTCCGGCCTCAGCTGGGGCACCTCGCTGGAGCGCGCCGCCCAACTCGGCTGCATGGTCGCCACGTTGGTCATCGAGACCGTCGGCACCCAGGAGTACACCCTCAACCGGGGCTCCTTCATCGACCGCTTCACCAAGGCCTACGGGATCGACGCGGCCGAGGAGATCCGCCCCTTCATCCGCTGAGCCGGCGAGCCGCCGGACCCGTGCGGCTCAGGCCAGCCGCCGCACCCGGTAGGCCGAGCCGCCGGGCCCACCCTCCGACTCCCGCGCCGTCTCGCCCAGATACTCCTGGCCGCGCATCTCGCACCAGGCCGGGATGTCCAGCCGGGCGGCGACGTCGTCGGCCAGCACCGCGATCGTCCCGCCCACCGGGACCCGCCCGATCGCGCGGGCCAACTCGATCACCGGGATCGGGCAGCGCTTACCCAACGAGTCGATCACCAGCTCCCCGGTCTCCCCGGCCGCCGGTCCCCCCGGCGTCCGGGCCGCGTCCGGGCCGGCGACCGGCGCAGCGAGCTGGGCCCGCACCCCGGCGACCGCCCCGGGCAGCACGTCGAGAAAGCGGTCCACCTCGTCCGGCGCGGTGCCCGGCGGCAGCGACACCCGCACGTTCCCCTCCGACAACACCCCCATCGCCCGCAGCACATGGCTGGGCGTCAGGGTGCTGGATGTGCACGAGGAGCCGGAGGAGACCGAGAACCCCGCCCGGTCCAGGGCGTGCAGCAGGGCCTCGCCGTCGACATGGAGACAGGAGAACGTCACCAGGTGCGGCAGTCGGCGCACCGGATCGCCCACCACCTCCACGTCGGGCACCAGTTCGGGAACCCGGGCACGCACCCGTTCCACCAGCGCCGACAGCCGGGCCGCCTCGGCCTCCGCCTCCGCCCTGACCGCGCGCAGCGAGGCGGCGGCGGCCACCACGGCGGGGATGTTCTCGAAGCCCGGCACCCGGCCCGACTCCCGCTCGTCCACCGGGGCCACCGGCGCGAACCGCGTCCCCTTCCGCACCGCCAACAGGCCGACCCCGGACGGACCGCCCCACTTGTGCGCGCTGCCCGCCAACAGCGACCAGTCGCCCCCGACCCGCCCCCACGCCAGCGACTGCGCCGCGTCCACCAGCAGCGGCACGCCCGCCGCCCGGCACTCCGCCGCGATCTCGGCCACCGGCTGCGCCGTGCCCACCTCGTGGTTGGCGGACTGCGCACAGACCAGCGCCGTCGGCCCAGGGGCCGCGCCCAGCGCCTCGGCCACCGCCTCCGGGCTCACCCGCCCCAGCCGGTCCACCGGGATCTCCGCCGAGGTGCCGCCCGCCGCCCGGTGCGCCTCGGCCGCGTGCAGCACCGCCGAGTGCTCCACGGCCGAGACCAGCAGGTGCCGCCCGACCCTGGCCCGACCCGCCAACGCCCCGGCGATCCCCCGGTGCAGCGCCGCCGTCCCCGACGAGGTGAAGACCAACTCGTCCGGGCGGCACCCGACCGCATCCGCCGCCGTCTCCCTGGCCGCGTCCAGCAACAGCCGCGCCCGCCGACCCTCCCGGTGCGGCCTGGCCGGATCGGCCCAGCCGTCAGCGACGGCGGCCACCAGGGCCTGTTGGGCGACCGGGTGAAGAGGCAGCGCCGACGCCGCGTCGAAGTAAGCCACGAGCGCCACGCTAACAAGCCCGGAACGGCCGCCCAGCACGCCCTTCGTGGCCCCTCGCGGCGCGTTGGGCACCCTCCCCGCGTGGCGCCCGGGGACGTCCAGTAGGGTTTGGTCCGCATAAACATCCAAACCCTGCCCGTGCCAGGGCCGGCCCCGCTCCGTGCGATGGCAGCCCGGACATGGGCGAGACTCTCGGGAAGGCGCTACGTGAGTCCCAACGGCTCCGACCGCTCGTCGCGGCGCCCGATGCGGCGGGTTCTGCCGCAGGCGCTGATCGCGGGCCTGGTCCTGGCAACCGCGACAGGTTGCACATCCGAGGACTTCCCCCGACTCGGTATGCCCACCCCGGTCACGGAGGAGGCGCCCCGCATCCTGGCCCTGTGGCAGGGTTCCTGGGCCGCCGCACTGGCAACCGGGGTGCTGGTCTGGGGCCTGATCCTGTGGAGTGTCTTCTTCCACCGGCGGTCGCGGACCAAGGTCGAGGTTCCCCCGCAGAACCGCTACAACGTGCCCATCGAGGCGCTCTACACGCTCGTGCCGCTGCTCATCGTCTCGGTGCTCTTCTACTTCACCGCGCGGGACCAGACCGAGCTGCTGGAGACCTCCGACGAGCCGGACCACGTGATCAACGTGGTGGGCTTCCAGTGGAGTTGGGCGTTCAACTACCTGGAGCCCATGGGCATCTCGGACGAGTACGCCAGTGAGGCCGAGGAGTTGGCGTCCATCCCCGACCGGATGATGGAGCGGGTTCCGGAGGACGCGGACGGTGTCTACGAGATCGGCACCCCCGCCGACCGTGACCCGGAGACCGGCAACCCGGGCCCGACGCTGGTCCTCCCCGAGGGTGAGACCGTGCAGTTCATCATCACGTCCAGGGACGTGGTGCACTCCTTCTGGGTGGTTCCGTTCCTGATGAAGCAGGACGCGATCCCCGGGCACGTCAACACCTTCGAGGTGACCCCGGACCGTCAGGGCACCTTCCTGGGCAAGTGCGCCGAGATGTGCGGCGTCGACCACTCGCGGATGCTCTTCAACGTCCGGGTGGTGTCGCCCGAGGAGTACGACGCCTACCTCCAGGAACTGGCAGAGAGGGGCCAGACCGGCTTCGCGCCGGCCGGCATCGAGCAGACCGAGGCGGCCGTGAACGCCGAGACCAACGAGGGCCGATCGTGACTTCCGTCGAGGAATCCCCCAGCGCGCTCAGCAAAGCGTCAGACCAGGCCGCGGGCCCACCGCGGCGTCAGCCGCAGCGCGGTGCCATGGTCGTGAAGTGGCTCACCACCACCGACCACAAGACCATCGGCACGATGTACCTGCTGACGTCCTTCGTCTTCTTCATCGCCGCCGGCGTGATGGCCCTCATCATGCGGGCCGAGCTGGCCAGGCCGGGCACGCAGGTCGTCTCCAACGAGCAGTTCAACCAGCTGTTCACCATGCACGGCACGGTGATGCTGCTGCTCTTCGCGACCCCGCTCTTCGCCGGCTTCGCCAACTGGATCATGCCGCTCCAGATCGGCGCGCCCGACGTGGCGTTCCCCCGGCTGAACATGCTGGCCTACTGGCTCTACCTGTTCGGCGGCCTGATCGCGGTCGGCGGCTTCTTCACGCCCAACGGCGCCGCCAGCTTCGGCTGGTTCGCCTACTCGCCGCTCTCCGACGCCATCCGTTCCCCCGGAGTCGGCGCCGACATGTGGGTGATGGGCCTGGCGCTCTCCGGCTTCGGCACCATCCTGGGCGCGGTCAACTTCATCACCACCATCATCTGTATGCGCGCCCCGGGCATGACCATGTTCCGGATGCCGATCTTCACCTGGAACGTGCTGCTCACCGGCGTGCTGGTGCTGCTGGCGTTCCCGGTGCTGGCGGCGGCGCTCTTCGGACTGGCGGCCGACCGGCTCTTCGACGCGCACATCTTCGACGCGGCCAACGGCGGCGCCATCCTCTGGCAGCACCTCTTCTGGTTCTTCGGCCATCCCGAGGTGTACATCATCGCGCTGCCGTTCTTCGGCATCGTCTCGGAGATCATCCCGGTCTTCAGCCGCAAGCCGATCTTCGGCTACATCGGCCTGGTGGCCGCGACGATCACCATCGCCGGCCTCTCGGTGACGGTCTGGGCGCACCACATGTATGTCACCGGAGCGGTGCTGCTGCCGTTCTTCTCCTTCATGACGTTCCTGATCGCGGTGCCGACGGGCGTGAAGTTCTTCAACTGGATCGGCACCATGTGGAAGGGCTCGCTCAGCTTCGAGACCCCGATGCTGTGGTCGGTCGGCTTCCTCGTCACCTTCCTCTTCGGCGGGCTGACGGGCGTCATCCTGGCCTCGCCGCCGCTGGACTTCCACGTCTCGGACAGCTACTTCGTGGTGGCCCACTTCCACTACGTGGTCTTCGGCACCGTCGTCTTCGCGATGTTCGCCGGCTTCCACTTCTGGTGGCCCAAGTGGACCGGGAAGATGCTCGACGAGCGGCTCGGCAAGATCACCTTCTGGACGCTCTTCGTCGGCTTCCACGGCACCTTCCTGGTGCAGCACTGGCTGGGCGCCGAGGGGATGCCCCGGCGGTACGCCGACTACCTGGCGGCCGACGGGTTCACCACGCTCAACACCATCTCCACCATCAGCTCGTTCCTGCTGGGCATGTCGATGCTGCCGTTCTTCTACAACGTCTGGAAGACGTGGAAGTACGGCGAGTACGTCAACACCGACGACCCCTGGGGCTACGGGCGTTCGCTGGAGTGGGCGACCTCCTCGCCGCCGCCGAGGCACAACTTCGTCACCCTGCCCAAGATCCGCTCCGAGTCGCCGGCGTTCGACCTGCACCACCCCGAGGTCGCCGCGCTCGACCAGCTGGAGAACGAGGCCCGGCACGAGGCCGAGGCCCTCACCGGCAAGGAGGCCGGCGCATGAGGATTCAGGGACACCTCTTCACCTGGCTCGCCGTCTTCCTGCTGGCCGTGGCCGCCGTCTACGGCCTCTGGTCCCAGGAGCCGGTGGGCACCACGGCGCTGTTCCTGTCGTTCGCCCTCTCCCTGATGATCGGGTTCTACCTGCTCTTCACGGCCCGCCGGGTGGACGTCGGAGCCCAGGACAACAAGGACGCGGACGTCGCCGACGACGCGGGCGAGGTGGGCTTCTTCAGCCCGCACAGCTGGGCGCCGCTGCTGCTGGCCGCCGGTGCCGCGCTGGCCTTCCTCGGGCCCGTCTTCGGCTGGTGGTTCCTCATCTTCACCATCCCGGTGATGTTCATCGGGCTGTGGCTGTGGGTCTTCGAGTACTACCGGGGCGAGAACCAGACGCAGTGACCCTCGTCCGTACGGTCGGATCGGGCCCCCGGAGCGCGCGCTCCGGGGGCCCACCCGTTTGCCGGCGACCGCCGGGCTGTTTCGGGGCATTCTCCGTATTTTGTGGCTATGACCTACTCGAAGATCCTCCCCACGCGGACCACCCTCCGGTGCACGCTGATACTCGCCCCGCTGTTGGCCGGCCTCACCGCGTGCGGTGGTGACGCGAGGTCACTGAGCGACCAGCCCTACGACGCCCTCGAACACCTTTCCTTCGGCGGCGCCACCGAGGGCGCCGAGGTCAACCCCGACGCCCCGCTGAAGATCTCCGCCCGCGCCGCCGGGGCCCGCATCACCGACGTCGAGGCCACCGACGCCGCCGGCCGCCGCCTCGACGGCGAACTCTCCGCCGACGGCCGCTCCTGGCGCAGCAGCGCCCTGCTGACCGCCGGCGCCAAGTACACCGTTCGGGTGAGCACGGAGAACGGCGACGGCGAGCCGGGCCGGGGCGAGCACAGCTTCCGCACCGGCTCCTCGGAGGCGGACCGCGTCGACGTCACGTTCGGCCCGGAGCCGGGCACCTACGGCGTCGGCCAGCCCATCACCGCCGAGTTGAGCGAGGAGGTGAGCGGAGCGCGCGAACGGGCCCTGGTGGAGGCCGCGTTGCGGGTCTCCAGCGAGCCCGAGGTGAAGGGCGCCTGGCACTGGGTCGACGACAAGGAGCTGCACTACCGGCCGCGCGACTACTGGCCGGCCGACACGAGGATCTCCGTCACCTCCCAGCTGGAGGGCCTCGCCATAGCCGACGGACTGCGCGGCGGCGGCGCCGAGCCGGTGGAACTGCGCACCGGGGAACGGGTGGAGGCGGTGGCCGACATCCAGGCCCACACCATGACCGTCTACCAGGACGGCGAGGCGGTGCGCACGGTGCCCATCACCACCGGCAAGGAGGGCTTCCGCACCCGCAACGGCAAGAAGGTGGTGCTCGGCCGGGAGCCCAACGTCCGGATGACCGGCACCAGCATCGGCATCCCCGCCGGCAGCGCCGAGTCCTACGACCTGGACGTCCAGTGGGCCACCCGGCTGACCTGGAGCGGCGAGTACGTCCACGGCGCGCCCTGGTCGGCCGCCTCGCACGGCTCGGCCAACGTCAGCCACGGCTGCACGGGCATGAGCACGGAGAACGCCCAGTGGTTCTTCGACCTGATCAAGCCGGGCGACATCGTGGAGCACGTCAACGGCGAGGGCGAGGACATGGCCCCGTTCGGCAACGGCTTCGGCGACTGGAACCTCTCCTGGGAGGAGTGGCTGGAGGGCAGCGCCCTCCACCAGCAGCAGGGCGACGACCACGCCCAGCCGGCGGCGGGCCGGCTGCGTCCGAGTGTCTGAACGCTCGCGCGGCGCCCGCCGCCCGCCTCAGGCGGCGGCCGAGGACAGCCGCTGGCGCAGCAGCCCCGTCAGGGCCTCGGTCAGCTCGGCCGGGTCGACCGGGTGCGGCACGGCGGCCTCGGCGCGGCTCCAGGTGGCCAGCCAGGCGTCCTGCGCCCGCCCGATCAGCAGCAGCACCGGCGGGCACTCGAAGATCTCGTCCTTGATCTGCCGGCAGACGCCCATCCCGCCCGCCGGAACCGCCTCCCCGTCCAACACACAGACGTCGACGCCGCCGTTCTCCAGCGCGGACAGCACGGCCGGCAGGGTCGCGCACTCCAGATACTCGATGGCGGGCAGGTCACTGGCCGGGCGCGTGCCGGCCGCGAGCCGCACCTGCTCCCGGGTGTTGACGTCGTCGCTGTAGACCAGCACCGTGGCGCTGCGCTGCATCGTTCCTCCGCCCGCTGGGGGTTGTCCGTTGCGCGGTGATGCTACTCCGTCGGGTCGGGCCACAGGCAGGGGGCGCGGGTCGGACGCCCGTGCGGGCCACCGGCGAGGGTCGTTGACACACCGAACCCCACCCCCGAGACAAGCCCCGGAAAAGCGACCGACATAATGACGGGCGTGGCGACAGCAACAGCAGTAGACACCGGGCACGCGATCCCGTCGGTCAACCGGCCGAACGTCACCTCCGTGGGGACGGTCATCTGGCTGAGTTCCGAGCTGATGTTCTTCGCGGCCCTCTTCGCGATGTACTTCACCCTTCGTTCGGTGATGGGCCCCGAGTACTGGCAGGAGAACGCGGACACGCTCAACCTGCCCTTCTCGCTGACCAACACGACGATCCTGGTGCTCTCCTCGGTGACGTGCCAGCTCGGCGTGTTCGCGGCCGAGCGGGGTGATGTGAAGAGGCTGCGCGGCTGGTTCGTGGTCACCTTCGCGATGGGCGCGATCTTCATCGGCGGTCAGGTCACCGAGTACGTCGAGCTGGTGGCGCACGAGGGCATCTCCCTCGCCTCCGGCCCCTACGGCTCGGCCTTCTACCTGACGACCGGCTTCCACGGCCTCCACGTGCTGGGCGGGCTGTTCGCCTTCCTGTTCGTCCTCGCCAGGACCTACGCCGCCCGCCGCTTCACCCACGAACAGGCCACCACGGCCATCGTCGTGTCGTACTACTGGCACTTCGTGGACGTCGTGTGGATCGGCCTCTTCGCCACCATCTACCTCATCAAGTAGCTCACGCCGCACCGGACCTTTGTCCCAAGCACCGACGCAGAAGATCCTGACACCGGGGTAATCCGTGAAAAAGCTCTCCGCACGACGGCGCCATCCACTGGCGGTGTTTGTCGTCCTCCTCATCGCGCTGGCGGCCACCGGGGGGCTGTACGCCGCCTTCGCGCCCGCCGACGAGGCGCAGGCCGACACCACGGCCCAGTCCCTCGCCATCGAGGAGGGCGAGGCGCTCTACCGGGTCGGCTGCTCCAGCTGCCACGGCAGGTCAGGTGAGGGCGGCAGCGACGGCCCCAGCCTGGTGGGCGTGGGGCCGGCGGCCGTGCATTTCCAGGTCGGCACCGGCCGGATGCCCCTCCAGAACCCCGGCGCCCAGGCGCCGGAGAAGCCCCGGGCGTACACCCAGGCCGAGATCGACCAACTCGCCGCGTACATCGGCTCGCTGGGCCCGGGTCCGGCCGTTCCCGAGGAGTCCGCCTACGACCCGGCCAACGGCGACGCCGCGCGAGGCGGCGAACTGTTCCGCACCAACTGCTCCCAGTGCCACAACTTCACCGGCCAGGGCGGCGCCCTGACGAACGGGAAGTACGCGCCCGGGCTGGACAACGTGGAGCCGATCTACATCTACGAGGCGATGCTGACGGGCCCGCAGAACATGCCCTCCTTCCCCGACACGGTGCTGCCGGAGCAGGAGAAGCGGGACATCATCGCGTGGCTCAACGAGGTCAACACCTCGGAGTCGGCCAACCCCGGTGGCTTCACGCTCGGCGGCTTCGGCCCGGTGAGCGAGGGCCTGTTCGCCTGGACCTTCGGCATCGGCGCGCTGGTCGCGCTGACCGTGTGGATCGGGGCCAGGAGCGCTAAGGCCAGGAAGTCATGAGCGATCGCCACCACCACAACCCCGCATCCCAAGAAACGGAACCGCGAAAAGACGTGTCCGACGATCACCTCCCCGGTGAGCGGCGCTCGGGTGAACTGGCCGTGTTGGACGACCCGTTCGCCGACCCGGGGCTGCCCCCGCACGAACATCGGCGGCAGGACATCGACGAGCGTGCCGCCAAGCGCTCCGAGCGCACGGTGGCCCTCCTGTTCACCGTCTCCATGCTGGCGACCATCGGCTTCATCGTCGCCTATCTCGCCATCCCGATCGACGAGATCGTCTACATCTTCCCGATCGGCCACATCAGCGCGCTGAACTTCGCGCTGGGCACGACCCTGGGCCTCGCCCTCTTCTGCATCGGCGCCGGCGCCATCCACTGGGCCCGCACCCTGATGTCCGACGAGGAGCGCGTCGAGGAACGGCACGCGGTGGCGGCGACCCCCGAGGTCAAGTCCCATGTGCTGGAGGAGTTCCGCAAGGGCGCCGAGGAGTCGCAGATCGGCCGGCGCAAGCTGGTGCGGAACACGATGATCGGCGCGCTGGCCCTGGTGCCGCTCTCCGGCCTGGTGCTGCTCCGCGACCTCGGCCCGCTGCCCGGCGACAAGCTGCGGAAGACGGCCTGGCGCGAGGGCTCGTTGATCGTCAACGAGAACACCGGCCAGCCGCTGCGGCCCGAGGACATCACGGTCGGCTCGCTGACCCAGGCGATGCCCAGCGACCTCGACCACCACGACGAGGACTTCCACGCGCAGATCGCCAAGGCGGCCGTGATGTTGGTCCGGCTGGAGCCGGAGGACATCAAGGACCCGCGCTCGGCGGCGTGGGGGCACGAGGGCATCCTCTGCTTCTCCAAGATCTGCACCCACGTCGGCTGCCCGGCGACGCTCTACGAGCAGCAGACCCACCACGCGCTGTGCCCCTGTCACCAGTCCACCTTCGACCTGTCGGACGGCGCGCGGGTGCTCTTCGGCCCGGCGGGGCACCCCCTGCCGCAGCTGCGGATCACGGTGAACGACGAAGGCTTCCTCACGGCGCTCGGCGACTTCGAGGAGCCCCCCGGCCCGAGCTTCTGGGAGCGCGGATGAGTACGGCAACGGAACCCCGGAAGAGCACCGCCAAGGGCAAGGCCCCGGCGGGCGAGAAGGTCGCCGACTGGGCCGACGGCCGGCTGGGCATCTACAGCCTGGCCAAGGCCAACATGCGGAAGATCTTCCCCGACCACTGGTCGTTCCTGCTCGGCGAGATCTGCCTGTTCAGCTTCATCATCGTCATCCTGACCGGCGTCTACCTGACGCTGTTCTTCGTGCCCAGCATGGGCGAGGTGGAGTACACCGGCTCGTTCGGGCCGATGCAGGGCGTGATGATGTCCGAGGCGTACGCCTCGACGCTGGACATCAGCTTCGACGTGCGCGGCGGCCTGCTGGTCCGCCAGATCCACCACTGGTCGGCGCTGCTGTTCGTGGTCGGCATCTTCATGCACATGATGCGGGTGTTCTTCACCGGCGCCTTCCGCAAGCCGCGCGAGGTCAACTGGATCTTCGGCTTCCTGCTGCTGGTGCTGGCGCTCTTCACCGGTCTGACGGGCTACTCGCTCCCGGACGACCTGCTCTCCGGCACCGGCATCCGGTTCATGGAGGGCGCGATCCTGGCGGTGCCGGTGCTCGGCACCTACCTCCAGATGTCCATCTTCGGCGGCGAGTTCCCGGGGCACGACATCATCCCCAGGTTCTTCGTGGTGCATGTGCTGCTGCTGCCGGGCATCATGGTGGGCTTGGTGGTGGCGCACCTGATCCTGATCGTCTACCACAAGCACACCCACTACGCGGGCCCGGGCCGGACCAACAACAACGTGGTCGGGATGCCGTTCATGCCGGTGTACATGGCGAAGGCGGGCGGCTTCTTCTTCCTGATCTTCGGCGTGATCACCCTGATCGCGGCGACGGTGACGATCAACCCGGTCTGGGTGCTCGGCCCCTATCGACCGGACCAGATCTCCACCAACGCGCAACCCGACTGGTATCTCGGCTTCTCCGAGGGTCTGGTCCGGATGATGCCCGGCCTCGAATGGGTGATCCCCGGCGGATACACGCTCAACTTCGGGCTGTTGGTGCCGCTGGCGATCTTCCCGTCGCTGCTGGTGGCCATCGCGGTCTACCCGTTCTTCGAGGCCTGGGTCACCAAGGACCCGCGCGAGCACCACATCGCTGAGCGGCCACGGAACAACCCGACCAGGACCGCGTTCGGCATGGCCTGGCTGACCGCCTTCGCGGTCGCGATGCTGGCGGGCGGCAACGACGTGTGGGCGGTGAACTTCCACCTCTCCATCAACGCCATCACCTGGTTCTGCCGGATCGCGTTCTTCGTCCTGCCGGTGCTCGTCTTCTTCGCCACCCGGCGGATCTGTCTGGGACTCCAGCGCAGGGACGCGGAGAAGGTGCTGCACGGGCGGGAGTCCGGGATCATCAAGCGGCTGCCGCACGGCGAGTTCATCGAGGTGCACGAGCCGCTGTCGCAGGACCGCCTCTACACGCTCACCGCGCACGAGCAGCACCAGCCGTTCGAACTGGGCCCCGACACCGACGAGAACGGCGTGCGGCGTCCGGTCAGTCCGCTGGAGCGGGTGCGGGCGCGGATCAGCAAGGGGTACTTCGGCGAGCAGGCGCAGATCCCCAAGCCGACCCGCGAGGAGTACCGGGCCATCGCCGAGAGCCACGACGAGCACCACTGACCTCGGGCCGGCGACAGGCCGGGGCAACGGGCCGTGGCCCCACCCGCGCGGAGCACGCGACGGGCGGGGCCACGGCCCGTTCGCGCGCCGCCGGCTGGCGGGAACGGCCGTCCGGAGACCGAACACCGCGCCCCCTCCCGCGCCGGCCGCCGCTAGGCTTCGGTGCCACGCGGCCGTCCCGGGCCCCGTCCGGGGTTCCGGGCGGCGTCCCCCGCCCGGGGGCGTTGCGGCCGGCCGCGCGCACGAGTCCGTACCGCTGACCCGCCAGGAGTGATTCCCATGAGCGTTGTGACCCCCGCCGGAGGCGACACCGGGGCGGCGCGCGACTGGCCGGAGGTGCTGAGCACCCTGCTGGCCGGCCGGGACCTGTCCGGCGATGACACCGCCTGGGCCATGGAACGGATCATGTCGGGCGAGGCCAGCGACGTGCGGATCGCGGGGTTCGCGGTGGCGCTGCGCGCCAAGGGCGAGACCGTCGAGGAGGTCGCGGGGCTCGTCGAGACGATGTACCGGCACGCCAACGTGATCGAGGTGCCGGGCCCGGCCGTGGACATCGTCGGCACCGGCGGCGACCGGGCGCGGACCGTCAACATCTCCACCATGTCCGCGATCGTGGTGGCCGGCACCGGGGTGCGGGTCGTCAAGCACGGCAACCGGGCCGCCTCCAGCGCCAGCGGCGCCACCGACGTGCTGGAGCAGCTCGGCGTCAATTTGGACCTGACCCCGCAGCGGGTGGCCGAGGTCGCGGTGGAGGCCGGGATCACCTACTGTCCGGCCGTCCTCTTCCACCCGGCGCTGCGCCACGCGGGCGCGGCGCGCAAGGAGTTGGGCGTCGCGACGTTCTTCAACTTCCTCGGCCCGCTGACCAATCCGGCCCGGGTGCGGGCGCAGGCGACCGGCGTCGCCGACGCCAGGATGGCGCCGATCCTCGCCGGGGTGCTGGCCGAACGGGGCAGCTCGGCGCTGGTGTTCCGGGGCGACGACGGGCTGGACGAGCTGACCGTCACCGGCACATCGACGGTGTGGGTGGTGCGGAACGGGAAGGTCGCCGAGGAGTCCTTCGACCCGCGTTCGGTCGGCGTCGAGCTGGCCCCCGTCGAGTCGCTGCGCGGGGGCGACGCGGCCGCCAACGCGGCGGTGGCGCGGCGGCTGTTGGACGGCGAGCACGGCCCGGTGCGGAACGCGGTGCTGCTCAACGCGGCGGCCGGGCTCGCCGCCATCGAGCCGGACGACGCGCCGCTGCCGCAGCGGATCGCGGCCGGCATGGCGCGCGCCGCCGAGTCCATCGACTCGGGCGCGGCGCGGGCGGCGTTGGAGCGCTGGATCGCCACCACCCGTCGCTGAGCGTGGCGTTGCCCCGGGCCGCCGCGCGGCGGCCCGGGGCGGTGCTCGGGCGCCGGTGCCCCGGCTTCAGGAGTCCAGGCCGATGGCGAACGCGGCCTCAAGGTCGTGCTGCGAGTAGGTGCGGAAGGCGATGTGCGTCTCGGTGGACTCCACGCCGGGGATCTTGCTCAGCCGCGCCGGGATGACCTCGGCGAGCTGGTCGTGCTCGCGCACCCGGACCAGGGCGATCAGGTCGTGCGGCCCGGTCACCGAGTACACCTCGCTCACCCCGTCCAGGGCCGCGATCCGCTCCGCGACCTCCGGGACGCGGTCCACGCTGGTCTTGATGAGCACGATCGAAGTGATCACGGCTGCGCCTCATTTCCGGAATCGGTGGTCGCCTACGCAGGCCACACCATAGCCTCCGGGCAGCGGGCCGGGCCGGTCGCGGGCCGGTCGCGTGCGGCCCGACATCGGCGGCCCCGCCGGCCTGGGCCAGCAGACGTGACGCGTACCAGGCCGTAGGGTGAAGCCGAGTGTGACGGAGATACGCAGTGACGGGGAGTGTCGGCCGGCCGGCCGCCGCTCGGACCGACGGATGGTGTGCAGCTGTGGAACCGACGGACGGCGAGGAGGCGACGGGACGGGCCGAGCCTGAGGCGACGGAGCCGGCCGAGGCCCTGGACCGCCCGCTGCCCGAACGGGTCAGAGGCCGCGTGATCCAGCTGGCCGGCGAGGCGTTCGACGGGCTGACGCTGGCCGAGTTGCCGAGCACGTTGCGGCAGTATGCCCGGTTCACCCCACCCCGTCGGGTGAAGTTCGGCGGCTCAGCGATGGCCGCCGCGCTGGAGTCCGACACCTTCTTCCGGCACCGGGTGGGCTCCGTGCTGCGCGCCGCCTCGCCCGAGCTGGCCGAGGCGGTCGAACGCGGCACCCCGCCCCCGGCGGCCGACCCCGTCGAGGTGGCGGCCGCCGCGTTCCTGCTGCGCCCGCCGGGCTGGCCCAAGCTGGTCGCAGCGGCCGGCGAGGAGGCGCAGCGCGCCCAGGAGGAGCGCGCCGGCCAGGAGCGGGAACGCGAACTGCGGGAGCTGCGCGAGGAGTTGGCGCGGCTGCGGGAGTCGTCGCGGGACGAGCAGGAGCGGCTTCGCGCGGAGTTGGACACCACCCGCAAGGAGAGCGACGCGCAGCACCGCAAGCTGCGCAGCGCGCTCGCCGACGTGCGGCGTGGCGAGGCGGCGGTGCGCAAGCTGCGCGCCGAGCTGGACGAGGCACGGGCGGCGGCGGACGCCGCCAGGGCGGCGGGGGAGAGCGAGGCGCGGCGGCTGCGCGGCCGGCTGGAGCGGGCCGAGGCGGCCCTGGAGGCCAGCCGCCGCTCGGTCCGCGAGGACCGGGGCATCGAGGACACCCGGCTGCGGCTGCTCCTGGACACGGTGTTGGACGCGGCCCAGGGTCTGCGCCGGGAGCTGGCCCTGCCGCCGGCGCGGCAGGGCCAGCTCCCGGCGCAGACGGTGGCGGCGGTGCGGCCCGGCGAGCCGGGCCCCGCGGACATCGCGCGGCGCGCGCTGGACGGGGACGACCCGGCGGTGCTCGACCAGCTGTTGGCCCTGCCGCAGGCCCATCTGGTGGTCGACGGCTACAACGTGACCAAGACCGGCTATCCGACGATGCCGTTGGAGCGGCAGCGGGCCCGACTGATGCGCGGGCTCGCGGTGTTGGCCGCGCAGACCGGCGCCGAGATGACCTGCGTCTTCGACGGCGCCGAGCTGGCGGCGCCGGTGCTGCTGACGCCGCCGCGCGGGGTGCGGGTGCTGTTCAGCTCGCCGGGCGAGACGGCCGACGAGCTGATCCGCCAGCTGGTGCGGGCCGAGCCGGCCGGCCGGCCGGTGGTGGTGGTCTCCAGCGACCGCGAGGTGGCCGACGGCATCGCGCGGTCGGGCGCCTGGCCGGTGGCCTCCCGGCTGCTGCTCAACCGCCTGGCCCGCACCTGAGGTTGGCCGCCGGGCCGAACGGGGTGGTTGCGGCGGCGCCCGACCGGGTACCCCAGGAACCGGAGAGCGACGGGGAGTTGACCGTTCCGACGGCGGGGGGCGTCGCGTGGCGCCGGGCGTTTCGTGGCGCTGCGGGGCGGAAGTGTCGTTGCGCCGGTTCGTCCCCTTGGTGGGCGTTGCCGCTCCTTTGTGGGCCACGGAATGTGGGGGACCGACAGCGGTCGGTGTGAGGTAAGTAAAATATGGCCGGCAGGATTTGAACCGGACAAAGACACCTCGCTAGGGTCACCTCGAACCTTCGCGCGGTAGATCACCCAGCCCGGGTGACCGTGGAGGTACCGCCTAGTCCGCGGCAGTCTCGCGGAGCCGGGGTGAAACCAGCCCACCCGGCAGGCGGCTGAGGAAGAAGGAGCTCGCCCCAGTGGCGTCCCACCGTCGTCCCAAGCAGCCAAGCCGTGCTCGACTGACCATCCTCGGCGCGGCCGCCTCCGCCGCCGCCACCGTCGGCGTCACCGCCACCTCCGCCTCGGCCGACCCCGGCCAGAGCATCGACGACGTCCGCGAGGAGGTCGACGAGCTGCACCACGAGGCCGAGGAGATCACCGAGGAGTACAACGGGGCCCAGGAGCGCGAGCAGGAGCTTCAGGACGAGATCGCCGAGCTTCAGGACTCCACCGCGCGGGGCCAGGAACGCCTCAACGAGCTGCGCAACAGCATGGGTTCGATGGCGACGGCGCAGTACCGCAACGGCGGGCTCGACCCCTCCATGCAGCTTTTCCTCTCGTCTGACCCCGACGACTTCCTGGACCAGGCCTCCGCCCTGGACCAGCTCTCCTCCAAGCAGGCCGAGGCGCTGCGGCTCATCCAGGAGCAGCAGCGCACCCTCGACCAGCAGCGCGAGGAGGCCGGCGAGCGGCTGGCCGAGCTGGAGGAGGTGCGCGCCACCCTCGGCGAGCAGAAGGAGACCATCCAGGGCAAGTTGAGCGAGGCCCAGGCCCTGCTCAACCAGCTCACCGAGGAGGAGCGGCAGCAGATCGCGGCGGCCGAGGCCGCCGAGGCCGAGGAGGCCGCCCGCGCCAGCCGCTCCGACGACCGCGACTACTCCGACGGTTCGTCCTCCTCCTACGCCCAGACCGCCGTCAACGCCGCGACCTCCAAGCTGGGCTCGCCCTACGTCTGGGCCGCCTCGGGCCCCAACTCCTTCGACTGCTCGGGCCTCACCTCCTGGGCCTACAGCCAGGCCGGCGTCTCCCTGCCGCGCGTCTCCCAGGATCAGGCCAACGCCGGCACCCGGGTCAGCCGCAGCGAACTCGCCCCCGGCGACCTGGTGTTCTTCTATCCCGGGCTGACCCATGTGGGCATCTACGTGGGCAACGGCCAGATGGTCCACGCGCCCAGACCCGGCGGCGTCGTCGAGTACGCCAGCCTCGACATCATGCCCTTCCAGTTCGGCACCAGGGTGGCCTGACCGGCCACCGGCCGCGCCGCCCTCGCCGCCGGCTCCGGGCCCGAACTCCGGGGCCCCGTAGGCCCACTGAACGGGCGCCGCGCCAACTGGACCAACCAGGTGATTCGCTGGGCGAACCGTTTTCCCCCGCGCCCCGCGTGACCTGCGAACCCGACACCCACGGCCGGGCCGCGCGGTGTTGTCCTGCCATGACTTCGGTCGCCACGCGGCTACATTCTGCTGCGCTCGGGTCCCCACCGAAGGAGCGCGGCTCGCAGTGATCGTTCATGATGCTTTCCCGTCGCGGCGCGGCGGTCTGGTGTTGCGGCTGTCCGCCTGGTCGGCGGCGGCGACGGCCGTCGCGGTGATCTCCGCCGTTCCCGTCTGTGCCGATCCCGCCGGCCGGGGCGACGAGACCGCCGAGGCCACCCGGCAGGTCGACCGGCTCTTCGCCGAGGCCGACCGCGCCGTGGACGCCTACAACGGCTCCGTGGAACGGGTCGCCACGCTGGAGGCCGAACTCGCCCGCCGGCGCGAGCAGGTGGACCGCACGGAGCGCGAGGTCGACGAGAAGCGCGGCACCCTCGGCGCGGCCGCCGCCGCGCACTACCGCGCCGGCGGCCTGTCGCCCTCGCTGTCCCTGTTGCTCTCCGACAGCCCCGACGCCTACCTGGACCGGGCGGCCACCTACGAGCGGATGAGCGACCGCCGCGGCGGCGAGCTGCGCGAACTGCTCGCCGCCCAGCGCGACCTGACCCAGCGCCGCGACGAGGCCGACGCCCGGCTCGACGAACTGACCGAGGAGCGCGCCGAGTTGGCCCGCCGCAAGGAGGCCGCCGAGAAGCGGCTGGCCGAGGCGCGGGAACGGCTCGACGAACTCACCGAACGGGAGCGGCGCGAGGAGCGCCGGGCCGCGCGCGACGCGGAGCGCGCCGACCGCGCCGAACCGGCCGGGCCCGCCGCCTCCGGGGCCCGGGCCCAGGCCGCCCCCG
>NZ_RFFJ01000051.1 GCF_003696235.1 Streptomyces triticirhizae
ACGACCGCCTCGCTGCCCGGACTTGGGCAGGTGCGGCTTCAGCCGGACCCACTCTTCGTTCGTGAGATCTCCCCGTCCCATGACCATGCCAACGACACGGACCCGAGACAGTCACAAGATCCGCCGGACAGGACCTAATCCCCCGGGATAACCCACGCCCCACGAGCCGCCGGAACGCCGCCCCCGCACGCGTCGCCCCTGTGAGGGATGTCTCGGATGCTGGGACGGAGGGCGCCCAGCGCGCCCGACGGGACTAGGGTGGACGCTGCGATGCGAACCTGGACGCTTCTCCTTAGCCGCCGCGGCGAGGGTCTGTAGGCCACAGACCGACCCCCTCCCCGCGGAGTTCGGTGCTGTCTGTCGGTCCTCTCGTCCGTCGATCCCCACGGCGCACCCGCCGTCCGGGCCCAAGGAGTCCATCGCCCATGAAGAAGCCGACGCCGCAGACCAACGCCACCGTCACCCAGCGGCCCTCCGGGATGCCGACCCACCGTTACCGCCCCTTCGAGTGGGTGGACATCCCCGACCGCACCTGGCCCAACAACCGCGTCACCAAGGCCCCCCGCTGGCTCTCCACCGACCTGCGCGACGGCAACCAGGCGCTGATCGACCCCATGTCGCCGGTCAGGAAACGCGCCATGTTCGACCTGCTGGTGAAGATGGGCTACAAGGAGATCGAGGTCGGTTTCCCCTCCTCAGGACAGACGGACTTCGACTTCGTACGGTCCATCATCGAGGAGGACGCGATCCCCGACGACGTGACCATCTCGGTGCTGACCCAGGCCAGGGAGGAGCTGATCGAGCGGACCGTCGAGTCCCTGGTCGGCGCGCGCCGGGCCACCGTCCACCTGTACAACGCGACCGCGCCCACCTTCCGCCGGGTGGTCTTCCGGGGCGGCCGGGACGCGGTGCGCGGGATCGCGGTGGACGGCACCCGCATGGTGATGGAGTACGCCGAGAAGCTGCTGGACGACCGCACCACCTTCGGCTACCAGTACAGCCCGGAGATCTTCACCGACACCGAGCTGGACTTCGCGCTGGAGATCTGCGAGAGCGTGATGGACGTCTGGCAGCCGGGCGAGGGCCGCGAGATCATCCTCAACCTGCCGGCCACCGTCGAGCGTTCGACGCCGTCCACCCACGCCGACCGCTTCGAGTGGATGGGCCGCCACCTCAGCCGCCGCGAGTTCGTCTGCCTGTCGGTCCACCCGCACAACGACCGGGGCACCGCCGTGGCCGCCGCCGAGCTGGCGCTGATGGCCGGCGCCGACCGGATCGAGGGCTGTCTGTTCGGCCAGGGCGAGCGCACCGGCAACGTCGACCTGGTCACGCTGGGGATGAACCTGTTCTCCCAGGGCATCGACCCGCAGATCGACTTCTCCCAGATCGACGAGATCCGTCGCACCTGGGAGTACTGCAACCAGATGGAGGTCCCGCCGCGCCACCCGTACGTGGGGGACCTGGTCTACACCGCCTTCTCCGGCTCCCACCAGGACGCCATCAAGAAGGGCTTCGACGCCATGGCCGACCAGGCGAAGGCGGCGAACACGTCGGTCGACGAACTGCCCTGGGACGTTCCCTACCTGCCGATCGACCCCAAGGACGTGGGCCGCAGCTACGAGGCCGTGATCCGGGTCAACTCCCAGTCCGGCAAGGGCGGCGTGGCCTACGTGTTGAAGACCGAGCACGCGCTGGACCTGCCGCGCCGGATGCAGGTGGAGTTCTCCAAGATCATCCAGGAGCGGACCGACGCCGAGGGCGGCGAGCTGTCCCCGGCCGCGATCTGGGGGATCTTCTCCGACGAGTACCTGCCGCAGGAGACCGGCGCCCCCGGCTGGGGCCGGATCGCGCTGCGCGACGCGCACACCACCAGCACCAGGGACGGCGAGGACGCGCTCACCGTCGAGGCCCTGGTGGACGGCGCCGAGACGACGCTGACCGGCACCGGCAACGGGCCGATCGCCGCGTTCTTCGACGCGTTGGCCGGCACCGGGGTCGTCGACACCGACATCCGGCTCCTGGACTATGTCGAGCACACCATGAGCGAGGGCGCCGGCTCCCAGGCGGCCGCCTACATCGAGTGCGCGGTGGGCGACCGCGTGCTGTGGGGCGTGGGGATCGACGCCAACATCGTGCGCGCCTCGCTCAAGGCCGTGGTCTCCGCCGTCAACCGCGCGGCACGCTGACGTCAACGCGGCGGAGACGGCGGCGGGTTGTCGTCGCCCGGCCGGGGCGGGTCGCCAGGACCCGCCCCGGCCTCGGGTTTTCCGGGCCGGGAACCATCGGACGCGATCACTTCGTTACGCACTACTGACGGCGGCCTTCGACTGTGGTTAACATCACGGACGCGGCATCGTCGCCAGCGGGTAACGGAGGTACGACGTGGTGCACTCCCGGTTGGCCGGGGTCAGGACCGTCTGGCAGGTCACTGACGACGGGGACTTCTTCTGCGCCGACTGCGGCGGCGACCGCCGGTACCAACGGCTCGAAGGCCGAAGGCGGTTGACCGTGCTGGCTGTTCCCCTGCTGCGGCGCGGCACGGCGGGCCCGGTGGTGGAGTGCGTCTCCTGCCGGAGCCGGTTTCCCGAGCGGGTGCTGGTCCTGCCGACCACCACGCGGCTGGCCACGCTGCTGCGCGAGGCGGTGCACTCGGTCGCCCTCGGCGTGCTGGCCGCCGGCGGCACGGAGGCCGAGCCGGCCCGCCGGCTGGCGTTGGAGGCGGTGCGGGACGCCGGCTTCCCCGACTGTTCCGAGGAGCGGCTGCTGACCCTCCAGGCGACGCTGGCGGCGCGCGCGCTGCCGCTGGTCGCCACGGAGGTGGGCAAGACGGTCGCGGCCCTCACCCCGCACCTGGCGACGCCCGGGCGGGAGAGCCTGCTGCTGCGCGGGGCCAGGATCGCGCTGGCCGACGGCCCCTACCGGGAGGCCGAGCGCCACATGTTGAACGCGGTCGGCGAGGCGCTGTGGCTGCCGCCGGCCGACACCGAACGCCTCCTGGCGGCGGCCGCCACGGCCAGCAACTGACGGCGGACGGCGGCCCGTTCCCCTTCCGGCGGCGGGCCGCCCACCGCCCGACGGCCCCGGGCCCCCGTCCCAGAAGCCCGGCCGGGTCTCAGAAGCCCAGCCGGCGCAGCTGCTTGGGGTCCCGCTGCCAGTCCTTGGCGACCTTGACGTGCAGGTCGAGGAAGACCGGCGTGCCGAGCAGCGCCTCGATCTGCCGCCTCGCCTTGGTGCCGACGTCCTTCAGCCGCTGGCCCTTGGGGCCGATCACGATGCCCTTCTGGCTGGGGCGCTCGATGAACAGGTTGGCGTGCACGTCCAGCAGCGGCCGGTCGGCGGGCCGGTCCTCGCGCGGCAGCATCTCCTCCACCACCACGGCGATGGAGTGCGGGAGTTCGTCCCGCACGCCCTCCAGGGCCGCCTCGCGGATCAGCTCCGCGATCATGACCTGCTCGGGCTCGTCCGTGAGGTCGCCCTCCGGGTAGAGCGGCGGCCCCTCGGGCAGCAGCGGCACCAGCAGGTCCGCCAGCAGCCCCACCTGCTCCCCGGCGACGGCGGACACGGGCACGATCTCGGCCCACTCGATGCCCGCCTCCCGGCCCAACTGGTCGACGGCGATGAGCTGTTCGGTCATCCGCTCGCGGTCGGCCAGGTCGGTCTTGGTGACCACGGCGACCTTCGGCGTGCGCTTGACCTGCGCCAGCTCCTTGGCGATGAAGCGGTCGCCCGGGCCCACCTTCTGGTCGGCCGGCAGGCAGAAGCCGATCACGTCGACCTCGGCCCAGGTGGTGCGGACCACGTCGTTGAGACGCTGCCCCAGCAGCGTGCGCGGCTTGTGCAGCCCCGGGGTGTCCACCAACACCAGCTGCGCGTCCGGCCGGTGCACGATGCCGCGCACCGAGTGGCGGGTGGTCTGCGGCCGGTTCGAGGTGATGGCCACCTTCGTGCCGACCAGCGCGTTGGTCAACGTGGACTTGCCGGCGTTGGGACGGCCGACGAAGCAGGCGAAGCCGGAACGGTGCGGAGCGGCCGAGCCGGCCGTGGCGTCAGGGGAGTTCATGAGGCGGAGATGGTCGCACGAAGCACGCCGTCGGGGCCAGCCAGCAGCACGGGGGTGCCCGCGCCGCCCAGGTCCCGCACGGCCGCCAGGTCCTCGTCGGCCGGCGCCTCGGCGCCGGTCACCACGGCCGCCGCCTCCAGGGACCGCGCCCCGCTGGCGACCGCCATGGCCACGGCGGTGCGCAGCGCGCTCAGCCGCAGCGAGTCCAGCGCCACGGTGCTGGCCACATAGGTGCGGCCCATCTCGTCGCGCACGGCCGCCCCCTCGGGGGTGCCGTTGCGGGCGCGGGCGCTGCGCGCCAACGTGATGATCTTGCGGTCCTCGGGGTCCAGCTCGCCGGACCCGGCCGCCGGGGAGGCAACGCCATCGGTCATGCCACGAGCTTATGCGGTGACCGGCGCGCGGCGGCCGGGAGGTCCGGCCGGTCACGGCCGGTCCGGGAGGTCCCGCCGGTCACAGCCGGGTGGTGCCGGGCTGGTCGGGCCTGGGCGCCGGGGTGTCCCCGCGCGCGACCTCGGTCAGCTTGGTGACGGCCCGCTCGGCGATGGCGGTGAGGCTTCCGGTGTCCGGGTCCTCGCGGCCGGCCTGCGCGACCCGCACCAGATGCGGCCCGACCCGCGCGATCACGACCTCGACCAGCACCGGGGTGCCGGCGTTCTCGCCGTCGAGCCTGCGGTTGTAGCGCAGCGCGGCGCTCTCGTCGCCCAGCCCCTCGGGGTCGCCGCGCGGCTCCTCGTCATAGGCGACGGTGACGGCGTTCTCCCCTGGGCCCTCCTCGGTGTGGAACGTGTCGCAGCGCTCGGCGGCCGCCCGGAACTCGGCGAGCGCGGCCCGCGCGTCGCCGGTGGAGTCGTGGGCGGTCGCGGCCGTGGTGACGAAGGGGCCGGTCTGGGTCTTGGCGAAGCCGGCGCGCTGGGTGCCGTCCGCTTCGCTGTCGAACAGCTCGCGGCAGTCGCCCTCGCTCGGCCGGGGAACGCCGAAGCCACGTTCCTCGGCGGCCTCCTCGCTGTCGCTGGCCCAGCCCTCGGGGAAGTCCACCGGGTCCAGCAGCGCCTCCTTCAGCTGGCTCTCGCCCAGGGTGTCCGAGGCCGCCGGCTGGCCGGGGGCCAGGCCGAGGCTGAGCGTCGCGAGCCCGGCGATCATGACCGTCCTCAGATGCGCGTTCATGGGTCCCATGGCGCCACCCGAACGGGCCCCCGGCCACCCTCGCTCCCCCGTTCGGGTGAACGGCCGAGGGTGGCCGCGCGGTCACCCCGACCGGGCCGGGCGAGGCCGCACGGCCCGGCTCACTCGCCCCGCTCGGCCTCGTTCGCCGCCGTCGGCTGGGCGGCCACCGGCTCGACCAGCACCCGCTCGATCCGGTTGCGGCGGCCGGCCGGCGACTCGGCGGTCAGCCGCAGCGCGGCCAACGCCGGGCCGCCCGAGTCGATCCGCTGCTCGTCCGAGACGTCGACCACCGCGCGGGCGCCGGCGATCGGCACCCGCCCCAGCGCCTTGGCCAGCAGCCCGCCGACGGTCTCGACGTCCTCGTCGTCCAGCCTGAGGTGGTACAGCTCGCCCAGCGCGCCCAGGTCGAGACGGGCGGTGACCCGGTAGGCGCCGCCGCCCAGGTCCTCGACTGGGGGCAGTTCGATGTCGTACTCGTCGGTGATCTCGCCGACGATCTCCTCCAGGATGTCCTCGATGGTGACCAGGCCGGCCGTCCCGCCGTACTCGTCGATCACCACCGCCACATGGATGTGGTCGCGCTGCATCTCGCGCAGCAGGTCGCCCGCGTTCTTGGTGTCGGGCACGAACGTGGCCGGCCGCATCACGGCCTCCACCGCCTCGTTCTCCGACTCCCTGCGCACATGGGTCTGCCGGGCCAGGTCCTTGAGGTAGACGATGCCGACGATGTCGTCGTCGCTCTCGCCGGTGACCGGTATCCGCGAGAAGCCGGAGCGCAGCGCGAGGCTCAGCGCCTGGCGCAGGGTCTTGTCCCGGTCGATGGAGACCAGGTCGGTGCGGGGCACCATCACCTCGCGCACCAGGGTGTCGCCCAACTCGAAGACGGAGTGCACCATCCGGCGCTCCTCGTCCTCGATCAGCGACTCCCGCTCGGCCAGGTCCACCATGGCGCGCAGCTCCGCCTCGGAGGCGAAAGGACCCTTGCGGAAGCCCCGGCCCGGGGTGACCGCGTTGCCCAGGATGATCAGCGCCTGGGTCAGCGGGTTGAGCACCCGCACGAGCGGGACCAGCACGAACGAGGCGGCGATGGTGGTGGTCAACGGGTGCTGCCGCCCGATGGTGCGGGGCGAGACGCCGACCGCGACGAAGGACAGCAGCACCATGATGCCGAACGCCACCGACAGCGCCGGAAGCAGGCCGTCGAAGGTCTCCAGGCAGGCGTAGGCGACCAGCACGGCGGCCGCCATCTCGCTGGCCACCCGCAGCAGCAGCGCGAGGTTGAGGTAGCGGGTGGGGTCCTCGGCCACCTCGGCGAGCCGGGCCGCCCCGCGCCGCCCGGCGCGCACGGCCTCCTCGGCCCGGTAGCTGGTGATCACCGCGAGGCCGGCCTCGGCGCAGGAGGAGAGCCAGCCGACGGCGAGCAGCGCCACGACGGCGACCAGCAGGGTGCCGGTCATGTCAGCGTGGGGGCCGGCGAGGGCCCGGACAGGCCCCGCTCGGCGCGCCAGCCGTCAACGATGGCCTGCTGGAGCCCGAACATCTCGGCCCGCTCGGCCGGCTCGTCGTGGTCGTAGCCCAGCAGGTGCAACACCCCGTGCACGGTGAGGAGTTGCAGCTCGGCGTCCATGGAGTGCCGGGTGGGCGCGGCGCGGCCCTGCTCGGCCGCGACCTCGGGGCAGAGCACCACGTCGCCCAGCAGCCCCTGGACGGGTTCCTCGTCCTCCTTGGCGGGCGGCCGCAGCTCGTCCATCGG
Source organism: Streptomyces triticirhizae (assembly GCF_003696235.1). GTDB lineage: Bacteria > Actinomycetota > Actinomycetes > Streptomycetales > Streptomycetaceae > Streptomyces > Streptomyces triticirhizae. The sequence goes on from NZ_RFFJ01000051.1 coordinate 6,981, forward strand.
GAAGGACATCACATCGGTGGGGCCCGGCAGGTCCATCCACTGGAGATGGAGCCGCTCCATGGCCGCCGCGTCGACCGCGATCACGGACAGCTCGGAGAGCGGGTGAATCCGCATCCGAGCCAGCGTGTAGCGGGCGATGTCGAGCAGGGCGTGCTCGTCGAGCGGCTGGCCGGACTCGTTGTTGACCTCGATCGCCATGATGCGCGGTGGCTACTTTCCGATCCGTACGTCGTAACGGTCGTACGCGTCCACGATGCGCCCGACGAGCTTGTGGCGCACCACGTCCTGGGTGGTGAGCCGGGAGAAGTGCACGTCGTCCACGCCGTCGAGGATCTCCTGCACCTGGCGCAGCCCGCTGACGGTCCCGCCGGGCAGGTCCACCTGGGTGACGTCGCCGGTGATCACGATCTTGGACTCGAACCCGAGCCGGGTCAGGAACATCTTCATCTGCTCGGGGTTCGTGTTCTGCGCCTCGTCGAGGATGATGAACGCGTCGTTGAGCGTCCGGCCGCGCATGTACGCCAGCGGCGCGACCTCGATGGTGCCGGCGCTCAGCAGCCGGGGGATCGAGTCCGGGTCCAGCATGTCGTGGAGCGCGTCGTAGAGCGGGCGCAGATACGGGTCGATCTTCTCGTAGAGCGTGCCGGGCAGGAAGCCGAGCCGCTCGCCGGCCTCGACGGCGGGGCGGGTCAGGATGATGCGGTTGACCTGCTTGGACTGGAGGGCCTGGACGGCCTTGGCCATCGCCAGATAGGTCTTTCCGGTGCCGGCCGGGCCGATTCCGAAGACGACCGTGTGCTGGTCGATCGCGTCCACGTAGCGCTTCTGGTTGAGCGTCTTGGGGCGGATCGTCTTTCCACGGTTGGACAGGATGTTCTGGGTGAGCACCTGGGCGGGGCTCGCGTCCTCGTCGCCGGAGCCGCGCAGCATGGCGATGGAGCGCTCGACGGCGTCCTCGGTGAGGGGCTGGCCGGTGCGGAGCACCAGCATCATCTCGTCGAACAGGCGCTGCACGAGCCGGACTTCCGCCTCGTCGCCGGTCGCGCGGATCTCGTTGCCCCGGACATGGATGTCGGTGGCGGGAAAAGCCTGCTCGATCACGCGAAGCAGCGCGTCTCCCGAGCCGAGCACGGTGACCATCGGGTGCTTGGCCGGAACGGTGAACCGCGCGGTCGCCTCGTCGGTGGCGCTCGGCTGGTGTGTGGGTGTCTGCGTCATGGGCGGCCCGGACGGACCTGCTCATCCCTCTCTCACTGGGCTGGCCGTGGGTCCCCAGGGTACGACGCGCACCGGTCGTTTCCGTAGGACATTACGGAGCGCGATCGGCTTGCCGCGCTGGGGTGTTGGCGGCCCCGTTGCCGACCCTGCCGGCCCGGTGCCGGGGGGCACGAGATCAGCCCCGGAAGCCGAGCGTGGGCACGGCCCTGCGGCGCGGCCAGGGCTCCCCGGCGGCGGGCAGCAACCCGGTCAGGAACGCGTACCGCTCGACCAGCGAGGGCCCGTCGCCCTCGGCGCCGGACGGCGGGGTGAGCGCCTGGGCGTTGCGCCACCACGTCTCGATCTCGTTCCAGCCGGGCGCGGAGAGGGAGCCGCCGAACTCCTGCACCGAGAGCGAGGCGGTCAGCCCCGCGAGGGCCAGCCGGTCGGCCAGCGGCCAGCCGGCGAGCGAGCCGGTGACGAAGCCGGCCATGAAGACGTCCCCGGCGCCCGTGGTGTCCAGGGCCTCCACCACGATCGCCGGAACATGGGCGCTCTCGCCGGTGCGGGCGTCCACGCCGTAGGCGCCGTCGGCGCCCATGGTGACCACGGCCAGCGGCACCCGCTCGGCCAGCGCGTGGGCGGCCGCCCTGGGGTCGTCGGTGCGGGTGTAGCGCACGGCTTCGGCCGCGTTGGGCAGGAACGCCTCGCAGTACGCCAGGTCGGGCAGGGCCTCCAGGTCCCAGCGGCCGGTCTCGTCCCAGCCGGTGTCGGCGAAGACCAGGCTGCCCGCCGCCGACGCCTTGGCGATCCACTCCTGGGGTCGGTCGGGGGCCAGCGAGACCACCGCCGACCTGGTCTCGGGCACGCTGGCGGCGGCCGGCTCGGGCCCGGGCGGGGGCGCCTCGTGCCCGTGCGAGACCATGGTGCGCTCGCCCTCGTAGGCCATCGAGACGGTGACCGGCGAGTGCCAGCCACGGGGTGTGCGGGAGCGGGAGAGGTCGATGCCCTCGCCGCGCTCCAGGGTCTCCCAGCAGTACTCGCCGTACTTGTCGTCGCCGAAGGCGGCGGCGAGGCTGGTGTGCAGGCCGAGCCTGGCCAGGGCGGTGGCCATGTTGGCCACGCCGCCCGGGCTCGAACCCATGCCCCTGGCCCAGGACTCGGTGCCGCGCACCGGGGCCGAGTCGAGGCCGGTGAAGATGATGTCCAGAAAGACGGCGCCGGTGAGGTAGACGTCGCAGGCCGGGTCGGCCGGGGTCCGGACGCGGGCGAGCGGGTCGATCACGCAGCGCGCCGGGGGCTCGTTCCTAAGGGTCACCTGAAGCTCCGAGCTGGTTCGTGGTCGTTTCTACGGTACGTTCCGGCCCATGAGGCTCACGATCATCGGGGGCGGTGGGTTCCGTGTCCCCCTGGTATACCGGGCGCTGCTGACAACGGCCGACGGGCGCTCGCCCGATCGGCGCGACGAGGTCACTCTCTTCGACACCGATCCGCTGCGGCTGCGGGTGATCGCCCGGGTGTGCGCCGCGTTGGCGGAGGGCGTGCCGGGGGCGCCGGCGCTGCGGGTCGCCCGGACCCTGGACGAGGCGGTGCGGGGCGCCGACTTCGTCTTTCACGCGATCCGGGTCGGCGGCGTGGAGGGCCGGGTGCGGGACGAGCGCGCGGCGCTGGACGAGGGCCTGCTGGGGCAGGAGACCGTGGGCGCCTCCGGGGTGCTCTACGGGCTGCGCACCGTGCCCGTGGCGCTCGAAGTGGCGGACCGGGTCGCGGAGTTGGCGCCGAACGCCTGGCTGATCAACTTCACCAACCCGGCGGGCATGGTGACCGAGGCGATGGCCGCCCGGCTGGGCCACCGGGTGATCGGGATCTGCGACTCGCCGGTGGGGCTGCTGCACCGGGCGGCCAGGGCGGTCGGGGTCGATCCGGCCGAGGTCTCCTACGGCTATGTGGGGCTCAACCACCTGGGTTGGCTCAACTCGCTCAGCCACCGGGGCGTCGACCTGCTGAGCGGGCTGCTCGCGGACGACGCGGCGCTGGCGAGCTTCGAGGAGGGACGGCTGTTCGGCGGCGAACTGCTGCGCGCGCTGGGCGCGTTGCCCAACGAGTACCTGCACTACTACTACCTGGCGCGGGAGACCCGGCGGGCGGTGGCAAAGGCGGAGGAGACGCGGGGCGCGTTTCTCGCCGCCCAGCAGGGCGCGTTCTTCGCCGAGGCGGCGCGCGACCTGGACCGCGCGCCGGCGCTCTGGGCGGAGACCCGGCGTGAGCGCGAACGCACCTATGGCGCGGAGCAACGCGCGGCCGCCGGCGGCGGGGAACGGGACAGCCACGACCTGGAGGGCGGCGGCTACGACGGGGTGGCGCTCGCGCTGATGCGGGCGATCGCCGACGACCGCCGCACCCGGCTGATCCTCAACGTGCGCAACGCGGGCACCGTTCCGGAGCTGCCCGACGACGCGATCGTGGAGACGGTCTGCGAGGTGGACGCCGGCGGCGCCCATCCGGTGCCGGCGTTGAGCCTCGGGCTGGCCGAGGTGGGGCTGATGCTCCAGGTCAAGGCGGTGGAACGGACCACCATCGAGGCGGCGGCGACCGGCTCGACCGAACTGGCCCGGCACGCGCTGACGCTCCATCCGCTGGTCGACTCGGCGCGGGTCGCGGAACGGGTGCTGGCTGCCCGTTCCGCTGACGACGATGGCCCCCGGGGCGGACACGGCGCGTAGTCGACCGCGGAGAGAGGCTCACGCCCCTCTCCGGGGGACCGGGATACGCGACAGGTCGTCCGCCACGGTGAGTTCGCCGGCGAAGCCGGCCGCCCGCGCCTCCCCGGCGAACCCCTCCGGGTCGCGGTACCGCTGCGAGAAGTGCGTCAGCACCAGATGCCGCACCCCGCACTCCACCGCGACCCGCGCGGCCTGCCCGGCCGTGAGGTGACCGTACTCCTCGGCCAGCGCCGCGTCCGCCGCCCTGAAGGTGGACTCGATCACCAACAGGTCGCAGCCGTCCGCCAGTTGGTAGACCGCCTCGCAGAGCCGCGTGTCCATCACGAACGCGAAGCGCTGCCCGGGACGTTCCTCGCTGACCTCCTCCAGGGTGACCCCGCGCAGCCGCCCCGTCCGCCGCAGCCGGCTGATCTCGGGGCCCGTGACGCCGAGCGCGGCGAGCCGTTCCGGCAGCATCCGCCGCCCCGTCGGCTCCTCAAGCCGGTAGCCGAACGCCTCCACCGGGTGCGAGAGCCGCGCCGCGCTCAGCGTGAAGCCGGCCGTCCGTTCCAGCACGCCGTCCTCGGCGACCGGCGCCGGCCGCAGCTCGGCGGTCTCCTGGTAGGCGGTGGCGTAGCGCAGCCGGTCGAAGTACCGCTGCCCGCTGGCCGGATAGTGCACGGGCACCGGGTGCGGCACCCGGTCGAGGTTGATCCGCTGGATGACCCCGGCCAGCCCCAGCGAGTGGTCGCCGTGGAAGTGGCTGACGCAGATCCGGGTCAGGGAGTGCGCGCTGACGCCGGCGAGGGTCAACTGGCGCTGGGTGCCCTCGCCCGGGTCGAAGAGGATGCCCTCGCCGTCCCAGCGCAGCACATAGCCGTTGTGGTTGCGCCGGCGCGTGGGCACCTGGCTGGCGGTGCCGAGCACCACCAGCTCGCGCGCTGACACCGCGCCGCCCCGGTCAGCCGGGGGGCCAGTTGAGCCCGCGCCCGCCCAGCACGTGGGCGTGCGCGTGGAAGACGGTCTGCCCCGCGCCGGAACCGGTGTTGAAGACGACGCGGTACCCGCCGTCGGCGACCTTCTCCTGCGCGGCGACCGCGCCCGCCTCGCGCAACACGTCGGCGGCGGTCTCGGGCTCGGCCTCGGCGAGCGAGGCGGCGTCCGGGTAGTGCGCCCTGGGGATCACCAGCACATGGCTGGGGGCCTGCGGGTTGATGTCCCGGAACGCGACGGTGGTGTCGGTCTCCCTCACCACCGTCGCCGGGACGTCGCCGGCCACGATCTTGCAGAACAGGCAGTCAGCCTGCGGTTCTCCCGCCATCCCCCGGGGTCCTCCTCGGCCTTGGCGCTGGGCAGTGACCGAAGGATGGTACCGCCTCCCGCCGCGCTGACGGCCCGTCGAGCGAGGCGCGCACCGGGCCCGTTCCGGGGTCCGCCCCGGGCCCCGCCCGGGTTTGCGAACGCGGCGACGCCGGGTACGCGTGGCCGCAGGCCACGGGACGCTCCCTGACGCCACCCCGACCCGAAGTGACCTGCTGGTAACGTGCCCCAGTCGCCGCATCTCCGCACCAAAGCCGAACAAGCGCCAAACAAGCACCGAACAAGCCACAGAAGCAACCTCCCGAGGAGCGAGGAGCCCGCCGGAACCATGTCGACCAAGGCCACACAGCCGCAGCGCGAACAGTGGAGCAGCCGTCTGGGCTTCCTGATGGCCGCCATCGGATCGGCCATCGGGCTGGGGAACATCTGGCGCTTCCCCGCCGTGACCTACGAGCACGGCGGCGGCGCGTTCCTGATCCCGTACCTGGCCGCGCTGCTGACCGCCGGCATCCCGCTGCTGATCCTGGAGTACACGATCGGGCGGAAGTACCGTTCCTCGCCGCCGGGCGCCCTGCGGCAGTTGGCCCGGCCGGCCGAGACGATCGGCTGGTGGCAGGTGGCGATCTGCTTCGTGGTGGCCACCTACTACGCGGCGATCCTGGCATGGGCGGTGCGCTACACCGGCTTCTCGTTCGACCAGGCGTGGGGCGACGACCCCGAGGGCTTCCTCAACAACGAGTTCCTGAAGCTGAACGAGACGCCCGGCGAGATCTCGACGTTCGTTCCCGGCGTGGCCTGGCCGCTGCTGCTGATCTGGGTGCTGACGCTGGCCGTGCTGCTGCTGGGCATCCGGCGCGGGATCGAACGGGCCAACATCGTGACGATCCCGCTGCTCGTCGGCTTCTTCCTGATCCTGGTGGTGCGGGCGCTCACGCTGGACGGCGCGGCCGAGGGCCTGGACGCGCTGTTCACGCCCGACTGGGGCGCGTTGACCGAGGGCAGCGTGTGGGTGGCGGCCTACGGGCAGATCTTCTTCTCGCTGTCGGTGGGCTTCGGCATCATGATCACCTACGCCTCCTATCTGCACCGGAAGTCCGACCTGACGGGCTCGGCGATGGTGGCGGCGTTCGCCAACAGCTCGTTCGAGATTCTGGCGGGCGTCGCGGTCTTCGCCACGCTGGGCTTCATGGCGCAGGCCGCCGGGGTCGGCGTCGCGGACGTCAGCTCCAGCGGCGTCGGGCTGGCGTTTGTCGCGTTCCCGCAGATCATCTCGGAGATGCCGATGGGCGCGTTCTTCGGCGTGCTCTTCTTCCTCTCGTTGGTGATCGCGGGCTTTACCTCGCTGATCAGCATCGTTCAGGTGATCATCGCCGCCGTTCAGGACCGGACCGGTCTTGGCCGCACGGCCGCCGTGCTGAGCGTCGGCGGCGCGGTGACCGTGGTCTCGCTGCTGCTGTTCGCCAACGACAGCGGGCTGTATCTGTTGGACGTCGCCGACCACTTCATCAACCAGTACGGGATCGCGCTGGCCGGCCTGGTGGTGCTGGTCACGGTCAGCTGGGCCCTGCGCCAACTCCCCGCGCTGCAACGGAACGCCGACGCCACCTCGTCGATCGGCCTGGGCGTGTGGTGGCGGATCTGCCTCGGCGTGGTCACGCCCGTGGTGCTGGCCTGGATGATGGTGGACAGCCTGATCAACGAGCTGGACGAGACCTACGGGGGCTACTCGACGTCCTTCCTGCTCTGGGCCGGCTGGGGCGTGGCCGGCGGGGCGCTGCTGGTCGGCGTCCTGCTGACCCTGCTGTCCCGCCGCCGGCCGGCGACCCGCTGGGACGCCGCCGCGACCCCCGACGCCCCCAACCCGACGGAGAGGAACGGCTGATGTCCGCCTCGGCCATCGTGATGATGATCGTCGCCATGCTGGTGGTGTGGGGCGGCCTCGCCCTGGCCATCCTCAACCTGCGCGGCCACCCCGACCAGCCGGAACCGGGCCCCGACGACGTGCCGCACCAGCTGTAGGCCCACCCAGCTGTAGCGGTCTGGCCGGCCGGGAGCGGATCACCCCGTGGCACGTTCCTGGTCGGCCAACAGCTCGGCCACCTCGGGGACGGCCACGAAGTCGCCGAGGCGCCGGAGAACGATCCTCGTGCGCTCCCCCGTCCGCCGGGATGACACGTCCGCCGCCAACGAGATCATGCGACGCGCCGTCGCGGCCGCCTCCTCCGGCTCGTTGGCGTCGGCGAGTGCCATCACCAACCACGAGAGATACAGCGCCATTTCGCGGGTCCGGGTCGCGTCGTAGCCCGCGAGCACCTCACGCAGCAGGGGAACGGCCCGCAGCGGGCGCCGCAGTTCGGTGAAGCACCGCGACTCCATGATGCGGAGTTCCTCGGCGTTCACCCAATACAGGTAGCCTGCGCGATCCCTCTCCTGACGCGGCACCAGGGCTTCGGATGCCTCACCGAGGGCCCGCATGACGCCCTGGACATCGCCCACCTGGGTATGCGCCCATGCGAGCCGGTCCAGGGCCAGGGCCCGTGCCTCCGCCGGCGCGTCCGCGCCGGACTCCGCGAGCGCCACCTGAGCGAGCACCACGCCGTCGGTCTCGCGACCGCTGTTGCTGTACTGGTAGGCGAGGGCGCCGGCCACATTCCCGACCAGAGTCGAGTCCCCCGCTTCCCGCGCCGCGCTGATGCCCAGTCGGTAGATCCGCTCCGCGTCGGCGAGCTGCCCCGCGTCGCTGGCGATCCATCCGGCGATCTGCGCCAACTCACCGATCTGCACCAGGAGTTGACGGCTGACATGGCCGGAGTGGGTGCCACGGCGATAGAGCCGCACGGCACGGCGCAGCTCCCGAAGCGCCGGACGGATCAGGTCCCCACCGGCCATCACATCATCCGCGAGGCGCAGGCCGTGAACGCGCTGCCCCAGGTCGCGGACCTCCGCCATGCCGATCCGCCGCCCGGCCGGATCACGCAGCGGAGCCAGCGGATCGTCATCGGGCAGATATTCGGCCAGAGTCGGCAGCGGAGGTTCGGCGGGGGCATCCGGCGGGAGAAGCTCTTCCACCGAGACCCCCAGCGCCTGGGCGATGAACGGCAGCCACTCGCGGGGAGCGCGCTTGCCCGTCTCGTAGCGACTGATCTCCTTACGCCCGAGCGGGGCAGCGGGCACGCCTGCCGCCCGGCAGGTCTCCATGGCGAGACGTTCCTGGCTCCAGAACGGCTCGTGGGCTTCTCGAAGTCGCTTGATGTTGGCGCCGATGGCACGTCGGGTGTCGGCCTCAGTGACGTTGCCCATGTCCCCAGTGTGGCCGACAACTGGCCTACACCTGGCCCCTATCCAGCAACACCACCCGGACGAGAGCGTGGGTAACGACCACATCAGGGTCAACCGAACGAAAGGACCCACCGTGATCTTTCAGTCCTGCGCCGACTATCTCGCGCCACACCTCGGGGTGCCGGAGGGGCCGCTGCCCGTTGACCCCATCAGCGGGGAGCGGCCGGAGCCGGAGCCGGTCGAGGGGTGCGCGCAGTGCGCTCGGCTCGCCGAGGGCCGGGACCGCGCGAAGTACCTGCGGGACTGGTCGTTCGTCACCGACTTCAACATCATGATCCGCCAGCATCCCGACCACGGGAACATCTGAACGCCGCCACGCCGCCACGCCGCCACGCCGCGCGCCCCCGCCGCCGCGTCGGCCCCGGGGGCCGACGCGGCGTCCGGTCACCTCCGCACGTGGCGGACCACCGTCAGGAGGTACTCCTCGCGGTGCAGCGGGTCGTCGTCCGTGCGGGCGCGGGTCGGGGGGTGGGGGCCGGGGACGGGGCGGTAGTCGGCGAACTCCGTCTCGAACAGAGCCTCGCCGCTGGTGAGTTCGGGCAGGCGGCGCTCGACCGCGTGCACCCGGCCGGCCGGCACCACGCCGCCGACCACCAGCGCCACGCCCTCCGTGAGCTGTTCGCCGGGCCGCGCGCCCAGCCGCGCGATGGCCGGCACCACCGTGCCGGCCATCCCGGCGGGAAACTCCAGCCGGAACCGGTGCCACGGCTCCAGCACCCGCGTTCCGGCCCGCCGCAGCGCGTCCATCAGCACCAGCGGGGTCAGGCCACGGAAGTCCCCGGCCGTCGACGACATGCTCTTGTCGAACACCGCGTGGGCGTGGCTCTGCCGCGCCCAGTAGCCGGAGGTGGTCAGCGTCACCACGCAGTCCCGCACCGGCCAGCCGCACAGGCCCTCGGCGAGGGTGCCGCGCACGGTCTCCTCGACGGCCCGCAGGAACGCGAGGGGCAGCGCGCCGAGTTCGATGCCGAGCCGGAAGCTCACCCCGGCGTCCACCGGCGCCGGCTCGACGCGCAGGCCCACGGTGGCGAGGAACGGGTTGCCGTCCTTCTTGATGAACTCGACCGCCTCGCCGGTGCCCACCGGCCGCTCGATGTGGAGCGTGGTGGTCTCCCGGAAGCCGACCGCGAGGCCGAACTCGTCGCGCAGCGTGGCCTCGATGACCTCCTTCTGCACCTCGCCGTAGAGGGAGACGGAGATCTCCCGGCGCCTGGTGTCCTGGCGCAGATTGATCAACGGGTCCTGCTCGGCGAGTTGGCTGAGCGCGGCGTGCAACGCCCCGCGTTCCGCCTCCCGTTCGGGGACCACGACGGTCTCCAGCGTGGGGGGCGCGAAGTGCCGGGCGCCCGCCGTCCGTTCGGGCGCGCGCCCCACCACGTCGCCGACGCGCACCCCGGGAAGGCCCCGCAGTTGGGCGATGCGGCCCGGTCCCGCCGCCTCGGCGGGGCGGGCGGTGCCGCGTTCGAAGACGGCGAGCGAGGTGAGCTTGGCCCGCGCCGGTTCGACGGTCGCACCCGGGGGGCCGTAGGGCAGCCGGTCCCTGACCCGGAACGTGCCGGCGAACATCCGGGCGAGGGCCAGCCGTTCGCCGGCGGGGCCGCGTTCGATCGCGAAGACGGTGCCGGAGGGCGGGGCCTCGGGGTCGCCCTCGGCGGGCGGCAGCAGATGAGCGATGGCGTTCATCAGCTCCTCGATCCCGGCGCCGGTGGCGGCCGAGCCGAAGAGCACGGGGTGGACCAGCGCCCGCCCGGTCTGGGCGGCGAGTTCGGCGGCCAGGGCGGCGGGGGCGACCTCGACATCGTCCACATACGCGGCGAGCAGCGGCTCGCTGTGCTCGGCGAGCGTCAGCTGGAGCCGTTCGCGGAAGGCGGGATCGTCGGGGGCGTGCGGAACGTAACGCGCGCCCCGGGTGCCGAGCCCCTCGGGCCGGCCGAGGGCGATGGCGAACGGGCTGAGCCTGGCCGCGATCTCGGCGAGCAGGGGGGCGTCCCTGGCGCCGGCGCGGTCGATCTTGTTGACGAGGATCAGGGTGGGCACGCGCAGCCGCCGCAACGTGCGCATCAGCACCCGCGTCTGGGCCTGCACGCCCTCCACGGCGGAGACCACCAGCACGGCGCCGTCCAGCACGCCGAGCACCCGCTCGACCTCGGCGATGAAGTCGGGGTGGCCGGGGGTGTCGATCAGGTTGACCGTGGCGCCGGTGGCGCCCAGCGGGAAGGAGACGACGGCCGACCGGATGGTGATGCCGCGCTCCCGCTCCAGGGCGAGGGAGTCGGTGATGGTGGAGCCCTGGTCGACGCTGCCCACCGCGTCGATGACGCCGGCGGAGAACAGCAGCCGTTCGGTCAGGGATGTCTTGCCGGCGTCAACATGCGCCAGGATTCCGAGGTTGAGAACGCGTTCGGGGGTACGCACTGAGTCGTCTGGTCCTTGGGTTCGAGGTGAATCCTTCCGGTCGGGACACAGACGTGCGCCTCATCGTTCGTTCCTCTCCTGTCGCCCTCCGGTTCGCGGAGTTTTCTCTCACGCGGCGGTGCGGCCCGCAACCGACTTTTCCGGCTGCCCCCGCCGCCGGTCAGCCCCAGCGGCCGGTGCGGGTCAGCAGCAGGGCCGTGGCGGCGGGGCCGGCCGTGGAGGTGCGCAGCACCGTGGGGCCCAGCCGGTAGGGGGTGGCGCCGGCGGCGGCGAAGGCCGTCAACTCGGCCTCGGTGATGCCCCCTTCGGGGCCCACCACCAGCACCAGCCGGCCCTCGGCGGGGAGTCGCGCGGTGGCCAGCGGCAGCGTGGCGCTCTCGTGGAGCACGCCGGCGAACGCCGCGTCGGCCAACAGCCGTGCCACGCCCGCCGCGTCCCGCACCTCGGTGACCTCGGGCACCCGCAGCCGGCGGGCCTGCTTCGCCGCCTCGCGGGCGGCGGCCCGCCACCGCGCCAGCGACTTCGCGCCGCGCTCGCCCCGCCACTGGGTGACGCAGCGGTCGGCGGCCCAGGGAACGACGGCGTCCACCCCGGTCTCCGTCATGGTGCTCACGGCCAGCTCGCCCCGGTCGCCCTTGGGCAGCGCCTGCACCACCGTGATGTGCGGCGAGGGCTCGGGCTCCGCGCGGCGCTCCAGGGCCGTCACCTCAAGCCGGTCCCGGCCGCCGACCTCGGCGACCCGTCCCAGCCAGCCCGCGCCGGCGCCGTCGCTCAGCACGACCTCCTCGCCGACCCGCAGCCGGCGCACCGCGACCGCGTGCCGCCCCTCGGCGCCGTCCAGGGTCAGCGAGGCGCCGGGCTCGGCGCCCGCCAGCGACCCGACGAGAAAGACCGGAGCGCTGCTCATCGACCGTTGAACGCGTCCTTCAGGCGGGAGAACAACCCCTGCTGCCCCGGCTGGAACTGGCCCGTCGGCCGCTCCTCACCGCGCAGCTTGGCCAGCCGCCGCAGCAGCTCCTCCTGCTCCGGGTCCAGCTTGCTGGGCGTCTGCACCTCGACATGCACCACCAGGTCGCCCCGGCCGTTGCCGCGCAGGTGCGTGATGCCCCGGCCGTGCAGCGGAATGGACTGGCCGGACTGGGTGCCCGGGCGGATGTCCACCTCCTCGCGGCCGTCCAGGGTGTCCAACGGGACCTGTGTGCCCAGCGCCGCCGCCGTCATCGGGATGGTGACCGTGCAGTGCAGGTCGTCGCCGCGCCGCTGGAAGACGGCGTGCGGCTTCTCCTGGATCTCGACGTAGAGGTCGCCGGGCGGGCCGCCGCCGGGGCCGACCTCGCCCTCGCCGGCGAGCTGGATGCGGGTGCCGTTGTCCACGCCGGCCGGGATCTTGACGTTCAACGGGCGGCGGGTGCGGACCCGGCCGTCTCCTGCGCACTCCGGGCACGGGTTGGGCACCACGGTGCCGAAGCCCTGGCACTGCGGGCAGGGGCGCGAGGTCATGACCTGGCCCAGGAACGAGCGCGTCACCTGGGAGACCTCGCCCCGGCCGCGACACATGTCGCAGGTCTGGGCCGAGGTGCCGGGCGCGGCGCCCTCGCCGTTGCAGGAGTTGCAGACCGTGGCGGTGTCCACCTGGATCTCGCGGGTGGTGCCGAAGGCCGCCTCGTTGAGGTCGATGGTCAGCCGGATCATGGCGTCCTGGCCGCGCCGGGTGCGCGACTTGGGGCCGCGCTGGGACGCGGTGCCGAAGAAGGCGTCCATGATGTCGGAGAAGTTCCCGAAGCCGGCGCCGAATCCGGCGCCCGCGCCGGAGGCACCCCCGAGCGGATCGCCGCCCAGGTCGTACATCTGCTTCTTCTGCGGGTCGGAGAGCACCTCGTAGGCGGTGTTGATCTCCTTGAACCGCTCCTGCGTCTTGGGGTCCGGGTTCACATCCGGGTGCAGCTCCCGGGCCAGCCGGCGGAAGGCCTTCTTGATCTCGTCTTGCGAGGCGTCACGCTGCACACCCAAGACCGCGTAGTAGTCCGTCGCCACCTAGTTCTCCGCGAGGATTTGTCCGACGTACCGTGCCACCGCGCGCACCGCTCCCATCGTTCCGGGGTAGTCCATCCGGGTCGGTCCGACGACTCCGAGCTTCGCGACCGCTTCGTCCCCTGAACCGTAGCCGACCGACACAACCGATGTGGAGGTCAGGCCCTCGTGAGGGTTCTCATGCCCGATGCGCACCGTCATCTCCGAGTCCTTGGCCTCTCCCAGCAGCCGCAGCAGCACCACCTGCTCCTCCAGCGCCTCAAGCACCGGGCGGATGGTGAGCGGGAAGTCCTGGGCGAAGCGCGTCAGATTGGCGGTGCCGCCGATCATCAGCCGCTCCTCGGTCTCCTCGACCAGGGTCTCCAGCAGGGAGGACAGCACGGTCGCGACCGCGCCCCGCTCCTCCAGGCCGAACGCCTCGGGGAGGTCGGCCACCAGCCGGGGCACCTCGGAGAAACGTTGGCCCACGATGCGGCTGTTGAGCCGGGCGCGCAGGTCGGCCAGGGAGGTCTCGCCGAGCGGAGCGGGGCAGTCGATCATCCGCTGCTCGACCCGGCCGGTGTCGGTGATCAGCACCAGCATCACGCGCGCGGGGGCGAGCGCGAGCAGCTCGACATGGCGGACCGTCGAGCGGCTGAGCGAGGGGTACTGAACGACGGCGACCTGGCGGGTGAGCTGGGCCAACAGCCGCACCGTGCGGGCGATCACGTCGTCGAGGTCGACCGCGCCGTCGAGGAAGTTCTGGATCGCGCGGCGCTCGGGCGAGGACAGCGGCTTGACGCCGGCGAGCCGGTCGACGAAGAGGCGGTACCCCTTGTCCGTGGGCACCCGGCCGGCGCTGGTGTGGGGCTGGGCGATATAGCCCTCCTCCTCCAGCGCGGCCATGTCGTTGCGCACGGTGGCCGGGGACACCTGGAGGTTGTGTCGCTCGGTCAACGCCTTCGAACCGACGGGCTCCTCGGTGCCCACATAGTCCTGGACGATGGCCCGCAGCACCTCCAGCCTGCGCTCACTGAGCACGCCGCACACCTCCCGTCCAACTCGTTCGTCCCTGTCGGCTCCTGGCCGCCCCTGGTCGACTCCTGGCACTCCGGCGAGCAGAGTGCCAACGCCTGCTCCAGTGTACGGCGGGGTAGCCCGCGCGGGGAACGAGCGACGGTGGAGAAAGACGGAGAGTGAACGGGCCGTGTTGCGGGCGGCGGGGCGGCGGCCGAAGTCGGCCGGAAGTCGGTGGAGAACGGCCGGAAACCGCCGCACGACGGAGCGTGAACGCGGCGCCCGGCGGGGGCCGTTGGGCCCGGCGGTCGGCCGGGCGCCCGGGTACGGTCGTGGCCATGACGACGACGAGCGGCGAGGGCGCGGGGAACCAGGCGGGTGCGCCCGGGCGCGGGTGGGAGGAGATCGCGCCGGGGGTCGTGCGCCGGCGGCTGCCGGGCTGGGACGAGACGGTGGGCGCGGTGTCCGGGCCCGAGGGCACGCTGCTCGTGGACGCCGGCCCCTCGCTGACGGCGGGCGCCGCGCTCCGCGCTGAGCTGGCGGAACGTGGCTGCCCTCCGGTGCGTTGGCTGGCGGTGACCCATCCGCACTTCGACCATCTGCTGGGCGCCGGCGCGTTCGCCGGGGCCGAGCCGCTGGCGGCGGCCGGCGGGCGTCCGCCGTGGACGGGCGGGGACGCGGACGTCCTCGGCGACGCGGTGGCGCGGGGGGTGGACCGCGCGGAGGCGGAGCGCTCGGCCGCCGCGCTACCGGAGCCGGGCCGGCTGGTGGCCGACCGGCTCACGGTGCCGCTGGGCGGCGGGCGCGCGGCCGAGCTGGTGAACCTGGGCGCGGCCCACTCCGGCCATGACCTGGTGGTCGCGGTGCGCGAGAGCGGGGCCGAGCCCTCGGTGGTGTTCTGCGGGGACCTGGTCGAGGAGTCGGGCGAACCGCAGGCCGGCTCCGACGCCGAACCGGCGCGCTGGCCGGCGGCCCTGGACCGGCTGCTGGCCCTGGGCGGGGAGCGGGCGGCCTACGTTCCCGGGCATGGCGCGGTGGTGGACGCGGCGTTCGTTCGGGCCCAACGGGCGGCGCTGGCACGGCGGTTCGGGGTGAAGGCGTGACCGGGAGGGGCGCGGCCGCTCAGGGCTTCTCGACGTGCTCGGGCAGCGGCTGTTCGGCCCAGATGGTCTTGCCCTCGGCGTGGAATCGCGTTCCCCAGGCGGAGGCCACCTGGGCGACGAGGAACAGCCCGCGTCCCCCCTCGTGGTCGGGCGCCGCGTGCCGCACGTGCGCGGCGGTGCTGCTGCCGTCGCTGACCTCGCAGATCAGGGCGGACTCCCTGATCAGCCGCAGGCTGACGGGGCCCTCGGTGTAGCGGACGGCGTTGGTGACGAGTTCGCTGACGATCATCTCGGTGGCGAAGGCGAGGTCAGCGAGGTCCCACTCGTGCAGCCGCCGGATGGCCAGGCGGCGGGCGTGGCCCGGGCTCTCGGGGTCGTTCTCCAGCCGCCACAGCACGGTCCGGTCGTCGGCCAGCCGCCGGGTGCGGGCCAGGAGCAGCAGCATGTCCTTGGGGGGCGGTTCCGGGAAGAGCGTGCGGGCCGCCCGGTCGCACGCCTCCTGGAGCGGGCCGTCGTGATCGCGGGCGAGCGCGGCCCGGAGCGCCTCGCTGGAGTCGTCGGACCAGGGCGCGTTGTGCAGGGCGAGGACGCTGCCCCTGGGCAGTTCGAGTTCGGTCACGGAGTAGTCCGGCTCGTCCTGCCCCAACGGCGGCCCCGGCGTGGGGCCGACCTGCCGGGGCCGCTCACCCGGCGACAGCAGCAGCGGCAACGGGTGGTCGGCGGAGGCCAGCACACAGCGGGTGGTGACCGGGTCGTAGACCACCACCAGGCAGCGGGCCCGCAGGGGTTCGTTGGCGCTGTCGGGCGGGTCGGGGCGCTCGGCGAAGAGCCGCGTCGTCAGCTCGTGCAGGCGGTGGAGCAGCTCGGCGGGGTCGAGGTCGAGGGCGGCCAGCGCGCTGACGGCGGCCCGCAGCCGCCCCATGAGCGCCACGGCGGAGAGCCCCTCCCCCAGCACCTCGCCGATGCCGAGCCCGACGCGCGCCCCCGACAGGGACAGAAGGTCGTACCAGGTGCCGGCCGAGCGGGCGGGCAGATAGGAGTGGGCGGTGTCCACCGCGCTGTGTCGGGGCAGCCCTGAGGGGATCATGCGGCGCCTGATCAGGCTGGCCAGGGAGTGCTCGCGGGTGTAGAGGCGGGCGTTGTCCAGGCACAGCGCGGTGCGGTCGGCGAGTTCCCCCGCGACGGTCAGGTCCTCCTCGTCGAACGGGGGCGTCCCGGGGAGCCGGTAGAGGGTCGCCAGGCCCAGGACCATGCCCCTGGCGGTCAGGGGGAGCACGATCAGGGAGTAGACGCCGGCCCTCAGCAGCCGCGCCAACACCGGGTCGCGGCGCAGCCACTCGTCGTCGGGCCGCACCCGCCGCACCAGGCGGGGGCGCGGGTCAAGGAGGGTCTGGGCGTGCGGGGTGCCGAAGTCCAGGAGCCGCACCTGCCCGATGGGCACCACGCCCTGGGCGCCGGGCCTCAGGGCGTGGGCGAAGCCGGCGCGGCGCAGGGTGACGGTGTGCGGCAGCGGTCCGGGGGCGGGGGCGTCGCCCCGCACCGCCAGGTCCAGGACGTCGACCGTGGCGACCTGCGCGAAGTCGGCCACCGCCAGCTCGGCGCACTCCTGCGCGGTGCGGAAGACGTCCAGCGTGGTCCCGACGCGCCGGCCCGCCTCGTTGACCAGCCGCAGCCCGTCCCGGTACCGGTCCCGGTCGGTGTGGTCGGCCACGGTGACCGCGACGCCCAGGACCCGGCCGTCCGTCTCGTCCAGCCGGTACGCCGCCAGATAGAGGCGGCGCGGCCGTTCGTCCTCCTCGGTGCGGTGGACGAACGGATGGTTCCGGACGGACTCCCCGGTCGCGAGGACCCTCCGCAACATCCGCTCCACCGGCTCGGCGCCGGGGAGGCCCAGCTCCGTCCAGGTGCGTCCCCTCGCCGCGCCGAGGTCGAAGTGCCGCATCCCCGGCGCCGCCGTGCTGAAGCGGACCACGCGCAGCTCGGTGTCCAGCACGTGCAGGCCCGTCGGGGACTTCTCGAAGAGCGCGCGCAGCACGGCCGCGTCGAGCCGCGCCTCGCTCTCGGACTCGTCGGGGAACGGGAAGGGTCCGCCCGCCGTCACGCGAGCTGCCCGGTGTCGGCCACGCCTGGGACGTCCATGGCACGATCATGCGACGGGTCGACCGGGCGCGCCTGTTCTGCTGGGCGGCTCGGGGGCTTCGCCGGGCGGCCCGCCGGTCCGGCACCCGGCCGCGATCCGGCCGCGATCCGGCCGCGATCCGGTGGTGACGGGGCCGGGTGGGCGCCGGGCCGGCCGTGATCGAATGGACCCATGCGCGCGCGTTCGTATGATCCGGACCTGACCCCGCCGTGGAAGCGCCCCCGGGCCGCGCCCGAGGTGCCGGCCGATCCTGGTCTGGTGGTCGAGGAGGTCACCACCGGCTTCTGCGGGGCGGTGATCCGTTGGGAGAAGACGGCCGAGGGGCCGACGGTCACCCTGGAGGACCGCTTCGGCGCGCACCGGGTCTTCCCGATGGTGGCGCGCGGGTTTCTGCTGGAGGGGCGCGAGGTCACACTGGTGCGCCCGAAGCCGGCGGGCGCGGGGCGGAGCGCGCCCGCGCGCACCGCCTCGGGCTCGGTCGCCGCGCCCCGGGCGCGGGCCAGGGTGGCGCGCGCCGGGCGGATCTTTGTCGAGGGCCGGCACGACGCCGAGCTGGTGGAACGGGTCTGGGGCGATGACCTGCGGGTCGAGGGCGTGGTGGTGGAGTTCCTGGCGGGCGTGGACGATCTGCCGTCCGTGGTCGAGGAGTTCGGGCCGACGCCGGAGGCCCGTCTCGGGGTGCTGGTCGACCATCTGGTGCCGGGCTCCAAGGAGTGGCGGATCGCGGAGGCGGTGCGGGCGGCGCACGGCGAGGAGGTGGTGCTGGTCGTCGGGCATCCCTTTGTCGACATCTGGGCGGCGGTGAAGCCGGCGGCGGTCGGCATCCCCGCCTGGCCCGATGTGCCGCGCGGCCAGGACTGGAAAACGGGGGTGTGCCGGGCGCTGGGCTGGCCGGAGAACACGGGTGCCGCCTGGCAGCGGGTGCTGCGGAGCGTGCGGGACTACCGCGACCTGGACCCGGGGCTGCTGGGTCCGGTGGAGCATCTGATCGACCATGTGACGGTGGGCTCGCCGGCGGGCCCGGTCGGACGGCCGACGCCGTGACGGGCGCGTCCGGAGGGACAACGGGAGGGGCGATGAGCGGAGTGGGCGCGGAGAACGACCTGTGGACCGGCGCGCGGGTGCGGCTGCGCGCCGTCGAGCCGGAGGACTGGACGGGCTTCCGGGAGCTGGCCCGGCACACCCTCGACGTCCGGAGAGCCGATGTCGTCGAGCCGCCGCGCTCGGACGCGGGCTGGCGGGCCTGGACCGCCGAGCGCGCCGAGCGCCCGCCGGGCGGAGACGCGTTCCGGCTGGTGATCGAGGTGCTGGCGGACGGCGCGTTCGCCGGGTCGGTGACGGTCGGCCAGACGGACAGCCGCGCGGGACGGTTCCTGACGGGCGTCGAGATCGTCCGCGCGCACCGCCGCCGGGGCTATGCGGCGGAGGCCACCGAACTCGTGCTCACCTACATGTTCGCCGAGCAGCGCCACCACAAGTGCGCGGTCGAGGTGTACGCGTTCAACGACGCCTCCCTGGCGCTCTACCGCTCGCTCGGCTTCGTCGAGGAGGGGCGGCTGCGCGAGCACGAGTTCTTCGCGGGCGAGTACCACGACGTCGTGGTACTGGGCATCACGGCCGACGAGTTCTGGGCCACGCACGAGCGCCCGTCGGTGCGCTGACCGGCGCCGGCCGGTCGCGATCGGTCGCGATCCGTCACACCAGGAACAGGTCCTCGTCGAAGACGGTGACCACCACGACCACCATCAGCCCCTGACCGATCAGGTACTCGATCAGGATGCCGGGGGCGACCTGCGCCTTGCGGTTGTCCTCGTGGGTGCCGACCGGGGCGCTCGCCTTGTGGTACGGGTCCCTGGCGAGCTTCGCCAGGCCCCGGTCCAGCAGCTCCTTGCGGTGCGGCGCCATCCGCTCGGCGGACTCGGCGGCCTCCGTGGTGAAGGAGATCCGCAGGTCGAACACGGTGCCTCCTCCCCGCCTCGCGGCCCTGCCTCCTCGATGCCGGACAATGGCGAGTATGCCCTCCGCCCTGCCCGAAGGCGACCCCATGCCGCGCGACGGCGCCCTGCCGGCCGCCGCGCTGGCCGACGCCTCGACACGACCGCTCGCCTTCTATCTCCACGTTCCGTACTGCGCGACGCGCTGCGGCTACTGCGACTTCAACACCTACACCGCGAGCGAGCTGCGCGGCTCGGGCGGGGCGCTGGCCTCCCGGGAGAACTACGCGGCGGTGCTGACCGAGGAGATCCGGCTGGCCCGCAAGGTGCTGGGCGACGACGAGCGCCGGGTCGCCACCGTCTTCGTCGGCGGCGGCACCCCGACGCTGCTGCCCCCGGCCGACCTGGCGGCGATGCTGGACGCGGTGCGCCAGGAGTTCGGGCTGGCCGAGGACGCCGAGGTGACCACGGAGGCCAACCCCGACTCGGTGGACGGCGCCGGGCTGGCCGCGCTGCGGGCGGCCGGGTTCACCCGGGTCTCGTTCGGGATGCAGAGTGCCAGCCCGCATGTGCTGCGCCTGCTGGAGCGCACCCACACCCCGGGCCGGCCGGAGCGCGCGGTGGCCGAGGCGCGGGCGGCGGGCTTCGAACACGTCAACCTCGACCTGATCTATGGCACGCCGGGCGAGAGCGAGGCCGACTGGCAGGCGTCGCTGGAGGCCGCCATCGCGGCCGGACCCGACCACGTCTCGGCGTACTCGCTGATCGTCGAGGAGGGCACCCGGCTCGGGCAGCGGATGCGACGCGGCGAGGTGCCGACGACCGACGACGACGTGCACGCCGATCGCTATCTCCAGGCGGACCGGGTGCTGGGCGCGGCCGGCTTCGGCTGGTACGAGGTCTCCAACTGGGCCACCACGCCGGCCGGCCGGTGCCGCCACAACGAGCTGTACTGGACGGGCGCCGACTGGTGGGGCGCGGGCCCGGGGGCGCACAGCCACGTCGGCGGGGTGCGTTGGTGGAACGTCAAGCACCCCGGCGCGTACGCCCAGGCGCTCGCGGAGGGACGTTCCCCGGGGGCCGGCCGCGAGGTCCTGACCGAGGAGGACCGGCGCGTCGAACGGGTCCTGCTGGAGCTGCGGCTGGTGGACGGGTGCCCGTTGGCGCTGCTGCGGCCGGCCGGGCAGGCCGCAGCGCGGCGGGCGCTGGACGACGGGCTGCTGGTGGCGGACGCCTTCGCGGACGGCCGCGCGGCGCTGACGCTGCGCGGCCGCCTGCTGGCGGACGCCCTGGTGCGGGACCTGGTGGACTGAAGGGCCCTCCCGGGTACCGGGCTCAGGGCGTGGGGTACATCTCGTCGATCAGGTGCTGGTACTCGCCCTCGACGACGGGCCGCTTGAGCTTCAGGCTCGGGGTCAACTCGCCGTGTTCGACGTCCAGTTCGCGGGGCAGCAGCCGGAAGGTCTTGATCGTCTGCCAGCGCTGGAGCGTCGCGTTGAGCTGCTCGACATAGCCCTCGACCGCCTTCTCGGTGCGCTCGTCGGCGATCACCTGGGCGTAGTCGCCGGGGACGTCGTTCTCCTTGGCCCAGGCCAGCAGGGCCGGCTCGTCGAGGGCGATCAGCGCGGAGCAGAACTTGCGGCCCGCGCCGATCACCAGCATCTGGGAGGCGAGCGGACAGAGCACCTTGAAGCGGCCCTCGATCTCGGTGGGCGCCACGTACTTGCCCAGCGAGGTCTTGAAGAGGTCCTTCTTGCGGTCGGTGATGGTCAGATAGCCGTCGTCCGACAGCTCGCCGATGTCCCCGGTGTGGAACCAGCCGTCCTCGGTGAGCACCTCGGCGGTCAGGTCGGGCCTGCCGTGGTAGCCGTCCATGATGCCGGGGCCGCGCAGCAGCACCTCGCCGTCGTCGGCGATCCGCACCTCAAGGCCGGGCAGGGCCTTGCCGACGGTGCCGACGCGGTTGGAGTCCCTGCGGTTGACGAAGCTGGCGGCGGCGGACTCGGTGAGCCCGTAGCCCTCCAGCACCGGGATGCCGGCGCCGACGAAGAAGTAACCCAGCTCGGGGGTGAGCGCGGCGGAGCCGGAGACGCAGGCCTTCATCCGCCCGCCGAAGGCGGCCCTGATCTTCGCGAAGACCAGCCGGTCGGCGATCCGGTGCTTGAGCGCCAGGGCCGTCGGCACGGTGGCCCGGCCGGTGCGGCGCCTGGTGTCCTGGGAGACCTTGGCGTGCTCCTGGGCGACGCCGGCGGCCCAGGTGAAGATCCTGTGCCTGGCGGCGCCGCCCGCCTTGGCCCTGGCGGCGACCCCGTTGTAGACGCGTTCGAAGATGCGCGGAACGGCACACATCGCGGTCGGCTGCACAGCGGGCAGGTTCTCGATGATCTTGTCTACCCGACCGTCGACGGCCAGAACGTGACCGACCTTGACCTGGCCGGCCAGCAGCACCTTGCCGAAGACGTGGGCCAGCGGCAGCCACAGGTACTGGACGTCGTCGGGCAGCATCATGTCGATCCGCTCGATGCCGTACCCCATGTAGGACCAGGTGTCCTGGCGCAGCCGCACGCCCTTGGGGCGGCCGGTGGTGCCGGAGGTGTAGATCAGGGTCGCCAGCTGGTCGCCGCGCAGCGCGGAGACGGTGTCCCTGACCGCGTCCGGCTTCCCCTCCAGATAGCGGGCGCCGCGCTCGGCCAGCTCGGCCAGCGACAGCACCCAGCCCTCCGGGTCGCCCTCGGCGGGCACCGCGTCGGCGCTCTCGATCACCACCACATGCGCCAGCTCGGGCAGTTCGGCGCGGCGCTCGCGCACCTTGGCCAGCTGCTCGGCGTTCTCCGCGACCAGCACCCGGCTGCCGGAGTCGGCCAGGATGAACGCCGTCTCCTCCGCGTCGGTCTGCGGGTAGACCGTGGTGGTCGCGGCCCCGGCGCACATGATCCCGAAGTCGGACAACACCCAGTCGACCCGGGTGCTGGAGGCGATGGCGACCCGCTCCTCGGGGCGCACGCCCAGGTCCATCAGCCCGGCGGCGATGGCGAAGACCCGGGAGCCGGCCTCCGCCCAGGTGTAGGTGTGCCAGTCGTCCGGGCCCGAGGTGCTGGGCACCGGGTAGCGGTACGCCTCCCGGTCGGGCGTGGCCTCCACCCGCTCCAGGAAGAGGTGCGCCACGGACGGGGGCCGGTTCTCCATGGCCTGCTCACTCACGCTCACGAATTCCTCCGGGTGCCACGCTGCGACGGGGGTAACCTGCGGGTAACTTTCCGCCGGGGCGAACAGACTAAGCGGAGCGGCCCGCTTCCGTAAGGGGGATGGTCAACAGTCGCTCCTCCCGTGAGGGCACGAACCTCCACAGAACCTTCCGGGAGCCCATCCGCGAGCCCGTCCGCGAGAGCGGACCGTCGGACGCTATTTCTTGGCCTTCGCCTCGCCGCCGTCGGAGTCCGAGGAGAGCGCGGCGATAAACGCCTCCTGGGGCACCTCGACCCGGCCCACCATCTTCATCCGCTTCTTCCCCTCCTTCTGCTTCTCCAGCAACTTCCGCTTCCGCGAGATGTCACCGCCGTAGCACTTGGAGAGCACGTCCTTGCGGATGGCGCGGACCGTTTCCCTCGCGATCACACGCGATCCGATAGCGGCCTGGATCGGCACCTCGAACTGCTGCCTGGGAATCAACTCCCGCAACTTTCCTGCCATCTTGACGCCATAGGCATACGCCTTGTCCTTGTGCACGATGGCGGAGAACGCGTCCACCTTGTCGCCGTGCAGCAGGATGTCCACCTTCACCAGCGCCGCCGCCTGCTCGCCTGTCGGCTCGTAGTCGAGGGAGGCATAGCCCCTGGTCTTGGACTTCAGGGCGTCGAAGAAGTCGAAGACGATCTCCGCCAGCGGCAGGGTGTAGCGCAGCTCGACGCGCTCCTCGGAGAGGTAGTCCATGCCCTGGAGCGAGCCCCTGCGGTTCTGGCACAGCTCCATGATCGCGCCGATGAACTCGCTGGGCGCGATCAGCGTCGCCCGCACCACCGGCTCGCGGACCTCCGCGATCTTCCCACCGGGGAACTCGCTGGGGTTGGTCACGGTGTACTCCGAACCGTCCTCCATGGTCACGCCATAGATCACGTTCGGGGCGGTGGCGATCAGATCCAGGTTGAACTCGCGCTCCAACCGCTCACGGATCACCTCAAGGTGCAGCAGGCCGAGGAAGCCCACCCGGAAGCCGAAGCCGAGGGCGGCCGAGGTCTCCGGCTCGTAGACCAACGCGGCGTCGTTGAGCTGGAGCTTCTCCAGGGCGTCGCGCAGCGCCGGGTAGTCGGAGCCGTCGATCGGATAGAGCCCGGAGAAGACCATGGGCTTGGGGTCCTTGTAGCCGCCCAACGCCTCGGTCGCGCCGTGGCGTTGAAAGGTGACCGTGTCGCCGACCTTGGACTGGCGGACATCCTTCACGCCGGTGATCAGATAGCCCACCTCGCCGACGGCCAGGCCGTCGGCCGGGGTCATCTCCGGGGAGTTGACGCCGATCTCCAGCAGCTCGTGGGTCGCGCCCGTGGACATCATCTGGATGCGCTCGCGCTTGCCCAGGCGGCCGTCGACCATCTTCACGTAGGTCACCACGCCCCGGTAGGCGTCGTAGACCGAGTCGAAGATCATCGCGCGGGCCGGCGCCTCGCCCTCCCCCACGGGGGCGGGAACCTGGCGGATCACCTCGTCGAGCAGCTCCGCGACGCCCTCGCCGGTCTTGGCCGAGACGCGCAGCACATCGGACGGGTCGCAGCCGATCAGGTGCGCCAACTCACCGGCGAACTTCTCCGGTTGGGCGGCCGGCAGGTCGATCTTGTTGAGCACCGGGATGATGGTGAGGTCGTTCTCCATCGCCAGGTAGAGGTTGGCCAGGGTCTGCGCCTCGATGCCCTGCGCGGCGTCCACCAGCAGGATGCAGCCCTCGCAGGCGGCCAGCGAACGGGAGACCTCGTAGGTGAAGTCCACGTGACCCGGGGTGTCGATCATGTTCAGCACATGGGCCGTGCCGTCCTCGGCACCCCAGGGCATCCGGACCGCCTGGGACTTGATCGTGATGCCGCGCTCGCGCTCGATGTCCATCCGGTCGAGATACTGGGCACGCATCTGCCGCTGCTCGACCACCCCGGTCAACTGGAGCATCCGGTCGGCGAGGGTGGACTTGCCGTGGTCGATGTGCGCGATGATGCAGAAGTTGCGGATGATGGCCGGGGCGGTACGGCTGGGCTCCGGCGCGTTCGAAGGGATCGCGGGCACGCGGGGTCCTGTCGGTGATGGCGGTGGGTCGCTGGTCGCTCCCATGGTCCCATGCGCCGGGCCCCGCCCCCGATGCGCGGGTCGCCGGCCCGGCGCCGGAGCCGTTGTCGAGGCCGGCCGGGAGGCGGGTCGAGGCCGGTGAGGAAGGTCGTCCAGGCCAGTGAGAAAGGCGGTCGAGGCCGATTGGGAAGGGCTCGGGGGGCGCTGGTAGGCTGGCCCACTGCCTCTGGTGTGGGACGGACCGCCGGGGGCGGCGCCGCGTCTCACCACCCGGCGCTCGACCCGCCCGTCCACGCTCGACCGAACATCCGAAACGTTCGGGCCCTCTCGCCGAGGCGTTCCGAATTTTCTCGAACCTGCAAAGGCTCCTATTCGTGGCGAACATCAAGTCCCAGATCAAGCGGATCAAGACCAACGAGAAGGCGCGGCTGCGCAACCAGTCGATCAAGTCCGAGGTCAAGACCGCGATCCGTCGGGCCCGCGAGGCCGCGGCCAGCGGTGACTACGAGCAGGCCGAGGCCGCTCGCCGGGTCGCCGCCCGCAAGCTGGACAAGGCCGTCAGCAAGGGTGTGCTGCACCCCAACAACGCGGCCAACAAGAAGTCCTCGCTGGCCGCTCGGGTCAACGAACTCCAGGGCTGAGTCCTTCTTCCTCTCCTTCTCGGCCCTTTCCTTCTCGGCCCCGGACTGACCTCGTTGGTGCAGGGCTGACGGCTCAGGGCTGACGCTTCGGTCCTCGACGGTCCACAGCGGTCCGACCGGGCAGGCCGCCGGCCTGACCTGGATTGGCCCGAGGCTGGGCGGGAACACGGCATCGGTTCGGCTTCAGCGGCCCCTCTCTCCGCGCCGACCGACGGCCACGCGGCACCGCGCTGATCCCAAGTTCGCCACGCGGGTGCGGTGCCCGCCGCCCACGACGAACGCGACACCCGAAGGGGCCCCGAACGCCACCAGGCGCCCGGGGCCCCTTCGTCCTGCCTGGCCGGTGGGGCAGCGGTGAGTGGGGGTGGTGGGGGTTGGGGCGAGCGCCCG
>NZ_RFFJ01000052.1 GCF_003696235.1 Streptomyces triticirhizae
GGGCGTCAGCAGCGCGCCCGGCGCGCCGCGCGGGTCGGCCGGCGCGGCCAGCGGCGCTGCGGCGCGGTCGCCGGCTGTCGGCACGGTGGACGGAACGGCGGACCGCACGGGGGAAGGCACGGCGGAAGGCATGGGGGAACGTCCTCACTGTGGTGGGTGGTTGGGGTCGCGCGGGGGCGCCCGGCCCGGCGCACGGGCGGGTGCCCCGGCGCACGGGCAGGGCGAGGAGACGGCCGCGCGCGGGGGCGCGGTCGCGGGTTGGTCGTGGGTTGGTCGTGGGCGGAACGGTGGGAACGGTGGTCGGGATGGGCGGGGCGGCTCCGGGACGGCTATCCCACGGGGCCGATGCCGCCGGGCCCACGGGGCGCCGGCGCGCCGCCGGAGGCGCGGACCTCCAGCCGGCAGGGATGGCGGATCAGGCCGGACTCGCGGTGACCCTCGATCATGGACAGCAGCCGCCGGGCGGCCAGGGCGCCCAGCTCCTGGAGGTTCATGTCGACCGAGGTCAGCGGCGGGCGGGAGTCCTCGGTGAGCACGCCCCAGTTGTCGAAGCCGACGACGCCCACGTCCTCGGGCACCCGCCGGCCGCGTTCGCGCAGGATGTCCAACACCCCGCGCGCCACCTGGTCGCTGCCGCAGAAGACGGCGTCCACCTCGGGATGGCGGTCCAACAGGTCGGCGGCGGCGTCCCGGCCGAACGACTCCCGCCACGGCCCCGAGTACACCCGCCGGTCGGGCAGTTCGAGCCCGGCGTCCGCCAGGGTGGCGCGGAAGCCGGCCAGTCGGTCACGCACGGCGGCGAAGTCCATCGGCCCGGTGATGTGCGCGAACGTCCGCCACCCGGCCGACAGCAGATGCTCGGCGGCCAGCCGCCCGCCGTGCTCGTCGTCCGGCAGCACGGACAGGTCGCTGGGGTCGGCCGAGCACGAGTACGCGTAGACCACGGGCACCGGCAGCGGAACGTTGGACAGCGGCGGCCTCGCGTCGGTCCGCACCCCGGTGACCACGATGCCGTCCACCCGGCGGGAGAGCAGCGAGTCGAGATAGAACCGCTCGCGCAGCGGGTCGGCCCGCCCGTCGCAGAGAAAGACGGAGACCCGGCCGGCGCCCAGCTCGTTCTCGATGCCCATGTGGAGTGGGATGTTGAACCGGTCGGCGCTCTCGGTGGAGAGCAGACCGACGGTGAAGCTGCGCCGCTGCACCAGGCTGCGGGCCAGCGCGTTGGGCTGGTAGCCCAGCTCGTTCGCGGCGGCGAACACCCGCTCCCTGGTCTCGTCCCGCAGCTGGCCCCGCCCGTTGAGGGCCTTGGACGCCGTGCTGATCGAGACCCCAGCCCGCGTGGCGACCTCGGTGATGGTGACCGCGCGCTGCCCGTCCGGCATGGTAAGGAAAAGCCTTTCCGTAGTCTGGTGGAAAGTCTCTCCCGCCCCGGTGCCCTCGTCAAGGCCGCCCCGGCCGACCCGCCAGGGTCGGCCGGGCGGGAACGGGAGGCCCTGCGGGCCGGGCCGGGCCCGGCCGGGTTTCGGTGGATGGGCGGTGGGGGCTGGGTGGGCGGGGTTCTCGGCGGCTCGGTGGTTCGGACCGGTCGAGGAGTCGGGTGTCCGGGCTCGACGGGCCCGGCGCACGGCCTCGGGTTACCTTCGGCCCATGGACTCTCGTTCCACCGGCTCCCGTTCCTCGGACCCGCGTTCGTCGGGGTCCGCGTCGTCGGACGCCCGTTCCCCGGACTCCGGCGCCTTGGCCCCCCGCCCGCCGGGCGGGTCCCCGCCGGGCGGGTCCCCGGCGGACGCTCGCCCCACGAACGCCCGTGATGTGCGGGAGCTGCTCGCTCGGGCGCCGTTGATGGCGCGGGCGTTGCCCACGTTCGCGCCGGACGCGGCGCCGGGGTCGCCGGTGGAACTCTTCGCCGCCTGGCTGGCCGAGGCGGTGGCGGTCGGGGTTCTCGACCCGGGGGCCGCGCTGCTCTCCACGGCCGGCGCCGACGGGCGGCCCGACGCGCGGATCGTCGCCCTGCGGGACGTCGAGGCGGACGAGGCCGGCTGGGTGTTCGCCTCCGACGCCGCCAGCCCCAAGGGCGTGCAGCTGGCGCAGCGGCCGGCCGCCGCGCTCACCTTCTACTGGCCGCTCCAGGGCCGGCAGATCCGGGTGCGGGGCGATGTGACCCAGGCGGCCAGGGAGGTGTCGCTGGCGGAGTTCGGCAGCCGTTCGCCGGCGTCGAAGATCGCCGGCCTGGTTGGCCGGCAGTCCACCCCGCTGGCCTCGCTCCCCGACTGGGACGAGGCGGCCGAGGGCGCCCGCCGCCAGCTGGCGAACAACCCGGACGCGCACCCGCCGGGCCACACCGTCTACACGCTCGCCGCCCACCAGGTCGAGTTCTGGCAGGGCGACCCCGGCCGCCGCCATGTCCGGCTGCGTTACACCCAGAACTCCCCTGCGGACGGCGGCGCCTGGGAACGGACGCTGCTCTGGCCGTGAGGCCACGACCGCAGGGGTGCGCTCCGGGTGGAGCGGGCGCGGCCGTGAGGCTCGGTCGTGCGGTGGCGGCCGGGCTCAGCGCAGCACCGTGCAGGCGGCGGCGCTGAAGAGGAGGGCGCCGATGATGGTGCCGCAGCCGAGGAAGAGAAGCAGTCGGGCGAGGAGCATGGCGGTCAACTGTTCGCTGGGCAGGCGGTGTCGGGGCCCCGGAGTGGTCGGCTTGTGGCGGCGGTGCGGTGGAGTCGGGGCGCCCTTGTGAGGCCGGGAAGAGGATAACGGCCCGGCGGACCGCGCTCACCGGATAGCGGACGCTCCGCCGATGGGCGCGTGTGTGCGGCCGGCCGGGCCGGCGGCGCGGGGGCCGGATGGCCGGGTGGCCGACCCCCGCTCGGGGCTACCGGGCGCCGCAGGCCCGTTGACCGGCGCCACGCACCGTCAGCGACGCCACGCCCCGTCAGCCGTGGCGGCGCTCCGCCAGCGCCCTGGCCAGGATCGCCTCGACGACCTCGGACTTGGCGTCCGCGTAGTTCTGCGTGTACTTCCAACTCCGCTCCGCCAGCCCGCGCTTGGTCTCGGCGTACAGCTCGCGCTCCTCGGCGTGCCCGCGCAGCCGGTCCCGGAACGCCAGGACGCGCTCGACCTCGAACGAACCCTCCGACAGCACATGGAGGTTGACCCGGTCCACGTCATCCGCCGGGCGGTCCCGGCACAGCACCCGGTGCTCGTGCCACTCCGGCTCGCGGATCGCGACCCGGTAGCCCAGCGGCTCCAGCGCGGGAACGTACGCCTCCTCGTCGCCCGAGTCCGGCACCACCAGCAGCATGTCGACGACCGGCTTGGCGACCAGCCCCGGCACGGAGGTCGAGCCGGTGTGCTCCAGCCGGTGCCGCAACGAACCCAGCGCCGCGCGCAGCCGGGCCGCCTCGGCCGCGAAGACCTCGGGCCAGCGCGGGTCGTACGCCACCAGCCGCACCCGGCCGTTGAGTTGACGGGGAACGCCGACCATCGCCGCCTCGATCTCCGCGTCCGACATCCCCTCCGGCCGGACGACGGCCCGCACCCGTTCCGCGACCTCCTCCGGCGTCGGCCCGGTGGTGTCCAGCACCGTGAACGCCGTCCGCAGCCAGGGCAGCGCCGCCTCGTAGGCGTCCAGATGGTCCAGCCGCCAGCCCACCGTGCCGCCCAGGCTCTCCGGCTTGGTGTCGGTGTGGATGCGCTCGACGAGGGTCTCCCGGTCGGTGTGCAGCAGGAACGGGTGCACGGGGATGCCGGCCTCGGCGAAGCCGGCGCGCAGCTCGTTCCAGTACTCCTCGGTCAGCACGGTCTGCGGGATCACCAGCGTCCCGCCCACCTCGTCGAGGACCCGCCGCGCGGTGTCGACGGTCAGCCCGCGCCAGGCCCGCCACTCCTGGAAGTTGGTGACGCTGTCCCAGTCGAGGACCTGGCGCAGCAGCTGCCCGACGTTCTCCGAGTCGAACAGCCGCGCCCGGGGCAGCCGTTCCACCAGGGCCAGCGCCGTGGTCGTCTTGCCCGCGCCGTAGGTGCCGTTCAGCCACACGATCATGCGGCCGAGCGTATCCGGAGCGCACGGTGCCGGGCGCGCCGCCCGGTCGGGTGACGGCCCGGTTGCGGTGCGCGACGCGCCGGCGGCAGGGTGTGCCGGCATGGACCACACGCAGCAGGCGATGGCCAGGCTCACCTCGGCCGGGGTCAGGGGCATCGCCCTGACCTGGGTGGACAACGCCGGCATCACCCGGGTCAAGACCGTCCCGACCGCCCGGCTCAAGGAGACCGTGCGCAACGGGGTGGGCATGTCGCCGGTCTTCGACGTCTGTCTGGTCGACGACTCCATGACGGACAGCCCGCATGTCGGCGGGCCCGACGGCGACCTGCGGCTGGTGCCCGACCTGGACCGGCTGACGGTGCTGGCCGGCCAGCCCGGCTGGGCCTGGGCCCCCGTTGACCGCTTCCAGGCCAGCCGCGCGCCCTACCCGGGCTGCCAACGGCGGTTCGCCAGGCGGCAGATGGAGCGGGCCTTCGAGGAGTTCGAGCTGGAGCCGCTGATGGGCTTCGAGACCGAGTGGGTCGTCGGCGACGGCGTGACCACCGGCCGTGGCCCCGCCTACGGCATGGCCCGCCTGGTGGAACTCTCCGACTATCTCGGCGAGTTGGTCGAGGCCCTGGGCGCGCAGGGCGTGGCGCCGCTCCAGCTGCACCCGGAGTACGCGGTGGGCCAGTTCGAGGTGTCGGTGGCGCCGGCCAGCCCGGTGGCCGCCGCCGACCTCGCGGTGCTCGTGCGGGAGACGGTGCGCGCGGTCTCCACCCGGCACGGGCTGCCGGTCTCGTTCGCGCCGATGGCCGGCACCGAGGGGCTGGGCAACGGGCGCCACCTCCACCTCAGCCTCTGGCGGGACGGCAAGAACCTGTGCCGGGGCGGGGACGGGCCGTTCGGGATGACCGCCGACTGCGAGGCGTTCCTGGCGGGCGTGTACCGGGAGCTGCCGGCGCTGCTGGCGCTGGGCGCGCCGTCCCCGGCCAGCTATCTGCGGCTGCGCCCCTCCCGCTGGGCCGGCGCCCACCACTGCTGGGGCCTGGAGAACCGGGAGGCCGCGCTGCGCTTTGTCACCGGCTCGCCGGACGACCTGGGCGCGGCCAACGCGGAGGTCAAGAGCTTCGACGGCGCCGCCAACCCCTATCTGGTGGTGGGCGCGGTGCTGGCGGCCGGACTCGCGGGCCTGCGCGAGGGGTTGACGCTGCCGCTGCCCGTCACCGGCGACCCGGCGCGCCAGCCGGGGCAGCGGCGGCTGCCGGCCGAGCTGCCCGAGGCCACCCGCGCGCTCGCTGACTCCGCCGTGCTGGGTGAGGCCATGGGGGAGGAGCTGCTGGGCGCGGTGTTGGCGGTGCGGCGCGCCGAGGCCGAGCTGTTCGCGGCGGCCGCGCCCGAGGAACTGGTGGTGGCGACCCGTGACCGCTACTGAGGCGGCGGTCGCCGAGGGGTGGCCCGACCTGCCGCCGCTGGTGGACCAGCACTGCCACGGGGTGCTGCGCGAAGTGCCCACCGGCGTGACGGAGTTCGCCGGCTGGCTGAGCGAGTCGGGGGCGCCGCCCGCGCCCGGCACCAGCCATGCCGACAGCGCGCTCGGCCTGGCCGTGCGCCGCTGGTGCCCGCCGGCGCTCGGGATGCCGGCGTACGCGCCCCTCGACGCCTATCTGGAGGCGCGCCGCGCGCTGGGCGCGCAGGAGGCGAACCGCGCGCTGCTGCGCGCCGCCGGGATCGGCGCGCTGCTGGTGGACGACGGGCCGCTGCCGGGCGCCGTGCTGCCGGCCGCCGAGCTGGCCACGGCGGCGGGAGCGACGGCGTTCACCGTCACGCGACTTGAGCCGCTGGCCGAGGCGGCGGCCGACCTGGCCGGGCGGGACACCGACGCCTTCCTGGCCCGGCTCGCCGGCTCCGTCGAACGCGCCAGGGCCCGTTCCGTCGCGTTCAAGTCCGTGGCCGCCTACCGGCACGGCCTGCACCTGGAGGCGGCGCCGCCGAGCCGCGCCGAGCTGTGGACGGCCGCCGAACACTGGCTGTTGACCCGCAGGACCGGCGGCCGGCTGGCCAACCCGGTGCTGCTGCGGCATCTGCTGTGGTCCGCAGCCGGCACCGGGCTGCCGTTGCAGCTGCACACCGGCTTCGGCGACACCGAGCTGCGGCTGCACCGCGCCGACCCGTCGCTGCTCACCGACTTCATCCGGGCCGTCGCGCCGATGGGCTGCCCGCTGGTGCTGCTGCACTGCTACCCGTTCCACCGCCAGGCCGCGCATCTGGCGGCCGTGTACCCGCATGTGTACGCCGACCTGGGGCTGACGTTGAGCCATGTCGGCGGCCGGGCGCCGGCGGTGCTGGCGGAGACATGGGAGCTGGCGCCGTTCGGCAAGGTGCTCTTCTCGACCGACGCCTACGGCCTGCCGGAGCTGTATCTGGTGGGCGCGCGGCAGTTCAGCTGGGCGCTGACCGAGGCGCTGGCCGGCCCCGGCTGGCCGCCGGCCGAGGCGCACCGCGCGGCCGTGCTGCTCGCCGCCGAGAACGCCCGCCGGCTCTACCGCCTGCCGGGCGCCGCCGCCTGACCGGCGGGGCGGGGCGGGGGCGCGTTGTGGTGAACGGGTGCGTCGTGAACGCGCCCGGTCAGCCCTCCTCGGCGCCGAAGAGCCGCAGCAGCTCCGCGCGGCCGAACATCCGCGCCGTGTCGATCGCCGAGGGCTGCCCCGCCGACGGGTCGGCGCCCGCCGCCAGCAGGGTGCGCACCACCGCCGACTCGTTCTTGAAGACCGCGCCCGCGATCGGCGTCTGCCCCCGGTCGTTGGCCCTGGCCGCGTCGGCACCGCGCTCCAGCAGCGCCTCGACCGTGGCCACATGGCCGTGGTAGGCGGCCAGCATCAGCAGGGTGTCGCCCTTCTCGTTGCTGAGGTTCACCGGGACACCGGCGTCCACATAGGCGGCCACGGTGTTGGTGTCCCCGTCCCTGGCCAGGTCGAACACCTTCGCCGCGAGCTGGAGCACCTCGGGGTCGTGGGCGGGCTCGTTGCTCTCCGGTGCCGGGCCGGTCATGGGGTCTTCCTCCTCGATGGTGCCGTTTGGGCACAGCCTACGTACTCTGGCTGACATGCTTGCCCGTTTGGCACCGGCGATCCACCCGAAGCTGACGTCGGCCCGTCACCGGCTCCTCCACACCGACCGGCTGCTGCTGCTTCCCCTGGTCGCGCTGCTGGTGGACACCGTGCTGCTGTGGTGGGCCGCCACGAACGGGGCGCTGGCGAGCGGCCTGTTGGGCTGGGCGGTCGCGGTGCTCGGCGCGGCGACGCTGACCGTGCGGGAGCGCTGGCCGGTGCCGGTCGCGATGGTTTCCCTGGTCGTGGCGGTCCTCTACTACCCGGCCAGCCCGGTCGACGGCCCGGCGCCGCTGGCCGTCTATGTGGTCGCCCTCTACTCGGTGGCCCGCAGCGGCCAGCTGATCGCCGGCGTCGCCATCGCGGTCTTCACCCTGTTGGTGATCACCTGGGGCGAGATGTTGACGCTGGGACCGGAGGAGCGCCATGTCGACAACATGTCGATCGTGCTCTTCGGCGGCTGGTTCCTCAGCCTGATCGTGCTCGGGCACGCGGTGCAGATGCGCCACGCCCACCAGCGGGAGGCCGAACAGCGGGTGCTCGCCGCCGAACGGGAGCGCGACCTGCGGGCCCAGCAGTCAGCCACCGCCGAACGGCTGCGGCTGGCCCGGGAGTTGCACGACGTGCTGGGGCACAACATCTCGCTGATCAACGTCCGCGCCACCGCCGCGCTGCACCGCAGCGCCAAGCGGCCCGGCGAGACGGAGGAGCTGGCCAGCGCCCTGGAGCTGGTCCGCGACACCAGCAAGGAGGCCCTGCGCGAGCTGCGCGCCACGCTCGGCGTGCTGCGTCAGGTGGACGAGGCGGCGCCCGTCGAGCCGGCCGCCGGCCTCGAACGGCTGGGCGAACTGGTGGAACGCGCCGCCCACGCCGGCCTGTCGATCTCCGTCGAGACCACCGGCGAGGCCCCGGTCCTCTCGCCCAACATCTCGCTGGCCGCCTACCGGATCGTCCAGGAGTCCATCACCAACATCACCCGCCACGCCAACGCGACCCGGGCGGTGGTCCGCGTCGCCTACGCGCCGGGCGAGCTGCGGCTGTGCGTGGCCGACAACGGCGGCGGCGCCGAGCCCGACGCCCAGGGCAGCGGCATCCTCGGCATGACGGCCAGGGCCCGCGCCCTCGGCGGCGAACTCACCGCCGGCAACGCCCCCGACGGCGGCTTCCGCGTCACCGCCCGCCTCCCCGTCGCCGAACCCTCGCCGCCCGACCAGGCCGACCCGGCCGACCCGGCCAACCTGGCCGGCGCCGAGCCGCCCCCCGTCGCCTGGCAGGGCACCACGTCCGAGCCCGAACGCTGAGGCCGCCCCGCCGGCCGCCGAACGCCCCGCCGGCCGTCCACCGTTGAGGACGACCCCGACTCCACGCCGGTCGGGGCGGTGACCAGGCCCTCGGCGGCGGCCGGTGCCCGCGCATAGGCTGGGGCGCATGACCGCGACGGGCCCGGGGGGCCGGAACGTGAGACGTGTGCGGGTCGTCCTCGCGGACGACCAGATGCTGGTGCGGGCGGGGTTCCGTTCGATCCTGGCCGACGAGGACGACATCGAGGTCGTGGGGGAGGCCGCCAACGGCGCCGAGGCCGTGGCGTTGGCCCACGATCTGCGCCCGGACGTCGTGTTGATGGACATCAGGATGCCCGAGGTGGACGGGCTCGCCGCGACCGAGCGGATCGTCGCGGACGAACGCCTCTCCGACGTGCGGGTGGTCATCCTCACCACCTTCGACGTCGACGACTACGTCTATGGCGCGCTGCGCGCCGGCGCCTCCGGCTTCCTGGTGAAGGACACCGAGCCGATGGAGCTGCTGCACGCCATCCGCGTCTGCGCCCGGGGCGACGCGTTGATCTCCCCGACGGTCACCCGGCGGCTGATCGCCGAGTTCGCCGGCCGGGCCAGGCAGCCCGAGCCCAGTCCCCGGCTCAACGCGCTCACCGAGCGGGAGCGCGAGGTGATGGGCCTGGTCGGCGCCGGCCTGACCAACGACGAGATCGCCCGCCGGCTGGTCCTCAGCCCCGCCACCGCCAAGACCCATGTCAGCCGCGTCATGACCAAGTTGGGCGTCCGCGACCGGGCGCAGCTGGTGATCCTCGCGTACGAGACCGGGATGATCACCCCCGGCTGGATGAGCTGACCGAGGGGCGCCGACCCCGAGGCGCGCCCCCGACGCGGCCCGGCGTCCGCCTCCCCGGCACAACGCGCCCGCCCGCGCCCGATCCCCGGGGTGCCGCCCGCCCACGCCCCTGACCCGACCCCGGAGACGTCCCCGAGACCGGGCGGCCGGCGGCGCAACTCGCGGAGTACGCCCGCCCGTCGGGATGCCACCAACGCGGTAGCGCGACTGCCACCGCCGGCCGACGCGCGCGGCCAAGCCGCACGGCCACCGTGGTGGCGTGAACGAGAGCACCAGCAACCACCACAGCCCGCCGGCCGCCCGCCGCGCCGCCGAGGCGTGCGGGGAGGACCGCCGTGGAGCCGCTCGCCGTCGTCCCGTTGGGCTGCTTCGCGGTGGGCTACTTCGTCGTCGGCGGAGCCGGGTTGGGCGTCGGGATGCTGCTCCCGCTCCTCGGCAGGACCGGAGCGGAACGCGCCGCGCTGCGGCGGGACACCGCGCCGCTCTCCCGGCTGGCGACGCGCTGGCTGGCGGCCACCTGCTGCGCGCTGCTGGGCTGTTTCCCCGGCCTGGTAGGGGACTTGGCGGAACAGCCCTCGGCGCTCGCGCCGCTGGTCACCGGCCTGGCGCTGCGCGCGCTGGCGGGGCGTGGCGTGGCGCTGCGCGGGCTGTCGCGGCGCGCCGTGTCCCGGCGCGGCCCGGGGAACGGCGCGCTGGTGGCGGGGAGTTGGCTCACGGCCGCCGGCTGGGGCTGGCTGCTGGCCTTTGTGGTGGGCGGCCCGGACGCCGGCTGGGGCGGCCCGCCCGCGCTGCTGAGCGCGGTCTGCGTGGCGCTGCTGCTGCTGACCCACGGCGTCGGCGTCGCGGCGTGGCGCGCCACCGGGATGCCGTTCCAACGGGCCAGAACGCTGGTCGGCCCGCGCGGCGCCGGGCCTTCGCTGGCGCTGACCTCGGCCACCGTCGCGGCGCTGCCGCTGCTCGCCGGCTCCCAACTCCCGCTGATGGAACGGGCGGCCGCCCCCTGGGCGTTGGCCGCCGCGCTCCCGGTCCTGCTGCTCGCCCTCCTGGCCCTCGCCGCCGCGCAGGCGCGGCCCGCCCGGCGGCGGCAGCCCCGGGACTAGCTCCGCCTGGCGGCCGCTTCGGCGACGTCCCCCGTGGCACGGCGCGCCCGCGCCGCTCCCGCCCCGCGCCGGAGGCGCCGTGACGCCCACCGCGCGCCCCTGACATCCCCGTTCATCTCATCTCTCGGAACCCTCAGAAGGAGAAGGCCCACGCCATGACATCAACGCCCCGGAACCAACCCCCCACCCCGCACGCCGACCACGCCGCCCCGCCGGGCCGGCCGCCCCGGCCCAGCGTGTTCGCGCGCGTCGCCGGGTTCGCGTTCCGGCACCGGGCGGCCGCCCTCGGGCTGTGGGTGCTCGTGCTCGTCGGCGTCTGGACGTTGGCCTCCGCCGTGGGGGACGACTACCGCGAGGACTACTCGCTGCCCGGCACCGAGTCGCAACACGCCCTGGAACTGTTGGAGGAGCACGGCTCCAACCGTGGCGGCGACACCGTCGAGATCGTGCTGCACTCCGATGACGGCCTCGCCGGCGCCGAGCCCGAGGTGGCGGGGATGCTCGCCGAGGTCGCCGAACTGCCGCGCGTCGTCGGCGTGTACAGCCCGTACGAGGACCCGTCGGCGCTCTCCGAGGACGGCACCATCGGCTACGCCACCGTTCTGCTGGACACCCCGTCCGAGCAGATGACGGTGCCGGACACCGAACGCATCCTGGACACCGCGCGCGAGGTCGCGGGCGAGGGGCTCCAGGTGGAGCTGGGCGGCGACGCCGCCAGGAAGCTGGGCGAGAGCGAGGGCGGCGCGGCCGAGGGCCTCGGCATCATGGCCGCCCTGGTGATCCTCGTCTTCATGTTCGGCTCGGTCGTCGCGGCCGGACTGCCCGTCATCACCGCGCTGTTCGCGGTGGGTTCGACGCTGGGCGCCATCGTGCTGGCCTCGCACCTGTTCACCATCGCCGACTACACCATGTACGTGATGATGCTCGTCGGCCTCGGCGTCGGCATCGACTACGCGTTGCTGATCTTCACCCGCTACCGCGCCGAGCTGGTCGCCGGTTCCACGCACGAACGGGCCACCGTCCGCGCCCTGGACGCGGCGGGCCGGACCGTGTTCTTCGCCGGCTGCACGGTGATCGTGGCGCTGCTCGGCCTGGTCGCGCTGGGCCTGGGCTCGCTCCAAGGCATGGCGGTCTCCGTCGCGCTGACCGTGTTGGCCACCATGCTGGGCTCGTTGACGCTGCTGCCGGCGCTGCTGGGCATCTTCGGCAAGCGGTTCGCGCGCCACTTCACCGCCAGGGCCGCCAAGCGGGCCCGCAGCGGCAGGCCGCCGGTCGGCACCGCCTGGCGGCGGCTGGGCGGCGCGGTGCAGCGGCGGCCGCTGGCCGCGCTGACCGTGGCCGTGGTGGCGCTGCTGGCGTTGGCCGCGCCGGCGCTCAGCCTCAGGCTGGGCATGGCCGACGCGGGCAACGACCCGGCGGACGCCACCAGCCGCAAGGCGTACGACCTGCTGTCCGAGGGCTTCGGCCCGGGCTTCAACGGCCCGCTGGTCGTGGTCACCGACGGCGGGGAGCCGGGCGCCGAGGCGGCGGCCGGCGCGGCGGCCGAGCGGCTGACCGGGGTCGAGGGCGTGGCCGGGGTGACCCCGCCGGCGCCGACGGAGGACGGCGCGATCGCGACTCTGGTGGTGTTCCCCGACTCGGCGCCGCAGGACGAGGCGACCTCCGAACTGGTCCACGAGCTGCGGGACTCGGTGCTGCCCGCGCTGGGCGCGGAGACCGGCGCCGAGTACCTGGTGGGTGGCGCGACCGCCGCGACCCAGGACTACACGGACAAGGTCGCCGAGCGGATGCCGCTGTTCGTCGCCATCGTCGTCGGGGTCTCGGTGCTGCTGCTGATGGCGGTCTTCCGTTCGGTGTGGATTCCGATCAAGGCGGCGCTGCTCAACCTGCTGTCCATTGGCGCGGCGCTGGGCGCCATGACGCTGGTCTTCCAGGAGGGCTGGTTCGGCGTGGAGCCGGGCCCCATCGAGGCGTACCTGCCGGTGATGATCTTCGCGATCGTCTTCGGGCTCTCCATGGACTACGAGATCTTCCTGGTCTCCCGGATGCACGAGGAGTGGGAGCGGCACCGCGACCACCAGCTCGCGGTGCGCGAGGGCCTGGCACACACCGGCGCCGTGATCAGCGCGGCCGGCGCGATCATGGTGGTGGTCTTCGGGGCCTTCATACTCAGCCCCGACCGGATGTTGCAGCAGGTGGGCTTCGGCATGGCGGTGGCGATCCTGGTGGACGCGGTCGTCATCCGCTGCCTGATCGTCCCCGCCGCGATGCAACTGCTCGGCCGCCACGCCTGGTGGCTCCCGGCCCCGCTCGCCCGGCTGCTGCCGAGGGTGCGGCTGGAACAGCACGAGGACGCGCCCCCGGCGGAACGGACGGAGGAACGGGCGCCGGCAGGACAGCAGTTGACCCCCCACAGCTGACCGACTGACGCGCGCCCCCGCTTTCCCCGGCTCGCGGCCGGGGAAAGCGGGGGCGCGGTGTCGTGTTGTGGGTTACGGCTGGTGTCGGTACAGCTCTTCAGCGGCGGCAAGGAACGTCCTCCACTGGGTCACGCCCACGGTCACGACTCCGGCCTCTCGGTCCTTGGTGTCGCGCAGCCCGACCGCCCCGTCGAGGTCGGCGACCTCGACGCAGTTCCCCGTTCCGTTGCTGTAGCTCGATGTGAACCACCGCTTGTCGTCCATAAGTTCAGCCCTGCTCATACTCTCCTGCCACCTCAGCCAGCAGGCGCCGGGACGCCTGCTCATCGAGCGCTGCCTGCCAGATCCCTCGAAACGCCGTCTCGTACTGGTCAACTTCTTTCGGCTTGTCGAGGTACAGGTTGCCTGTGTAGCCATCAGCGTAGACAGTCGGCGGCTCGGTCGGCTTTCCGTCCTTGTCCAGGGGGAACCTCAGGATGCTGAACGGGCCGGTGACCATCCCCAGGTGCGTACCCGCCGCGAAGGGCACCACCCGGAGCGTGATGTTCGACAGCTCCGACATATAGACGAGATGGGCGAGTTGGCGCCGCATCTCCTCCCTGCCGCCCACCGCGCGACGGAGCACCGCCTCGCTGAGCGCCACCTGGAAGTGGAGCGGCGAGGTGACGCGGGTGAGCAGCGTCTGCCGCTCGATGCGCACCCGGACCCACGCTTCGAGATCGTCCTTGCTGATCCCCGGCGTGTGCACGCTGACAATGGCCGCAGCGTACTCCTCGGTCTGGAGCAGCCCCGGCACGATGTCGCTCTCATACGAGGCGATGCTGGAGGCCGCCTCCTCCAGACCCACATACAGATCGAAGCCCTCCGGGATGACATCGCCGAAGGCGTGCCACCAGCCCTTCGCCTTCGTCTCCTTCGCCAGCCCCATCAGCGCCTTCGTCAGCTCCGCCGGCGCCCCGTAGATCTCGCACATGTCGCGGACATCCAGGCTGCGCAGGGAGACCTGGCCCGTCTCGATGCGCCAGATGCGGGGCGTGGACCACTCCAACTCCGCCGCCGCGACCTTCACCGGCATCCGCGCCTTCTCCCGCAACTCGCGCAGATAGCGGCCGAGTTGCCGCCTGGGCACCGTCGAACCGGTCGTTCCCTCGGGCACTGGTCACCTCCAGGTGCTCATTCGTAGTGCGCCCAACACCCGGACCGTAAGGCGGTGTTGATCCGCTCCGCAATGCAGGTCATTTGTTCGAGCGTTTCTCGGTGAATCTGTGCCTCGTAATCTTGCGCTGAGCATGGCCGGCTCGGCAACGTTGGGTGTGCGGTTGCCCGTTGTGAAAGGCCGGCCACTCACGGTCCGGCCTGACTCAGGGCGGCGGCAACAGGAGATCCGCCGAACCACGAACGGCAGGTGTCACCCCCCATGAACACGCCTCATGTCCCTGACCCCGCCCCCCCGACCGAGGGCCAGCAGCCCGACCCGAGCGACGAACTGGCGGAGCCCGAGGGCGCGTTGGCCACCCTCGGAGCCCGGGTGAGCCAACTGTCCCGCGCGATCGACGAGCACCTCGCCGGGAGGCGACGGTGACCGCCCGGCACCGGCACCGGCGCCGCCGTCTCCCGGCGATCGACGGCCGGTTCGCCGGCCTCGCCCTGTTCCTCCTGAACGTGTTCGGCCTGGCGTTCGTCGTCTACGCGGCCAGCTCCACCAC
This sequence comes from Streptomyces triticirhizae, assembly GCF_003696235.1. Lineage (GTDB taxonomy): Bacteria > Actinomycetota > Actinomycetes > Streptomycetales > Streptomycetaceae > Streptomyces > Streptomyces triticirhizae. The sequence goes on from NZ_RFFJ01000052.1 coordinate 14,485, forward strand.
CGCGATCACGCCCACCTGACGCCCCGTGTTCCCCCAACTCCGCCCGCCCTGCGGCCAGTTCTCCGGTCCTGCCCAGTCCCGGAGGATCGCGGCCGCCGCGTCGGGCGGAACGGTCGCCCGCCCGGGCGACCACCGTTCCCCCGGGCCGGTCGAGGCCCAACACTCCCGGCCCGGGGGAACACCCCAACCCCTCAGCACCCCACGGAGAGTTGATTCGCCATGCCCGATATCGCCGTTCCCGACACCCTCACGACCTGGGGGCCGCGCCAGTTGCCCGTGCCCTATGCCGCGCACTGGAGTGGTGAGGGCGGTTACGGGCGGCGGGTGTCGATGCGGTGGGACGGGGCCGGCGTCTGGTACCTCGACGAGACGCCGGCCGACCGGGACGGCTTCGGCGTGCTGTGGGCCCGCATCCAGGACAGGCCCGGCCAGGGCCGGCCGGACTTCCCGTCCATGCACCCGGCGCGTCAACGCCACGCACAGGCCGAGCGGTTGTGCCAGGTCTGCGGCGCCAGCGCCAGCCACAACCGCGACGGCTGGCTCTTCCTCATGAACCGCGACGGCACCGACCGCTACGAGGGAACGAAGACCACCAAGCCCCCGGTCTGCCTGCGCTGCGCCGCCCTCGCCGTCGAGTACTGCCCCCACCTCACCCACCCGGTCGGCGTCCGCTCCCGCCGCCCCAAGGTCTGGGGCGTCTTCGGCACCCTCTTCACCCCCACCCCGGGCACCGCCCGCCTCACCGCCCACGTCGACCACTACCTCCCCTACGGCCACCGCGCCACCGACTGGTTCTTGGCCTCCCAGCTGGTCGTCGAACTCAAACGCTGCACCGTCGTCGACCTCGAAGCCGAGCTCACCGCGCTCAACCGCTGACCCGAACCGATCCCCGTTCGCCGCCGGCCCCCCGGCCGGCTCAGTCGCCGGCGACAGCCTCCAGCATCGGCGTGTACGTCTCCTGTTCGCCGGAGACCCAGGTGAGCCGCAGGTCGTTGCCCTGGAGGAGGGCGTGGGCGCTGCGTTCGGTGAAGACCTGCTCGCCGTTGCGTTCGCAACTCTCCAGCTGGATCAGCCCGTTCTCGACGGTGCCCTCACAGGTGTCGCCCTCGCCGTTCTGGTTCTCGGTGAAGTAGACGAGGCCGGTGTTGATGGTGAGGATCGCGGACTCCTCGTCGTCGCCGGTCAGCCACACGCCGTCCAGCTCGCCGGAGGCGGCCGGGCGAACGGGTTCCGCGGTCTCGTCGGCCTCGGCCCGGTCGGACCCGCCGGGCAGGCACGCCGACAGCGCCCCGCAACACGCGACGACGGCCACGGCCAGACACCGGCACCGCACGCCTGGACGATGGACTCGAATCCGTTCTGTTCGCACAGCGGACACCCCCGCTCGCCGACACGGTCAGCGGCAGGCTAGCGAGACCATCACTCCGGCAGGCCGCGAGACAGTGAAATCGCGGTAACCAACAGCCCCTCGCGGGCCAGCCAGCGGCCGGCGAAGCGTTGGATCTTGGTGCCGTCCACGACTGGCCCCGGCACCAGGAGTTCGGCCTCGAACGTGCGGGCTTCGGGGTCGATCGTCAGCCGCGCCTCCTCGAAGTCCAGCCACTTCGCGGTGAGCGGGTACCACACCTTGTAGACGCTCTCCTTGGCGCTGAACAGCAGCCGCTCCCACGCGACTTCGGGACGCGTCGCCGCGAGGCGGGCGAGCATCTCGCGCTCCTCGGGCAGGGCGATCAGCTGGACGACGCCGGCGTCGCGCAGCGGCTCGTTCGGCTCGGCGTCTATCCCGACGCCGACCAGCCCGCCGGCGCCCACGCGGGCGACGGCGGCGGCGCGGTAGCCACGGCAGTGGGTCATGCTGCCGAGGAAGCCGTCCGGCCAGCCGGGCGCGCCGCGTTCCCCGGGCAGCAGCGGCACCCGGGGGCCGCCCAGCGCGGCCAGCGCCTGCCGCGCGCAGTGCCGCACGGTGGCGAACTCCTTTCGCCGGCCCTCGACGGCGCGCGCTATCGCCCGTTCCTCCTCGGGGAAGAGCGGCGGCGCCTCGGCCGGGTCGCCGAACGACTCGACGGCCGCGATCGGCGGCGGCAGCAGCTCCTCGATCAGCGGCGCGCTCACCGGCTCGCCGTCCCGACGCCGGGCAGGATCGGCACCAGCTGCCCCGGCTCGGCCGCGCGCGGCTTCCACTCCCTGGGGTAGCCCAGCGAGACCTCCTGGTGGGGCACGCCCCGGTACCGGATCAGCCGGGGTATGTGGAGATGGCCGTAGACCACGCAGGCCGCGCGGTAGCGCTGCGGCCACTCCTCGGTGCGCTCGGTGCCGCACCACAGGGCGAACTCCGGGTAGCGCAGCACCCTCGTCGGCTCGCGGACCAGCGGATAGTGGTTGACCAGCACCGTCGGCAGCACCTCGGGCAGCTCGGCGGCCAGCCGCGCCTCGGTGAGCGCCAGCCGCTCGCGGCACCAGCTCTCGGAGTTGGGGTGGGGCGTCGGCTTGATCATGTACTCGTCGGTGCAGATCACCCCGGCGGCCTCGGCGACCGCCATCGCCTCCGCCTTGGTCGCGGTGCCCTGCGGCCGGAACGTGTAGTCGTAGTGCAGGAACAGCGGAACGATCACCGCAGGGCCGCCCTCGCCCTCCCACACCGGGTACGGGTCCTCGGGGGTGAGCACGCCCAGCCGGCGGCAGAGCGCCACCAGGTGTTGGTAGCGGGCCTCGCCCGTCAGCTGGACGGGGTCCTCCTTCGGCGTCCACAGCTCGTGGTTCCCCGGCACCCACACCACGCGGGCGAACCGCTCGGCGAGCAGCGTCAGGGTCCACTCGATGTCCGCCATCACCTCGCCGATGTCGCCGGCCACCAGCAGCCAGTCGTCCTCGGACTCGGGCCGCAGCCGCTCCACGATGTCCCGGTTCTCCGGGTAACGAACGTGGAGGTCGCTGATGGCAACCAGCCGTCCCATCCGCAACTCCCCCTCCCTAGCGCGCCGTTGACCAACGCTACCCGATCCCCCGGGGAAGCCCCCGGGAAAGCCGTCGGGCCCGGACTACCATGGCCGACATGGCCACCGAGAGCGCGCCGCGCATCGCGAGGGAACTCACCATCGGCCAGCTCGCCGAGCGCAGCGGGGTGGCCACCTCGGCGCTGCGCTTCTACGAGGCGCAGGGGTTGATCAGCAGCCGCCGCACCAGCGGCAACCAGCGCCGCTACCACCGCGAGACGCTGCGCCGGGTGGCGTTCATCCGGGTCTCGCAGAACGTGGGGATGCCGCTGACCGCGATCCGTGAGGCGCTGGGCCGGCTGCCCGAGGGGCGCACCCCGACCCGCGCCGACTGGGCCGAGGTCTCCGCGTCCTGGCGGGCCGACCTGGACGCACGGATCAGCCAGCTGGTCCGGCTGCGGGACGACCTCACCGACTGCATCGGCTGCGGCTGCCTGTCGCTGGAGAGCTGCATGTTGGCCAACCCGTACGACGTCTGCGCCCGCGAGGGCAGCGGCCCGCGCCGGCTGCTCACGGAGGGCGTTGGCGGCCGGGGGCCCTCCCGGGGGAAGGCCGAGTGCGAGCCGGACTGCGCCTGAGCCCTCGCGCCGCGGCCCTCCGCGTGAACCGCCGCGCGTGAACCCCCGCGCGTGCGCCCGGCGCGGACCCGCGACGGCCGGGTGGGGGCCCCAACACCCGCGTGAAGCGGGCGCGTTCGCTCAGCGCGTGCCGGGACAGCCGCAGGAGGCGCGCAGCCGCAGCGTCACCGGGAACTGCCGCAGCCGGTCCGGCGGAGCGCCCGCCGGGTCCCCTATCGCGAGGTCGACGGCCGCCCTGGCCATCGCCTCCCGGTCCGAGCCGACCGTGGTCAGCGGCGGATCGGTGAGCGCCGCCTCCTTGACGTCGTCGAAGCCGGCGACGGCCAACTCCCCCGGCACGTCGATCCGCAGCTCACGCGCGGCCCGCAGCACCCCGATCGCCTGGTCGTCCGTCGCGCACACCAGCGCCGGCGGGCGGTCGGGCCCGGCGAGCAGCTCCAGCGCGATGCGGTAGGCGTCGTAGCGGTTGTACGGGGCCTTGAACAGCCGCCCCTCGGTGGGCAGTCCGGCCAACTCCATGGCCCGGCGCCAGCCGTTGACATGGTCGGTGACCGGGTCACCCTGCTCGGGCGTCGAGTCGACGCCGCCGAGGCAGGCGACATAGGGGTGGCCGTGCTGCTCCAGCAGGTGCCGGGTGAGCCGCTCGGCGCCGCCGATGTCGTCCAGCACGACGGCCACGTCGTCGATCGCCTCCGGCCTGCGGTGCAGCAGCACCACGCGGGCGTCCCAGGCGTCGATCTCGGTGGCGGCGTGCTCGCTGGGGCCCTGGCTGATCAGGATCAGCCCCGAGACCCGCATCCCGAGGAACGCCCGCAGGTAGTGGACCTCGCGCTCGTCCAGGTAGTCCGAGTTCCCCACCAGGACCATCTTGCCGCGCTCGGCGGCGGCCTGTTCGACGGCGTGGGCCATCTCCGCGAAGAACGGCTGCCGCGCGTCGGGCACGATCAGCCCGATGAGATCGGTGCGTTGGGAGGCCATGGCCTGGGCGACCCGGTCGGGGCGGTACCCCAACTCCTTGATCGCGGCGAGAACCCGCTCCCTGGTGCCCGCGGCCACCGGGCGCGGGCCGTTGTTGATGACATAGCTGACGACGGCGGTGGACGTCCCCGCCAGTCGCGCCACATCGTCCCGCGTCACCTTGGCCACGGGAGGAGTCTACGCGCGCAACCGCCCCTTCGGATACGAATGTCGTATCCGAAGGGGCGGTTGCCCGGAGTTACTCCGAGGTACGGTCGAAAGCCGCGCCCGGTCGGTCAGTTGGGGTGTGGACGGGCTCAGTCGCGGCGGGCGGCGGCCTCCTTGACCACCTTCTCCGCCTCACGGGTGACGGCGCGGGCCTGCTCCTGCTCGGCGTGCTTCTCCTTCTCCGGCACCACGAAGCGGTAACCGACGTTGCGCACCGTGCCGATCAGCGCCTCGTGCTCGGGGCCGAGCTTGGCGCGCAGCCGCCGCACGTGGACGTCCACGGTGCGGGTGCCGCCGAAGTAGTCGTAGCCCCAGACCTCCTGGAGCAGCTGGGCGCGGGTGAAGACCCGACCCGGGTGCTGCGCCAGGTACTTGAGCAGCTCGAACTCCTTGAAGGTGAGGTCGAGCACCCGGCCCTTGAGCTTGGCGCTGTAGGTCGCCTCGTCGACGGAGAGGTCGCCGTTGCGGATCTCCATCGGGCTGTCGTCGGCGGTGAGCTGCTGGCGGCCGGTGGCCAGCCGGAGCCTGGCCTCGACCTCGGCCGGGCCGGCCGTGTCGAGCACCACGTCGTCCACGCCCCAGTCGGCGGTGACGGCGGCGAGCCCGCCCTCGGTCACGATGAGCACCAGCGGGCAGCCGGGGCCGGTGGAGCGGAGCAGCTGGCAGAGGGAACGGACCTGCGGGAGGTCCTTGCGGCCGTCGATGAGGATCACGTCGGAGCTGGGGGCGTCGACCAGGGCGGGGCCCTCGGCCGGCGCGACGCGGACGTTGTGGAGAAGCAGTTCGAGCGCGGGGAGGACCTGCGAGGACGGCTGAAGCGCGTTGGTAAGGAGTAGCAGCGAACTCATCTCGGGGGCGTTCCTTCCTCAGTCCTGGCGCGGGGACGATCGAGCGGCTCTGCCCAGAAAGCGCGAAAGGACCCGTAGTGGCGTCATCGCCCGGGTCCTGCTTGTTCAGCAGCATAGCTGAAACAATTCGGGCCGCGCAGGGGCATGTATCACACTGTTCGCTCTTCGGATTCCCTCCGGTTTCCCCGGTGTTTCGCGGCTGTTACGGCTCTCCGGCGTGGGCCTCCCGGCGACCCGTCGGTGGGCCGGAGGCGCCCGGCGGCGCGGCAGGGGCCATCATGGGGCGGCACACGGCAAGCCCGGGCGGCGGGCGGAGAGCGGAGACGATGGCGAGCGGCACGATCCGGTACTGGGCGGCGGCCAAGGCGGCGGCCGGCACGGCGGAGGAACCCTACGAGGCGGCCAGCCTGGGCGAGGCGCTGGACGCCGCCAGGCGTCGGCACGCCGGGAGCGCGGAGTTCGCGGCGGTGCTGGCGCGCTGCGCCTTTCTGGTGGACGGCGCGCAGGTCGGGGGCCGGGAGCACGCCTCGGTGCCGCTGACCGAGGGCGGCACGGTCGAGGTGCTCCCGCCGTTCGCCGGCGGTGCCGGATGAGTGGGGCGGGCGGGATCGGTGGAACGGGTGGAACGGGTGGGGCTGACGGGCAGGCCGGGACCGGGAGGGGACGCGTGAACGCGAGGACGGCGGAGGAGACGGCGGGGGCGCCGGCGAGGGCCAGGCACCGGGCCCGTTCCCCGATCATCAGCCCCGGCTGGCAGCCGGCGCTGCTGACGGCGGCGCTGGCGGGGCTGCTCGCGGCGGGCGCCGCGATCGGGCAGGTGGCGGCGCTGCCGGCGGTGGTGCTGCTCCAGGCGGTGACGGCGGCCGGCTGGTTCCGGCTGAACGGGATGTGGCCGGCGCGGCAGGGCATCGCGCTGGCGTTCGCCGGCGGGCTGGCGGCGGACGCGGCGGTGCTCGCGGTGGACGAGTCGGACGCGCCGGGCGCGCTGCTCGGGGTGCTGGGCGTGTGGTTCCTGCTGGTGGTGGTGCTCCAGCTGCGGCACCGGGGCTCGGCGGACGAGCGGCTGGACGCGCTCACCGCGACCTCGGCCTCGACGCTGCTGACCGTGGTGGCGGGCGCGCTGCTGGCGGCGGTCGAGGTGTCGGGCTCGGCGGTGGCGGTGGCCGCCGGCGGGGTGGCGGCGGCGACGGTGGTGCGGGCCGTTCCCGGTCCCGCCGCGCTGATGTCGCTGCTCGGGCTGGCGGCGGCGCTGGGCGTGGGCGCGCTGGCCAGCGGCCAGGACATCGGCACGCCGGCGCTCGCGCTGGGCGCGGCCGGCGGGGCGTGCGCCCTGATCGGGCTGCGGGTCGCCTCCTACGACTTCCCGTCGCGCTTCGTCCACTTCACCGCCGGGGTCGCGCTGCCGCTCACGGCGGCGGCGCCGGCCGTCTACCCGCTGGCCGTGGCGCTGCTCTGAGCGGCGCCGACGGGGCGGGGAACGGGGCATGTCAGGTTCCTGACGGAACGTGTAACGGACCTGCTGCAAGGACCCGACGGCACTGTCTGGTGGCGGTGGGACGGGTTAGGCTCGCGTGGCTTTTCGGACACACTTCACCTGGGGGTTCGCAACCCGATGCGCGCACTGCGAATAAGCCTGATCGTGGTCGTCGTCCTGGCCGTGCTGGCCGTGGTCGCCGACCGGGTCGCGCTCTATGTGACCCAGGGCGAGGTGGCCTCCCGGGTCCAGGACCGGCTGGGCCTGGAGAGGGAGCCGGACGTCTCGATCAACGGGTTCCCGTTCCTCACCCAGGTGCTCGGCAGCGAGCTGGACGACGTCCACCTCGGCATCAACTCCTATGCGGCCACGGTCGACGGCCAGGAGCTGAGCATCCACGATCTGGACATCGAGCTGGACAACGTCACGCTGACCGGCGGCTTCACCCAGGCGACCGCCGCCCGCGCGCACGGCGAGGGGATGATCAGCTACACCGAGCTGACCCGCGCCTACGGCGAGTTGATGGCGCTGAGCGGCAACGGCTTCGGGGTGGAGTTCGAGTACGCGGGCGACGGTCAGCTGCTGCTGGTGCTCCAGGCCAGCGCCATGGGCCAGACCCTGGACATCGGCGAGGTCGCCGGCGACCTGGTGCTGGAGGGCGGCAAGGTGACGCTCTCGGTGGACGAGGACGAGATCCCGGACATCGGCAGCGAGGAGATGCGGGAGTCCGCCAGGGCCCAGCTCGACCAGGAGCGGACCATCGCGGGGCTGCCGGAGGGGCTCGAACTGACCTCGCTTGAGCCGACCGAGGAGGGTCTGAAGGTCACGGTGGATGGCGAGAACATGACGGTGAGCGGCTGACGTTCCGGACAAAGTCCTCCGGTCGCCCCAGCCGTCCCAGCCGTCCACATAGTGCGCGGTTTCGTCTCATCATGCGGAACACCGGTGACACGGGGCGGCCACGCTCCGTACGATCGCGGGCATGATGCGGCAGGCGACGGGCACCCCCGCCGGGGGGCTCACCAAGCGGCGCGCGGTGGATCTCTGCCGCGTCTCGGCCATGCTCTGTCGTCGCCACGGCTGATTCACGCCCCCTCGCCGCCGCCCACGCCCCCGCCCGTGCGGCCCGCCGCCCGACCGGCCCGCGTCCGCGGCGGCGCACCTCGTTTCCCGTATTCGTTCCGCCCCGAACCGCGCAAGGAGACAACCAGCATGAGCCGCAGTGACGTCCTGGTGGACGCCGACTGGGTCCAGGCCCACCTCGACGACCCCAAGGTCGTGCTCGTGGAAGTGGACGAGGACACCTCGGCCTACGACAAGAACCACATCAGGAACGCGATCCGGATCGACTGGAAGCAGGAGCTCCAGGACCCGGTCCGCCGCGACTTCGTGGACCAGGAGGGCTTCGAGAAGCTGCTCTCCGCCAAGGGCATCGCCAACGACGACACCGTGGTCCTCTACGGCGGCAACAACAACTGGTTCGCCGCCTACGCCTACTGGTACTTCAAGCTGTACGGCCACAGCGACGTCCGGCTGCTGGACGGCGGGCGCAAGAAGTGGGAGCTGGACTCGCGCGACCTGGTCGCCGAGGTGCCCACCCGCGCCGCCACCGAGTACCGCGCCCAGCCGCAGGACACCTCGATCCGCGCCTTCCGCGACGAGGTCGTCGCCGCGATCGGCGTCAAGAACCTGGTCGACGTGCGCTCGCCCGACGAGTTCAGCGGCAAGCTGCTCGCCCCGGCGCACCTGCCGCAGGAGCAGTCCCAGGTCGGCGGCCACGTGCCCAGCGCCCGCAACATCCCCTGGTCCAAGTCGGCCAACGACGACGGCACCTTCCGCTCCGACGAGGAGCTGAAGGAGCTGTACTCGGGCGAGGGCGTGGACCTGGAGAAGGACACCATCGCCTACTGCCGCATCGGTGAGCGCTCCGCCCACACCTGGTTCGTGCTGCACGAGCTGCTCGGCCAGCCCAACGTCAAGAACTACGACGGCTCCTGGACCGAGTACGGCTCGCTCGTCGGCGTCCCGGTGGAGACCGGCCCGGCCAAGTGACCCCGGTCAGGTAACCCCAGCCGGACGGAAGTTCGGACGGCAGTTCAGCCCCGAAGCCTCAGAAGCTCAGAAGCTCAGAAAAGGAACAGTCATGTGTGGAGCGAAGGCCGGCGGCCCGGATGCCAGCGGCGTCAAGGCCGGTGAGACCACGATCCAGGGCTCGGTGACCCGGGACGGCGAGCCGGTCACGGGCTATGTCCGACTCCTCGACGCCACCGGGGAGTTCACCGCCGAGGTGCCGACCTCGGCGACCGGGCAGTTCCGGTTCTACGCGGCCGAGGGCACCTGGACGGTCCGCGCCCTGGTCCCGGGCGCGACCGCCGACCGCAGGGTGGTCGCCCAGCAGGGCGGCCTGACCGAGGTCAGCATCGCCGTCTGACCGGCTGAACCGGTTGGAAGGACACGAAGGCCGCGCCCGCTTCGGGCGCGGCCTTTTCGTTACCCCGTTGGTTGTTGCCCCGTGCTCGGTTGGCGAGGTTCCTGTCTGCCGCGGTCTTCTGGTGTGGGTCAGGGTGTGGCCGGCGGGCGGTCAGTAGACCAGGGCCCGCACGTCGTCGGGCATGATCTCGCTCACGAAGACCTGGGCCCCGGCGATGCGCACCCCCTCGATCACGTCCTGCTCCGTGATCCCCCTGCGCGCCGCGCACTGGGTGCACAGGGTGATCCGTCCACCGGCCTGGACGGCCTCGATCAGCTCCGGAAGCGGTGCCGCGTGCGGGAGTTGGAACTCCTCGGCCCGGCCGGGAAGGGCGAACCAGGCGGACTCTCCGGTCAGCCACAACGAGACGTCCACCCCGCTCGCCACGGCCACCGAGGCCACCGTGAACGCCTGCGAGCAACGTTCGGGAGCGTCCGCCCCCGCCGTCACCTTGATCACCAGCTTCTGTGCCGTCTGAGCCATGAGATCACCGTAGTCGTACGGTCCCGTGGGCTAGCGCGTTGTCCCGCAGGTAGCGCAGACCCAGTCTCCCTGCGGACCCTGATACATCGTCCCACCACAGTTTGGACAACTCATGATCACATCCTTTCCACGCGCTTAGACGCGAAGATGGCCAAACACGTTCAGTCGCGGTGATCACAAAACGGTCAAGGCGCCCGGAGGGGTCATCCACGGGCGGCCCACCCACGAAGCTTCCCCGGAGTGTGGCCACTAGACTCGGCCGCGACCGTTCTTCACATTCGGGCGCAAGGAGCTTCGCCGTGCTTGAGGCATTCTTCATCACCATGATGGTCCTGGTGGCCGTGGGCACCGCCGCGTTCACCGGCCTTGTCGTGGTGAAGCTCTACCAGGGGCAGCGCTGACCATGATCGAGATCCCCTCCGATCTCCATCCGTCGCTGGTGCCGCTCGCCTTCCTCCTCGGCACCTGGCAGGGCGCCGGGGTCGCGGACTTCCCCGGCGAGGAGGCCAGCAACTTCGGGCAGCAGATGACCTTCGCCCACGACGGCCGGGACTTCCTGGAGTACTCCGCGCGCTCCTGGCGGCTCGACGAGGCCGGCCAGCGGACGGTGCCGCTGGAGACCGAACACGGCTTCTGGCGGATCGACGACCAGCGCCAGATCGAGGCCGTGCTGGTGCGCGACCAGGGCGTCGTCGAGGTCTGGTACGGCGAACTCGCCGAGGGCAAGCCCCAGATCGACCTCGCCACCGACGCCATCGCCCGCACCCAGGCGTCCCCGCCCTACGCCGGCGGCAAGCGGCTCTACGGCTATGTCAACAGCGACCTGATGTGGGTCGGCGAGAAGTCCACGCCCGAGGTGCCGCTGCGGCCCTACATGTCGGCGCACCTGAAGAAGGCGGTCGACCCCAGGGAGTGGATCGGCGAGCTGAAGGACCTGCCGGACGACGGGATCGCCTTCTTCAAGTAGCCCCGGCCAGCGACAGGTTCAGGGGACGCGCAGCGCGCCGCCGTCCACCGGGACGGTGGTGCCGGTGACATAGCCGGCGGCCGGCGAGAGCAGGAACGCGGCGACCCGCCCGAACTCCGCCGGCTCCCCGTACCGGCCCAGCGGGATCGCCTCCCGGGTGCGCTGCCGCGTCGCCGGGTCGGCGGCGGCGTCCAGCTGCCGCGTCCGGTCGGTGGCGATCCGGCCCGGCATCAGGCCCAGCACCCGCACCCCGCGCGGCCCGAACTCGTCGGCCAGGTCCTTGGCGACCATGGCCAGCCCGGGCCGCAGCCCGTTGGAGATGGCCAGCCCCGGGATCGGCGAACGGGCCGAGCTGGAGAGCACCAGGCCCAGCGCGCCGCCCTCGCCCAGCGCGGGCGCGAAGGTGCGCGCGGCGCGGACCGCGCCCAGGAAGACGCTCTCGAACGCGGCCCGCCACTGCTCGTCGGTGGCCGCCGAGGCGGCGGCGGGCGGCGGCCCGCCGACCGAGACCAGCGCCCCGTCGAACCGGCCGAACCGCTCGTTCGCCAGCGCCAGCAGCCGCTCGGCGGCGTCCGGCGCCGCCAGGTCGGCGGCGAGCCCGGCGGCCCGGTCCTCGCCGAGCGAGGCCACGGCCTCGGCGACCGCCTCCTTCCCGCGCGCTGCCAGCACCACCCGGGCGCCCTCGCCCACCAGCGCCTCGGCCGTGGCCCGGCCCAGCCCCCTGCTGCCGCCGGTCACCACATAGACCCGATCGGTCAGTCCCAGATCCATCGCGCACCGCCCCTTGGTCGCCTCGTGATCGCGTTCCTCCGTGGGGACAATACGCCGCCCCCCGGACGTCCTTACGGCGGTTTGACGTCGGCGGGCGCAGGATGGGCCACGCCTCCTCGCACGGACCCCGCCGATTCCCCTCGGGCGGGGTCCGTGCCCCTCCTCCGGCCGGGTCCCGGCGCCGGATTCCCCTTCTACACTGGGCCACGTGGTGAGCACCGACTGGCAGGAAGATCTGCGCAACCGTGGCTACCGGCTGACGCCCCAGCGGCAGCTGGTGCTGGAGGCCGTCGACCGGCTGGACCACTCCACGCCCGAGGACATCCTCACCGAGGTGCGCAAGACCGCCGGCGGGGTCAACATCTCGACGGTCTACCGCACGTTGGAGCTGCTGGAGGAGCTGGGCCTGGTCAGCCACGCGCACATCGGCCACGGCGCCCCCACCTACCACCTGGCGGAGCGGCACGACCACCTGCATCTGATGTGCCGGGACTGCGAGCGGGTCATCGAGGCGGAGCTGTCCCTGGCCGAGCCGTTCGCCGAGGCGCTGCGCGAGCGCTTCGGCTTCGAGACGGACCTGCGGCACTTCGCGATCTTCGGCCGCTGCGGCAGCTGCGCGGCGCGCGCGGACGGCCCCGGGGGCGGCGGCCCGGAGGCCGGGGAGGCGGCGAACGGGACGTCGTAGGCTTGCGGTATGTCGTCCTATGCCAGTCCCCTGCTGGAGTTGCCCGGCGCGGTCGCCGCGCGGGAGCCGGACCTCGGAGTCGCCGCCCACTACGGGGATCTCTTCCGTGAACAGCGGGCGTTGGCCAGGGGCGAGGGGTTTGTCGACCTCTCCCACCGCGAGGTGGTCACGGTCGGCGGCCCGGACCGGCTGAGCTGGCTGCACCTGTTGCTCACCCAGCATGTGGAGACGCTGGCGCCGGGGCAGGCGACGGAGGCGTTGATCCTCTCCGCCAAGGGCCATATCGAGCATGTCCTCTATCTGGTGGACGACGGCGAGACGACCTGGGCGCACACCGAGCCGGGCGCCGCCGCCGCGCTGCTCGCCTACCTGGAGAGCATGAGGTTCTTCTACCGCGTCGAGATCGCCGACCGGACGGCCGAGTTCGCGGTGGTGCACCTGCCGGCCGGGTCCATCGTCGAGGTGCCGGCCGAGCTGGCGGTGCGCGAGACGCCGTACGGCAGGGACGTGTTCCTGCCGCGCGGCGAGCTGCCCGCGTTCGCGAAGGCGCACGGGCCGGCGCTCGGGGTGCTGGCGTTCGAGGCGCTGCGGGTCGAGGCGCACCGCCCGCGCCTGGGTCTTGAGACGGACCACCGCACGATCCCGCACGAGCTGGGCTGGCTGGCGACGGCGGTCCATCTGCACAAGGGCTGCTACCGGGGGCAGGAGACGGTGGCCCGGGTGGAGAACCTGGGCCGGCCGCCGCGTCGGCTGGTCTTCCTCCACCTGGACGGCAGCGAGGTCACCCTGCCCGAGCCGGGGGCGCCGGTGCGGCTGGCGGCCGACGGGCCCGAGGGGCGGGAGCTGGGGCGGGTCACCACCTCGGCGCGCCACCACGAGCTGGGGCCGATCGCGCTGGCGGTGATCAAGCGGAACGTGCCGGCGGACGCGCCGCTGCTGGCGGACCGGACGCCGGCCGCGCAGGAGTTGGTGGTCGAGCCGTAGGCCGCGGGTGCCGGCTCAGACCTCCACCAGCACGGTGAACGGGCCGTCGTTGGTCAGGCTCACCCGCATCTGGGCGCCGAAGCGGCCGGTCGCCACGGTGGCGCCCAGCGCGCGCAGCGCGTCGCGGACGGCGTCCACGAGCGGCTCGGCGATCTCGCCCGGCGCGGCGGCGGCCCAGGTGGGACGTCGGCCCTTGCGGGCGTCACCGTAGAGGGTGAACTGCGAGATCACCAGCAGCGGTGCTCCGGTGTCGGAGCAGGACTTCTCGCCCTCCAGCACGCGCAGGCCCCACAGCTTCCGGGCCAGCTTCACGGCGCTCTCCGGGGTGTCCTCGTGGGTCACCCCCACCAGGACGCAGAGTCCCTGGCCCACGATCTCGCCGACCGTCTCGCCGTCCACCGTCACGCAGGCGCCGTCCACGCGCTGTACCACCGCTCGCATGGGGTCATCATGCCGTGGGTCGGAAAGCGGCGTTCCTCAGGGCTCCTCGGCCGGCGAGGGAACGTTCCGCCGTCGAACTCACAGCGCCGGATGGGTGCCAACACGCTGCACGCGGCGGGTACACAGTGACACGATGCGTGCACGGGGTACGTACCGCACCACGGCACCGAAATGGGGACGAGGGGACAATTGCGCATGATCACACCGGGACCTGGCTCGCAGCCCGCCACCGTACCGAGCGCTCGGGCGCCGCACCGGGAGGCCGGGGGTGGCCGGGGCCGGCCGGGCGAGGGCGCGGGGGGCGTGGAAGGTGTCGCGGGGCCGGGCGAGGGCACGGGGGAGGCCGCCCCCTCGGGCGAGCGGCTCCGTGGGATGAGCCTGGCGCAGCTGCGCGAGCTGCGGCGCTCGGCGCAGCGCGAGGAGGCCGATCTCAGCTTCGTCCGGCGGCTGTTGCAGGGGCGGATCGACATCCTCCAGGCGGAGGCGCGGCGGCGCGGCGGGCAGGACGCGGGGCTGCTGGACCAGCTGCCGCACATCCTGGCCGACGGCCCGTCCCGGCACCGTTCCTCCGCCCGCCATGTGACGCTGGCGACGCCGGCGAGCGAGCGCTATCGGCGGCTGGCCGAGGAGGTGCTGGCGGAGGTCGAGCTGTCGGACCTGAGCGCCCTGGACGACGGGGAGTTGACGACGGCGCTGGCGCGGCTGGCGCAGTGCGAGGAGCGGGTCTCCCGGCACCGGCAGGAGTTGCACCGCACGGCGGACGGCTGCGGCGCCGAGATCGCCCGCAGGTACCGTGAGGGCGAGGTGCGGGTCGACGACCTGCTGTGCTGAACGACCCCCACGTCCGAACTCCGGGAGAGGAGCGAGCCGTTGACCGTCGCCGAGGGCGGCCCGCGCGTCGTACCCGGCCCCGCCGCGCCGGTGCTGGCCGAGGTGGTCAGGTCGGGGGTGGTGGAGAGCCGCCACCGTGGGTCGCTGGTGCTGCTGGGGGCGGACGGCCGGGTGGAGTGGGCGCTGGGCGAGGTGGCCGAGCCGTTCTTCCCCCGGTCCTGCAACAAGCCGGTGCAGGCGGCCGCCGTGCTGCGCGCCGGGCTGCCGCTGGACGGCGAACGGCTGGCGCTGGCGGCGGCCAGCCACGCCGGGGCCGAGATCCACCAGCGGCTGGCGGGGCGGATGTTGGCCGAGCACGGGTTGACGCAGGCGGCGTTGCGCTGCCCGGAGTCCGCGCCGAACTTCGGCGCGGGGCCCGGGCCGCGCGGCCGGCTGGCGATGAACTGCTCGGGCAAGCACGCCTCCTGGCTGGCGGCGAGCGTGGTCAACGGCTGGCCGGTCGCCGACTATCTCGACCCGGAGCACCCGATGCAGCGCTTCGTGCGGGAGACCCTCGTCGAGTACACGGGCGAGCCGGAGACGGCGATCGGCGTTGACGGCTGCGGGGCGCCGCTGCTGGCGCTCTCGTTGACCGGGCTGGCGCGGGCCTTCCGCGCCGCCGTGACCAACGGGCCCGGGGACCCGCTGCGGCGGGTGGCGGACGCGATGCGGGCGCACCCGGAGTACGTGGGCGGCGAGGGCCGGCTGGACACGGTGCTGATGCGGGCCGTGCCCGGGCTGCTGGCCAAGGGCGGCGCGGAGGGCGTGCAGGCGGTGGCGCTGCCGGACGGGCGGGCGTTCGCGTTCAAGGTCGAGGACGGCTCGGCGCGGGCGTCGGGCGTGCTCGCCGCGCGGGTGTTGGCGGCCCTCGGCGTGGACGCCCCCGGGGTGCCGGCGGCGCCCGTGCTGGGCGGCGGGGAGCCGGTGGGCGAGGTGCGGGCGGCGTTCTAGGGTGAACGGGGTGGGGTGGTGCGGGTGGTGTGTTGGGTGCAGGGTTTGTCTGCGGGCCGGTGGCCGGTGCGGGGCAGCCCGACTGGTCGTTTGTCCCTCGACGAGACGCGCCCACAGGGGTTGGGGATGTGGCGCGGGCTACGACGCCGGGCCTACATGGCGCACGATCGGCCGGGTGCGGGCGTAACGAATGCCGGCAGGAGGCTGGCTGGGAAGGGGGGCGCGGCTTCCGGGAGGTGGGGTTCGTTGCCGCCAGGGTGGTCGGGAGTGCGGTGCGTGCCCTCCGGGCGCGGGGACCGCGACTTGTTCGGGGGACGGCCGGCGGCTGGGGGCGTGCGTGGCGCGCACCGGCTTCGCCGGCCTGCCCCGGCATGTCGTCCGTCTCGGATGTGACCGATCGTCGGGCGACTGAAGGGGGGCGGTGCCGGTTGGTCGTTAAAGGCTGCGGTGGGTGGTGGGGTTGGGTCAACGACTACGCTGCCGCGCGAACATAGTCTGCCGGTGGGGTAGTCCGCGCCTTGTCGGCTTCCGGGCAGGGGGTGGGGGCCTCTTTCTCTAGGTGCCCGTCTGGAGTTGAACGATCCGTTCACTTCTAAACGGGCACCTAGAAAAAAGGTGCCCCCACCCCCCGGCGCCCGCCTTCGGGAGTCGACGGCGCGCGGGCTACCAGGACGGCAGGCGATGTTCGCGCGGCAGCGTGGTCGTTGACCGAACGCCCCGTCATGCCAGCGGAGTGGAGCAGTGGGGGTCGTCCCTTTCAGTCGCCCGACGATCGGTCACATCCGAGACGGACGACATGCCGGGGCAGGCCGGCGAAGCCGGTGCGCGCCACGCACGCCCCCAGCCGCCGGCCGTCCCCCGAACAAGCCGCAGTCCCCGCGCCCGGAGGGCACGCACCGCACTCCCGACCACCCTGGCGGCAACGAACCCCACCTCCCGGAAGCCGCGCCCCCCTTCCCAGCCAGCCTCCTGCCGGCATTCGTTACGCCCGCACCCGGCCGATCGTGCGCCATGTAGGCCCGGCGTCGTAGCCCGCGCCACATCCCCAACCACACCCCAGAGTCTCGTCGCCCAACGAAACGACCAGTCGGGCTGACCCGCACCGGCCACCGGCCCGCACTCGCACCCGGCCCGCCCCGTTCACCCTCAGGTTCCGTCCGATGTCCCGCACAGCTGCTGGTCGACGAGCGCGGTCATGGCCTTAGTCGTGTCCTGGCCGCCGTCGCTGGTGGCGTACACCACGGCGGTCCGGGTGCCGTCGGGCGTGACGCCGCTCCAGGAGCGGGCACCGAGCAGTTCGCCCGGGTGGCCGTGGTAGTAGCCGCCGCAGGACAGCGGGGTCTCGCCCAGGCCGAGCCCGTACCGCACGCCGGGCAGCCCGATCTCGGGCGCGGGCACGGTGTCGGTCATCGCGGTGAGCTGTTCGGGGGCGAGCAGGCGGCCGCCGAGCAGCGCGCCGTAGAACCGGTTCAGGTCGTGGGTGGTGCTGACGAGGGAGCCGGCGCCGACGGCCATGCTGGCGTTGAGCGCGGTGACATCGGTGCCGGCGCCGGGGCCCGGGTCCGCGCCGAACGCGGAGTAGGTGCGGGCGTGCGGCCCGACGATGAACGGGAAGGTGCCGGGCGCGCTGGTGTCGGCGAGGCCCAGCGGGCGGATGACGCGGTCCTCGACCTCCCGCGCCCAGCTCCGTCCGGTGACCTCCTCGACGATCATCGCGGCGAGCAGGTAGTTGGTGTTGGAGTACGACCAGTCGCCGTCCGGCGGGAACGCGGGCGGCTGCCGCAGGGCGAGCGCCACCAGCTCCTCGGGGGTGTGGCTGCGGAACCGTTCGGCGCGGTAGCCCTCCGCGCTGTTGAGGGCGGGGATCTCCGGCAGGGCGTCGGGGACGCCGCTGGTGTGGCGCAGGAGTTGGCGGACGGTGATCCGGTCGCCGTCGTGGCCGTTGCCGCGCACCACGCCCGGCAGCCAGCGTTCCACGGTGTCGTCGAGGGACAGCCGGCCCTCGCCGACGAGTTGCAGCACGACCGTGGCCGTGAAGGTCTTGGTGGCGCTGCCGACGCGGAACCGGCCGTCGGCCGGCATCGGCCCGGGGCCGTCAGCGCGGGCCGCGCCGGCGCGCGCGGTGGCGCG
>NZ_RFFJ01000053.1 GCF_003696235.1 Streptomyces triticirhizae
GCCGGGACCGCTGAGCTGGACCGGCGGGCGCCCGGGCGCGGCGCGGTCGGTGGCCTGGTCCGTGGTGCGGCCGCCGACGGGGTCGCGGACGAGGTCCCCGGCGAGGTCGCCGACGACCGACTGGCCGCCCGCGCCCCCGGCGTAGCGGGCCGAGGCCACGCCCCACCGCTGGTTGCCCGCCATCCAGCAGCGCAGCCCGTCGACATAGCGCTCGACGGCCTCCCGGCCCGCCGCGTCCAGGGCCAGCCGCGCGGCGAGGTCCGGCAGCCGGGAGGCGGCCCGTTGGAACAGCTCGACCCGGCCGCGCACCAGCCCGACGACCTGACGCACCGCCGCCTCGCGGGAGCAGCCCTGGGCGCGCCGGCGGATCAGCACCAGGTTGTGTGGGTCGCCCGACGCCTCCTCGCGCTCCAGGGAGTGGACGTCGTTGCAGAGGAAGATCACGTCGCCGGCGCAGCGGGTGAGGATCTGCACCTCGGTGCTCCAGTAGGCGCGGGCCGGGACCTCGAACCGGCCGGCGCGTTCGATCAGGTCGAAGCAGGGCGCGGTGCCCACCGCCTGTCGACGCACCGCGAGGTAGGCGTGCTCGTCCAGGGGCGCGGAGGAGAGGCGGTTGCGCGCCTCGCGCACATAGGAGCGGAAGAAGCGGGTGAGGTTGCGCGCCGCGCGCTCGCGCCACGCCGGTGACATGCCGTCGGCGGCGCGCCGCCACATGTCGGCGTAGGCGCGGGTCAGCGGCAGGTCGAGGGCGGGGGGCGCGCCGGGCGGGCGGTAGGCGACGGCGGCCAGGGCGGTGGTGAGCCGGGCGACGCGCTCCGGGCGGCGCCCCAACTCGCCGTCGAACTGGTCGTCGAGGGGGAAGCCGAGGCAGACCGCGTCGGTGGCCAGTTCCAGGTCCTCGGGGGCGGCGTCGGGGTAGGCGTGGGCGGCCAGGTCGGTGAGGCGCCAGTCGGCGTAGGCGCGCAGCGGGGAGCCGTCGGCGACCAGCCGATGGGTCCGCACCCAGGCCAGGTGGTGGGCCCGCGCCCGCTCGGCCGAGGGGTTGGTCCGGGTCTCGAACGGCAGGAAGAACCGCACGTCCTGCGGCATGGCCGCTCCCCTCAGTCCGGACGGTGTCCGGGTGTTGTCCGCGTGTTGCCGGCGCCCCCAAGCTCTGCCCCGACCGCAGGTGCGGCAATCGGACATTCCGGCGGACGATGGCCGAAACGCCCCAGCACTCGGGGGATCACCGCAGGTGACGAGGCGGGCACGGGTCGCCACAACGGCCGGAACCGGACGGCCGCCGCCGCTCCCGCCGCCCCATATCGCGTCAGTTGGACGATTACACTCGCCACCATGCCTCAGCTACGACTCGCCCTGAACCAGATCGACGCGAGGGTCGGCGATCTGGCCGGCAACGCGGAAGCGGTGCTGCGCTGGACCCGGCACGGCGTGGAGCACGGCGCCCATCTGGTGGCGTTCCCCGAGATGATGCTCACCGGCTACCCGGTCGAGGACCTGGCGCTGCGCTCCTCGTTCGCCGCCGCCAGCCGGCGCGCGCTGGGCGAGTTGGCCGAGCGGCTGGCGGCCGAGGGCCTGGGCGGGGTGCCGGTGGTGGTCGGCTATCTGGACCGCACCGAGCACGCCCGCGAGCACCTGGGGCAGCCGGCCGGCTCGCCCCGCAACGCGGCGGCGGTGCTGCACGAGGGCCGGGTCGCGCTCACCTTCGCCAAGCACCATCTGCCCAACTACGGGGTGTTCGACGAGTACCGGTACTTCGTGCCGGGCGACACGCTGCCGGTGGTGCGGGTGCGGGGCGTGGACGTGGCGCTGGCGATCTGCGAGGACCTGTGGCAGGACGGCGGCCGGGTGCCGGCGACCAGGGCGGCGGGCGCGGGGCTGCTGCTGGCGATCAACGCCTCGCCCTACGAGGTAGCCAAGGACGACACCCGCCTCGACCTGGTCCGCAAGCGCGCCCAGGAGGCCGGCTGCGCGTTGGCGTATCTGGCGATGGTCGGCGGGCAGGACGAGTTGGTCTTCGACGGGGACTCGCTGGTCGTCGACCGGGACGGCGCGGTGCTGGCGCGGGGCCCGCAGTTCGCCGAGGAGTGCCTGCTGCTGGACCTGACGCTGCCGGCGGCGACCGAGGAGCCGCCGGCCGGCCGGGTCGAGGACGGGATGACGATCGACCATCTGACGCTGACGGCCGAGCCGTTGCCCGCCTACGCCCCGGCGTATCCGGGCGGCGAGGCCGAGCGTCTCGACGACGCGGAGGAGATGTACCGGGCGCTGGTCACCGGGGTGCGGGCGTATGTGGAGAAGAACGGCTTCCCCTCGGTGCTGCTCGGGCTCTCCGGCGGGATCGACTCGGCGCTCTGCGCGGCGATCGCCTGTGACGCGCTGGGCGCCGAGCGGGTGTTCGGGCTGGCGATGCCCTCGCGTTACTCCTCGGAGCACTCGGTGGACGACGCGCGGGAGTTGGCGCGGCGGACCGGGCTCAACCTGCGGACGGTGCCGATCGGCGGGATGTTCGACGCGTACATGGAGCAGGTGGGGCTGACCGGGCTGGCCGAGGAGAACCTCCAGTCGCGGCTGCGCGGGACGCTGCTGATGGCGGTCTCCAACCAGGAGGGCCACATCGTGCTGGCGCCGGGCAACAAGAGCGAGTTGGCGGTCGGCTACTCGACGCTCTACGGGGACTCGGTCGGCGCCTACGGCCCGATCAAGGACCTCTACAAGACGGGCGTCTACCGGCTGGCGCGCTGGCGGAACGAGGCGGCGGCCGCGCGGGGCGAGACGCCGCCGATCCCGGAGAACTCGATCGTCAAGCCGCCGAGCGCCGAGCTGCGCCCGGGCCAGGTGGACACGGACTCGCTGCCGGACTACGACACGCTGGACGCGGTGTTGGAGCGGTATGTGGACCGGGACCAGGGCTGGTCGCAGATCGTGGCGGCGGGGTACGCGCCCGAGCTGGTGACCGAGGTGCTGCGGCTGGTGGACCGCGCGGAGTACAAGCGGCGGCAGTACCCGCCGGGCACCAAGATCTCGCCCAAGGGCTTCGGCAAGGACCGCAGGCTGCCGATCACCAACGGGTGGCGCGAGGGGCGTTGACCGTCGTCCGCCCCCGCCGGAAGTTCGTTGGCGCACTTGGTCTAGACATGTGCATGGCATGACCGTACGCTCTCCCCCGCAGAGGTGAGAGCGCTCCCGTCCTTTGCTGTTCCACCCCCTCACAGGTAGAGCATCAAAGGAGTACCCCCACATGAGACGTAAGCCCGGCATTCGCCTTGGCCTGTCCGCACTGCTGGTCGTCGGCGCGCTGGCCGGCACATCGGCGGCCGCCGCCTCCGCGAGCGCGGCCAACCCCACCGCCGAACCGGTCGCGTCCGAGGGCCTGTTGACGGCCCTCCAGCAGACCTTCGGCCTCACCGAGGCGCAGGCCGTCGAGCGGCTCGCCGACGAGGCCGCCGCCACCGAACTCGCGCCAGACGCCCGGCAGGCGGCTGGCTCGGCGTTCGGCGGCAGTTGGTTCGACCCGGCCAGCGGCGCGCTGGTGGTCGCCGTCACCGACGCGGCGGCCGCGGCCGAGGTCGAGGCCACCGGCGCCCAGACCGCCCTCGTCGAGCACGACGCGGCGACCCTCGACGCCGCCCTCGCCTCGATCGACGCGCTCGCCGACGAGGCCGGCGCGCCCGACGCGGTGGCCAGCTGGCGGGTCGACCCGCGCGTCAACAGCGTGGTGGTCGACGTCGTCGAGGGCCAGGAGTCCTCGGCCGAGGTGGTGGAGTTCCTGGCCGCCGCCGAGCAGGCGGGGCCGGTCGCGGCCGGCACCGTTCCGGAGGCCCCGTCCACCTTCGCCGCCGGCACCGTGGGCGGCGACCCGTACTACACCGGCAACGTCCGCTGTTCCATCGGCTTCTCGGTGCACGGCGGCTTTGTCACCGCCGGCCACTGCGGCGGACAGGGGCAGGACGTGTTCGGCTGGGACCGCTCGCACATCGGGCAGTTCCAGGGCTCCTCGTTTCCGGAGAACGACTACGCCTGGGTGAGCGTGGGCAGCGGCTGGTGGACCGAGCCGGTGGTGCTCGGCTGGGGCGCCGCCCCCGACCAGCTGGTGCGCGGCTCGGCCGAGGCCCCGATCGGCGCCTCGATCTGCCGCTCCGGTTCGACCACCGGCTGGCACTGCGGCTCGGTGCTGGCCAAGAACGAGACGGTCAACTACAGCGACGGAACGGTCGTCCGCGAGATGACCAAGACCAGCGTCTGCGCCGAGCCCGGCGACTCGGGCGGCGCCTACATCAGCGGCGACCAGGCCCAGGGCGTCACCTCCGGCGGCTGGGGCAACTGCTCCAGCGGCGGTGAGACCTGGTACCAGCCGGTCAACGAGATCCTGGGCGCCTACGGGCTGACCCTGCACACCGCGTAACGCGCGCGAACGGCGGCCCGCTCCTCGCACCTCGCGAGCGGGCCACCGTTCCGCCTCACAGGCCGGGCGCGCCCCAGACCGGGAACCAACGGGAGAGGTCCTCCTCCACCCGCAGGTCGTCGGCGAGCAGGGCGCGCACCCGCAGCTCAAGCCCGTTGTCCCGGCGCTCCTTCGCGCCGGGCAGCGGCGCGAACGGGTAGAAGGTGCCGCGCTTGTAGAGGTAGACCAGCGCCAGCGAGCGGCCCTCGGGGTCGCGGAACCCGACCAGCGAGCACAGCAGTTGGGGCCCGAATCCGGCGTCCTTCAGCAGGGTGTTGACCGCGTGCAGGTCGTTGACCAGGGCGTTCAACTCCTCGGCCGGGTGGCGGGCCAGCAGCCAGGTGTAGCCGTAGTCGTCCTGGCTGAACTCGACGGGGTGGCCCGTCTCGGCGTCCGGGTCGGCGTTCGGGTTCGGGTCGAGATCGGCGTCGAGCAGCTCGTGCACCTCGTCCCGCACCCGGGTGAAGGCACCGCCCTCCACGCTGGCGAAGCAGACCGAGCCGGCTCCCGTGGGCGTGAAGCCGCCGCCGGCGGCGAGGGTGACGGCGGCCGAGGGGACCGCGAACAGCTGGTCCAGATCGGGTTTGACCGGTTTGCGCCGGCCCAGGATCGCGTCGAGAAAGCCCACGAACGTTTCCCCTTCTGCCGTTTTTCCCGCCGGGTTTCCTTGCCGCGCCCTCAGGGCCGGCCCAGCTCCTGGGAGAGCCGGCCCAGCCGGTCCAGCCGCTGCTCCAGCGTCGGGTGCGAGGAGAACAGCCGGCTCAGCCCGTCGCCGGAGAGCGCGGGCGCGAAGTAGAACGCGTTGAACGGCTCGGCCTGCCGCAGGTCCCTGGTCGGAATGCGGGCCATCTGCCCCGACACCTTGGTGAGCGCCGAGGCCAGCGCCGAGGGCCGGCCGGTGAGCAGCGCCCCGGTGCGGTCGGCGGACAGCTCGCGGTAGCGGGAGAGCAGCCGGGTGAGCAGGAAACTGATCACATAGACCACGGCGCTGACCAGAGGGATCAGCAGAAAGAGCACATTGTTATTGTTCCGACCGCCTCGGGTCAGCCCGCTCCACAGGGCGATCCGGGTGATCAGCCCGGCCAGCACGCCGAGGAACGCGGCCACCGTCATCACCGCGACATCCCGGTGCGCCACATGCGACAGCTCGTGCGCCAGCACGCCCTCCAGCTCGTCCCGCTCAAGACGGCGCAGCA
This sequence comes from Streptomyces triticirhizae, assembly GCF_003696235.1. Classification (GTDB taxonomy): domain Bacteria; phylum Actinomycetota; class Actinomycetes; order Streptomycetales; family Streptomycetaceae; genus Streptomyces; species Streptomyces triticirhizae. The sequence goes on from NZ_RFFJ01000053.1 coordinate 5,641, forward strand.
GCCCGGTGGTGGCGCAGACCATGGACTTCTTCTGGCTGCGGCCGGTGGCGAACGCGTTGGGCACGTCGGTGTCGGCGATGGCGACCTTCGGCTTGGGCATGTCGGCGAGCGCGCAGAGCCGGTCGACGGCGCCGTGCAGCTCCGGCGCCTGCTCGGGCGTGACCTCGCGGGCGCCCATGCTGTAGGCGGCGATCCGGTCGCTGAACCAGAACTGGACGAAGAACAGCCCGCCGGCGAGGACCAGGATCAGCGGCCATGCCTCGCCGAAGGCCGCGATCAACACGCCGACGAAGACCACGTAGAGGAGCCCGATCAGAAACATGGTGAGGCCCATGCGTCGGGTCAGCCCGCGATCGGGGGCGAACCGGGTGCGCGCCATGCCGTTCCTCCAGGCGTCGGGACTGCGGGCGTCGGGATCTCCCTCAAAAGTAAATCAATCGGAGGAAAACCGAGACAACGAGCACCAACGGCGACGAACGGGGGCGACCGGCCGGGGCGAGAGCGCGACCCGGCCCGTTCACTTGCTGGTGACGCTCCACGTGCCGTCGCCGGCCGCCGCGACGGCGTCGTTGAGTGCGGCCCACGCCGCGCCGTCGAGCTTGAGGGCGTCGCCGAGGTAGGCGGAGATCGCTTCGGCGACGAGGGCGACGCGGGCGGGGTCCTCGTCGGTGGTGTCGGTGACCGTCTCGCCGGCGAGGCCGCCCAGGGTGTGCTCGCCCTCCGCGATGGTGAGCAGGCTCTTCGGCGCCGGGCTGAGGTGATAGGCGTCGGTGAACCACTCCGGCCCCCGGGTGGAGAGCTGGGACTGGTCCCTGCCGCCCGCGACGACCAGGGCCGGAGCGGTCATGGTGGAGAAGTCCGGCCGCATGAACGGAAGGTGTTCGGCGGCGAACGGGGTGAGCGTGTCGCCCGTTCCGGTCGCGGCGATGAGCGCACCGGCCGAGACCGCCGGGTGGGAGAAGTCCTCTCCGGGAGTCCCTTCGGCGTCGAGCACGCGCGCGCCGAGGAGCGTGCCGGCGGTCTGCGCGCCCCAGGAGTGGCCGACGACCGCGACGCGGCCACGGTCGACGCGGTTCTCCAGATCGCCCGCCTGGAGAAGGATGTCGCCGAGATGGTCGAGAACGGCGTGGAGGTCGGCGATCCGGACGCGCCAGATGGTGGCGAAACGCGGGTCGTCCCACGTGATGCCGTTGCGGCGGGAGTCCAGGTGGGTGGGCTGCACGACGACGAACCCGGCGGCCGCCCACCGGTCGACGAGGGGTTCGTATCCGTCCATGGACCACGCGTTGCCGTGGGAGAACACGATGACGGGAAGGTCCCGGCCCGACTGGGGGGCGGTGACCTTCACCCGGAGATCCATGCCGCGCCCCGGGGCGGGAACGACGATGGGCTTGACCGCGACGATCCGCTGGTCGAGGCGAAGGGAAGGCATGGGGTACCTGTGCTTTCTCCAGGGGGCGCCCTGCCATACTTTGGCGGAGCGGCGTTCCGCCAAAGTAGCGGAACATTGTTCCGCGAGCAAAGGGAGGTTCTCGTGCCGGAGTCGGTCGGAGTACGCCAGGCGCAGGCGGCACGGACGCGCGGCGCCGTGCTGGCGGCAGCGTCGGCGGCCTTCGTGGATCAGGGCGTCCAGGCCCCCATCCGCGACATCGCCGAACGCGCCGGCGTCGGCGTCGGGACGATCTACCGCCACTTCCCGACCCGGGCGGACCTCGTCACCGCCGTCTACCGGCACCAGATCGACACCTGCGCCGCACTCGCGCCCCAACTCCTGGAGGAGTCGGCCTCCCCGTTCGCCGCCCTGACCGGCTGGGCGGACGCGTTCGTGGACTTCCTGGTGACCAAGCACGGCCTCGGTGCCGCCCTGGGGTCCGACGATCCGGGGATGGAGAACCTCCACGCCCTCATGCTCGACACCCTGGTCCCGGCCTGCGCGACGCTGCTCGACGCCTGCGCCGCCGACGACGAACTCGTCCCCGACCTCAGCGCCTACCGGCTCATGCGCGCCATCGGAAACCTCTGCATCACCGGCCCCGAATACGACCAGGCCGACGCCAGACGCATGGTCGCCGTCCTCCTCGCCGGCTGCCGTCGCACGCCCTAGCGACGGAACCGGCCCCGCGACACGCGCCCTAGAAGTCCACCCGGGCCGCGACCGGCAGATGATCGCTTCCGGTCGCCGACAGCGTCCAGGAGGACACCGGCTCCAGGGAACGCACCAGGATCTGGTCGATTCTGGCCATCGGAAAGCTCGCCGGCCAGCTGAAGCCGAAGCCCGCCCCGGCCGCGCCCTGGGTGGAGCGCAGCTGCGAGGTGAGCGGGGCGAGGGCCCGGTCGTTCATGGTCCCGTTGAGGTCGCCGAGCAGCACCGCGTGGTCCACCCGCTCGGCGGCGATGGCCTCGCCGAGCAGCTCGGCCGAGCGGTCCCGCCGCTCGGCGGTGAACCCGGCCCTGAACTGCACCCGCACCGAAGGGAGATGGGCGACGTAGACGGCGACGGGCCCGCGTTCGGCGTTGACCGTGCCGCGCAGCGCCCGCGTCCAGCCCATCCCGGTGTCGACCGGCGCCACGTCGTCCAGCGGGTAGCGGCTCCACAGCCCGATGGTGCCCTCGACCGCGTGGTACGGGTAGGCGTCGGCCAGCTCTGCCTCGTAGGTGCGGAGCGCCCGCTGCGGCACCTCCTGGAGCGCGACCACGTCGGCGTCGCTCTCCGAGATCTGGCGGGCGGTGCCGGCGTGGTCGGCGTTGTCGGCGTCCACGTTGTGGCTGACCACCATCAACTCGCCCCCGCCGGCGGTCTTGTCCAGCAGCAGCCCGCCGAAGAGGTTGGTCCACACCAGCGCCGGCACCAGCAGCGCGACCAGCGCCGTCGCCGAGCGGCGCAGCAGCGCGCAGCCGGCGAGCACCGGGACGGCCAGCCCGCACCACGGGAGGAACGTCTCCAGCAGGCTGCCGACGTTGCCGATCCGGTTGGGCAGTCGGGAGTGCAGGGTCAGCAGCAGCGCCAGCGCGAGGGCCAGGCCGGCCGGCCACAGGCCGCGCCGCCAGCGGCCGGTCCGGTCGCTCCAGCGCGGTGTCCTGGTCCCCGCCCCGTCGGCGCCGTTCGGCCCGTCGGCCGACGCTCCTCCGCGCGGCGTCGGGGTGTCCAGCTGTGCCATTCGCGCCCTCGCTGACCGATCGTGCCTTAGTCCGGGTCCTTGCCGCCGGGGTCGTCGCCGCCGGGTTGCCGCCGCTGTCCGGGCTCCGCGCACCCACCCGCGCGGGGCCTCGCAAGGGAGGACGGTCGAGGCGCGGCGCGGGGTTCCCGTTATATCAGCCGCGATCTTCACCCCCCACTTCCCGCCCGCGCCGGTCGGTGCGATGCTGGAAGGAGTCCGGGGACGCCGCTTGAGGCGCTTCGAGATCACGAGAACAGGAGCAGCGTGATGACGCAAGCCACTCCTGCCCAGGCGCCGTCCGCCACAGCGGAGCGCACAGGGCTCTACGGCGGCAAGAGCAGCCGCAGGATCACGGTCAGGGACATCGCGGCGGCCAAGCGGCGCGGCGAGCGGTGGCCCATGCTCACCGCCTACGACGCGATGACCGCCTCCGTCTTCGACGAGGCCGGCATCCCCGTGATGCTGGTGGGCGACTCGATGGGGAACACGGCCCTGGGGTACGACTCCACGGTGCCGGTCACCCTGGAGGAGATGACGATGCTGGCGGCGGCCGTGGTGCGGGGCACCCGGCGGGCGCTGATCGTGGGGGACCTGCCGTTCGGCTCGTTCCAGGAGGGCCCGGTGCAGGCGCTGCGCAGCGCCACCCATCTGGTCAAGGAGGCCGGGGTCGGCGCGGTCAAGCTGGAGGGCGGCGAGCGTTCGGCCGACCAGATCAGGCTGCTGGTGGAGTCGGGCATCCCGGTGATGGCGCACGTGGGGCTGACCCCGCAGTCGGTCAACGCGTTCGGCGGCCACCCGGTGCAGGGCAGGGGCGACGAGGCGGCGGCGCAGCTGCTGCGGGACGCCAAGGCCGTGCAGGACGCGGGCGCGTTCGCCGTGGTGCTGGAGCTGGTGACGGCGGAGCTGGCCGCCGAGGTGACGCGCAGCCTCTACATCCCGACGGTCGGGATCGGCGCGGGGCCCGAGTGTGACGCGCAGGTGCTGGTCTGGACGGACATGGCGGGGATGACGGAGTGGCCGGGCGGCCGGCTGCCGCGCTTCGTCAAGCAGTACGGGCAGCTGCGGGCGGCGCTGGGCGACGCGGCCAGGGCGTTCGCCGAGGACGTGGTCCAGGGCGCCTACCCGGCGGAGGAGCACAGCTTCCACTGAGACGGGCGGGGGCCGGGGCCGCCTCGGAAGGCCCCTCAGGTGGACTGGGACCTGGCCCGACGCGCGTAGTACCAGGCCATGTTGGAGGAGACCCCGGCCAGCAGGACCCAGATGATGCCGAACCAGTCGCCTCGGGCGAACGAGATCACGGCGGCCGCCACGGTCAGCAGGCAGAGCAGGAGCGCGTAGCGGCTGAGCCGGCGCGCCTGGGTGGCGGAGTTCGGGGCTGCCATGGACGGGCCTTCCGGGAGCGAGGTGCGACGGTCGTGTCCGGTGGGCCCGGACACGACCGCCATTCTCCCCCGGCGGGTCAGATGTCGGTGAGGCGGATGCCGGCGTGTGCCCGGTAGCGGCGGTTGACGGCGATCAGGTTGGCGACCAGCGCCTCGACCTGGTGCGCGTTGCGCAGCCGGCCGGCGAAGACCCCGCGCATCCCGGGGATCAGCTGGGCGATGGCCTGCACGGTGGCGCAGTCCTCGCGGTCCTCGCCGAGGACCATCACGTCGGTGTCGATCTTCTCCAGCTCCGGGTTCTGGAGGAGGACGGCCGAGAGGTGGTGGAACGCGGCGGTCACCCGGGATTCGGGCAGCAGGGCGGCGGCCTGCTCGGCGGCGCTGCCCTCCTCGGGGACGATCGGGTAGGCGCCGCGCTTGTCGAAGCCGAGCGGGTTGACGCAGTCCACGACGAGCTTGCCGGCCAACTCGGCGGTGAGCGCGGACAGGGTGCGGGCGTGCCCCTCCCAGGGAACGGCCACGATCACCACGTCGGAACGGCGGGCGCACTCCGCGTTGTCGGCGCCCTCGACGCCGTGGCCGATCTCCTGGGCCGCCGCCTGGGCGCGTTCGGCGGCGCGGGAGCCGATGATCACCGTCTGACCGGCGCGGGCCAACCGGTAGGCGAGGCCCCGGCCCTGGTCGCCGGTGCCGCCGAGCACGCCGATCGTCAGATCGGAGACGTCGGGCAGTTCCCAGGGGTCGCGGCGGGCTGGTGAGGAGTCGTCACGTGTGGTCATACGCTCGATCCTGCCACCGGCGGCCGCGTTTCCCTGGCGGATGTCGCGTTGCTCACGCCCGGGAGACGCTTCGGCGGGCGGGTGTTCACCAGGGTCCTGGGTCGTCGCCCTCGGGTCGGCGGCCCCCGGGTCGGTTGGGGTCCGCGCGGTCGGGGTCGTCGTTCCAGCGGGGGTCCTGGCGCCAGCTGTCGTCGCGGTCCCTGGCGATCTCGATGGCGCGGGCCGCCTCCTCACGGCTGGCGTAGGGGCCCATCCGGTCCTTGGCGGGGCACTCCAGCCCCTCCTCGACCTTCCCGTGCCGCAGGCAGTAGTACCACTCGCCCGCCTTGCCGCTGGGCTTGCGCTTGAAGAGAGCCATGTTCCTTATCCTGCCCGCCCGTAGACTCGGACGCATGTCTGGCCAGTCACTTCTTCAGCCCGGCAGGATCTCGCCTCGGCGCTCCGTGCCCTCCGCCATTCCCCGTCCCGCGTACGTGGGTCAGGCGGGCCCGGCCCGTTACACCGGGTCCGACGTGCAGGACGCGGAGACCATCGAGCGGATGCGGGTGGCGGGCCGGATCGCGGCGCGGGCGCTGGCCGAGACCGCTCGGCACATCGAACCCGGCGTCACCACCGACGCGTTGGACGCGGTGGCGCACGCCTTCCTCTGCGACCACGGCGCCTACCCGTCGACGCTGGGGTACCGGGGGTTTCCCAAGTCGCTGTGCACCTCGGTGAACGAGGTGATCTGCCACGGCATCCCGGACTCGACGGTGCTGGCCGAGGGCGACATCGTCAACCTGGACATCACGGCCTTCGTCGGCGGGGTGCACGGGGACACCAACGCGACGTATCCGGTGGGCGGCCCCGAGGCGCTGGACGAGGAGTCGCGACTGCTGGTGGAGCGGACGCGGGAGGCGCTGGACCGGGCGATCCGCGCGGTGCGCCCGGGGCGGCGGATCAATGTGATCGGCCGGGTGATCGAGTCCTATGCGAAACGTTTCGGCTATGGCGTGGTGCGCGACTTCACCGGGCATGGCGTGCACACGGCCTTTCACTCCGGCCTGATCGTGCCGCACTTCGACGACCCGGGCGCGGACACGGTGCTGCTGCCGGGGATGACGTTCACCATCGAGCCGATGCTCAACCTGGGCACGCATGAGTGGGAGATGTGGGCGGACGAGTGGACCGTGGTGACCAAGGACCGTAAGCGTTCGGCCCAGTTCGAGCACACCCTGGTCGTCACGGAGGGCGGGGCCGAGGTGCTGACGCTGCCCTGAGCGCGCCCGCGCGGGTGCGCGGTTTTACCGACGGGCTGTCGGCAAGTTCTTGACTTAGGTAAGCCTAAGTAGACAGTATGGCGGAGCGCGACGTTCCGCCGCGCCCCGTCGCCCTGAGGCCCTGGAGGTCACGCGTGACCGTTCTCGACGCCACCCCCGCCCCGTTCTCCACCCTGATCCGCCAGGCCTCGCACGCCCAGCACGAGGCGGCCCACGACTCCACCTTCATGGACGACCTGCTGGGCGGCCGGCTGGGGATCGCCGCCTTCCGCCGGTACACGGAGCAACTCTGGTTCGTCTACCGGGCGTTGGAGGAGGGCGCCGAGCGGCTCGCCGCCGACCCGGTGGCCGGGCCCTTCCTGCGGCCCGAGCTGTTCCGCGTTCCCGCGCTGGAGCGCGACCTCGACCATCTGCACGGCGGCGCCGACTGGCGCGCCACCGTCCATGCGCTGCCCACCACCGAGCGGTACGCGGCGCGGGTGCGCGAGGTGGCCGAGACCTGGCCGGGCGGCTATGTCGCCCACCACTACACGCGCTACCTCGGCGACCTCTCCGGCGGCCAGGTGGTGCGCGGCGTCGCCGAGAAGACCTGGGGGCTTGAGCGCAGGGGCGACGGCGTGCGGTTCTACGTCTTCGACGAGGTCCCCAACCCGGCGGCCTTCAAGCGGGAGTACCGGGCGGCGCTGGACGCGATAGCCGTGGACGAGGCCGAGCGGGAGCGCGTGGTGGGCGAGTGCCGGCTGGCGTTCGGGCTGAACATCGCGCTGCTGGCCGAGCTGGACGCCGTCGCCCGCTGAGGCCCGACCCGGGGGTGCCGCCCCGGAAGCGGCACCGTTCCGCGCGGTGCGCCACCGCGCGGAGACCTTTCCGGTGAATATTTCCGATAAGCGCGTTTTTAGCTTGGTGTGTGCTGGAGGACACGGGACTCTGAGGCCCTTGGAACGCGGGGTCTTCTGAGGGAGCACGTCCTGAGTACGTCGATCGGCAGCAGCGCAAGGGCGTTCTGGGCCGTGTCCGTTCTACTGGCCACCACCGCCTGTGGATCGGCCGGTGCCGACGCGGCATCGGTCGATCCCCGGAGGGTCGGTCCGGCCAGCGGCGACATCACCTGGTATGCCATCAACTTCGGACCAGAGGGCTTTCCCGAGCAGCTGATCGCGGCCTTCGAGAAGGCCCATCCCGAGATCAACGTCGACTTCCAGCCGGCGCCCAACAACACCGACACCATGCGAGCGACGCTCACCACCGAGATCACCGGCGGCTCGGACGCGATCGACGTCTACAACGGGGACCTCGTCTGGCCCGCGCAGTTCGGCGACGCGCAGCTGGCGATGCCGCTGGACGAGCACCTGCCCGACGACTTCTGGGACCGCTACCCGGAGGAACGCTCCCGGCTCACCGAGTACGGCGACACCCATCTGGCGGCGCCGCTCTATGTGGACTCCGGCTTCCTCTACTACCGCAAGGACCTGCTGGAGAAGCACGACCTGCCGGTCCCCGACACCTGGCAGGAGCTGGCCGAGACGGCGAAGCTCCTCCAGGACGAGGGCGAGGTCGACTACGGCTATGTCGGGCAGTGGGCCAACTACGAGGGTCTGACGGTCAACTGGACCGAACTGTCCGCCGCCGCCGGCGGCCGCAGCGTTTCGGAGGACGACTCCGAGGCCGCCATCGACTCCCCCGAGAACCGCGAGGCGCTGGACTTCATGCGGCAGCTGTTGGACAGCGGCGTCGTGCCCTCCGCCTCCACCAGCTTCCAGGAGCAGCAGTCGCTCCAGACGTTCGTGGAGGGCGAGGCCGCCTTCCACCGCAACTGGTCGCACGGCTGGGGCATGGCCAACGACCCGCTGGCCTCGCAGATCGTGGACAGGGTCGGCGTGATGCCGCTGCCCGGCTTCGAGGGCGGCGAGGAGGTCGGGCCCTCGGCTGCCGGCGGCTGGAACCTGATGGTCAACCCGCACAGCAAGCGGATCGGCGCCTCGCTCGTCTTCATGGACTGGATGACCGGCCCCGAGGCCCAGCGGATGATGGCGCAGAACTCGGTCCTGCCGGCCAACGAAGAGGTTCTCCACGACGAGGAGTTGCAGCGGGAGAACCCCGTGCTCGAGGTCGCCGCCGACCTGGACATCGTCGCCCGGCCCGCGCACACCCCGCGCTACCCGCAGATCAGCCACGGCATCTACACCAACATCAACGGCTCCCTGGCCGGCTCCGGTTCCACCGCGAGCGCGCTGCGGGCGGCGGCGGCCGACATCCAACGCGCACTGGAGGACCGGGCCCTATGAGCGGAGCCACAGCGCGGACCGAGCCCCGGCGGGCGACGGCCCAGGAGTCCGACGGGCGTTCCAGCCTGGACCGGAAGTTCGCGCGCCTGGGGTGGGGCTTCGCCACGCCGGCGCTGCTGGTGGTGCTCGCCATCACCCTCTTCCCCATCGCCTTCTCGGTGGCGATGAGCCTGAGCCATGTGACGGTCTCCGCCGACGGGTTCCAGCTCTCCGGCACCACCGGCGAGCACTACGAGCTGCTGCTGAGGTCCGACCGCTGGCGCCACGCGCTGGTCTTCACCGTGCTCTACACCATCGGCACGGTGGTCGCCGAGCTGGTGCTGGGCACCCTGATCGCCCTCGTACTGGAGCAGCTCTCCGGCGGCCGGGGCTGGATGATGGCGCTGCTGCTGCTGCCCTGGGCCATGATCACGGTGGTCTCGGCCCAGCTGTGGGCGTACATGTACAACGGCGTCTACGGGGTGCTCACCGCGCTGACCGAGGCGCTGACCGGCACGCCGTTCCAGTTCCTTGGCACGCCCACGCCGGCGGTGCTCTCGATGGCGGCGGCCGACGTGTGGAAGACCACTCCGTTTGTGGCGATCATCGTGTTGGCGGGGCTGATGATGCTGCCCAGCGACGTGGTGGAGGCGGCCCGGGTGGACGGGGCCAACGCGTGGACCGCGTTCTGGAAGGTCCGACTCCCGCTGCTGCGGCCGGCGTTGGTGATCGCGGTGCTGTTCCGCATCCTCCAGGCCTTCGGCATCTTCGACCTGCCCTTCGTGCTCACCGGCGGCGGCCCGGGCGACGCCACCGAGTCGTTGGCGCTGCTGGGCTGGCAGGTGATGTTCACCAACCTGGACTTCGGCCCCGGCGCCGCCGTGGCGGCCAGCACGGCGGCGCTGGTGCTGGTGGGCTGTCTGATCTTCCTGCGGGCCTTCAAGGCCCGGGTGGGCGACGAGGAGACGCAGGCATGATCCGACCCCGTATCCGCTTCCACTTCCGCTGGGTGCACCTGGCGGCGCTGCTGGTCGCGCTGTTCGTGGCCGCCCCGCTCTACTGGATGGCCGTCAGCTCCCTCAAGCCGATGGAGGAGGTGGGCGCCACCCCGCCGACGGCCTGGCCGGAGAGCCTGACCTTCGAGAACTACCGGCAGGCGTTCGCCAACAACAACTTCGGTCGCTACCTGCTGAACTCGGCGCTGGTCTCGCTGCTGGCGACCGCGCTGGTGCTGAGCCTGAGCGCGTTCGCCGGCTACGCGCTGGCGCGGCTGCCGCTGCGCGGCAAGTCGCCGATCATGATCGCGCTGCTGATGATCTCGCTCTTCCCGACGATCGCGCTGGCCGCGCCGCTGTTCCTGCTGATGCGGGAGATCGGCTGGCTCAACAGCTACCAGGGCCTCATCCTCGTCTACACGGCGCTCAACATCCCGTTCGCGATCTGGATTCTTCGGAACTTCTTCCTCCAGATCCCCAAGGAGATGGAGGAGGTCGCCTGGGTGGACGGCGCCTCCCCGGTGCGGACCGTGCTGGGCGTGATCCTGCCGCAGGCGCTGCCCGGGATGTTCACGGCGGCGATCTTCACCTTCACGGCCTGCTGGACCGAGTTCCTGATCGGGCTGACCCTCAACACCGCCGACAGCTACCGGACGATGCCCGTGGGCGTGGCACTCTTCGGCTCCACGTTCACCGTTCCCTACGGCACGATCTTCGCTGCCGCGACGGTCTCGGTGCTGCCGATCGCGCTGCTGGTGCTGGTCTTCCGCCGGGCGGTGGTCTCGGGCCTGACCTCGGGCGCGGTCAAGGGCTGACGCGCGGCGGGCCATCGGGGAGTGGGTTGATCGGCGTTGATCGTCGGGTTTCCATGGAACGTCTGAAACCGTGTCGAACGTCCGAGACCGCCGCGCGACGCGGCCCGCACCCGCACGAAAGGTCGTCCCCGCATGTCGCCGTTCCGCCCCGCTCCCAGCTGGCTGGCCGACGCCGTCCTCTACCAGATCTATCCGCAGAGCTTCGCCGACTCCAACGGCGACGGCATCGGCGACTTCGCCGGGATCACCGAGCACCTGGACCATCTGGCGTGGCTCGGGGTCAACACGGTCTGGCTCAACCCGTGTTTCGCCTCCCCGTTCAACGACGCCGGCTACGACGTGTCGGACTATCTGCGGGTGGCGCCGCGCTACGGCACGGAGGAGCAGCTGGCCGAGCTGGTGGAGGCGGCGGCGCGGCGCTCGATCCGGGTCATGCTCGATCTGGTCGCCGGGCACACCTCCGACCAGCACCCCTGGTTCCAGCGGGCCGTCGACGACCCGGACGACCACCGCTACATCTGGACCGAGCGGATGGACGAGGAGCTGCCCAAGGGCTTCGTCACCTCGCCGGGCAGCCGGCCGGGCGGCTACCTGCCCAACTTCTTCGACAGCCAGCCCGCGTTGAACTTCGGCTACGCCCGCACCAACCCGGACGAGCCCTGGCGGCAGCCGGTGGACGCGCCGGGCCCGAAGGCCAACCGGGCCGCGCTGCGGGAGGTGATGGACCACTGGCTGGGCCTGGGGCTGGCCGGCTTCCGCGTGGACATGGCGCACTCGCTGGTCAAGGACGACCCGGGGATGAAGGAGACCGGCACCCTGTGGACCGAGCTGCGCCGCTGGCTGGACGACGCCCACCCGCACGCGGCGCTGCTGGCCGAGTGGGGCGACCCCTCCGTCTCGGTGCCGGCCGGCTTCCACTCCGACTTCTTCCTCCAGTTCGGCGGCCCCTCGGACGGGCTGCCGCTGCGCTCGCTGTGGAACAACGGCGAGGGCACGGTGGCCGAGCACTGGACGCAGGAGCACTGCTACTTCGACGAGCGGGGCCTGGCGTCGGCCGGCACCTTCGTCAGCGCCTTCGAGTCGGTGAACGCGGTCGTCGGCGACCAGGGCTTCGTCACCCTGCCCAGCGCCAACCACGACTTCTCCCGGCTGGCCTGCGGCACGCGCACCGCCGAGCAGCTGCCGGCCGCGTTCGCCTTCCAGCTGACCTGGCCGACGCTGCCGGCGATCTACTACGGCGACGAGATCGGGATGCGCTACATCCCGGACCTGCCGGACCACGAGGGCAGCCGGCTGGGCCCGCGCTACAACCGGGCCGGCTCGCGCACCCCGATGCAGTGGGACGGCTCCCCCAACGCGGGCTTCTCCACGGCGCCGGCCGACAAGATCTACCTGCCGATCGACCCCGACCCGCAGCGGCCCAACGTGGCGGCCCAACGGGCCGACGAGGGCTCGCTGTTGCACCTGGTGCGGCGGCTGATCGCGCTGCGCCGCTCGCACGCGGAGCTGGGCGCGCGGTGTGGGGTCGAGGTCTTCCACACCGGCTACCCGCTGGTGTATCTGCGGGGTGACCGCTTCCTGGTGGTCGTCAACCCGCGCCGCGAGCGCGCCGAACACCCGCTGCCCCGGCCGGACATGGCCACGGCGCGGCTGGTGTTGGGCGAGGGCGTCACGGTGGGCCCGGACGGGATCGCGGCGGCCGGCTTCGGCTACGGCGTCTTCGACCTGCGGCCCTGACCGGGCGAACGGGAGGGGCCTCGCGGCCCCCAGGCCGCGAGGCCCCTCCCGTCGCGTCCGGACGCCCGGCACGGCGGACCGTCCCGGCACGGCACATCCAGGCGCACGCTGACCAACGCCCCACTGGGCCACCACCCAGCGCGAACGCCGGGGCGCCGGCAGACCTGTGCCTCGCGCGCTCAACCGCCCCGAACTCCCTACAGCTGGTCCCCCCTGCTGGGTGGTTTCGGGGGATGCGTCCCGCCACCGTCCTTGCTGTCCTCTTCGCAGGTGCGTCGGGCGTAGGACTGGTCATTGGGGATCAACAGCACTCCGTCAACCCGCTCGGGGTGCTCGACGACGAGCCAGTCGTCGCCCGTGAGGGGATCGTCGGCCGGCCCGAACGCCTGGGACGAGGAGACCGTCTGACACCCCAACGTCACGCGCTCCCTGTCGACCGCGCAGGCGTCCACTGCGGGATCGGAGTACGCGTCGGCGCCGTCGAAGCGGAAGCGGAAGTGGACCCGGTCACCTTCGGATGGCACCTGCGGGTGGGGCTCAACGCTCCAGTCAACGATCGCGGCGGTGACGCCGAGGGGCTGCCCGTCCGTGTCCACGACCCGCACCCTGACACCGGCCTCACCGCGCTCCGCCGTCGTGTCGGCGCAGACCCAGGAAGAGCAGCCGGACAGGGCGAGAACCACCAGAGCCGGCCGGGCGACGGCGAGTACACGCGCGGGGAACATCAGGATGACCTCCGGTCGGGGTGGGGCGGCCCAGGCCCGCTGGCGGGCTGTGAACGTACCCCACCGCGTCGCTCCGGTCCGTGCGGGGGCTCGCTTCGAACGCGGCCACCCCGTCGAAGGCCCCGAGCCCCTCGCGGCGTATGCGGCCTGAAGCCGATCGGCGGAAGCCGGGAGGATCGCAGGTACGCGCGCGCCGTATGTGCGGGTGGCCATCGCGGGGGAAGGTGGGCGGCGCCGCGGGCAGGACGGTGGCGAAGTCGTAGCGGCTCTTCTGTGCGACCCGGCACGATGCCAGGTTGTCCGCCTGGTGGAGGAGTTCGAGACGCTCCAGCCCGTCGGTCTCGAAGGTGTCGATGCTGTAGAGCGTGTCACCGTCCATGTCCCCACCTTCGTGTCTCCCCCTACTGGAGACCCAAGTCCCTGGGCGGGGGCGGCACCCCGGCGCGCCTGGGGCGCGTGCCTCAGGCGCGGGAGCTGACCTCGCGTATCTCCCGCAGGTGACGTTCCATCGCGGCGCCGGCCGGCACCGCTCGGCGGGCGACCACCGCGTCAAAGATCGCGCGGTGGCCGCTCACCGATATCCGCCGACCCTCCAGCGTCCGGTGGGACAGCTCGCGGGTCCGCCGCGTCCAGTCCGTGGTCATGGTGCAGAGCGTCACCAGCAGCGGGTTCTGCGCGGCGTGGGCCAGCAGCGTGTGGAACTCGACGTCCAGCGCCAGCGACTCCTCGGGGCTCAGCTCCTCGTGCGAGCGGGCCAGCACCTCCTCCAGGGACAGGAGGTTGGAGTCGGCCGCCCGCACCGCCGCCAGCTGGGCTATCCGGGGCTCCACCAGATCTCTCAGCTCCGTGGCGTTGGCGATCTCCACATCCAACTCCGAGAGCCCCTCGTAGAGTTGGCTGACGCCCTCGGGCTGCTCGGCGACCACGCTGCCGCGCCCCTGGTGGCGCTCGATCAGCTTCTTGGACTCCAGCTCGAACATGGCCTCCCGCAGCGAGGCCCGGGAGACGTTGAGGCTGGCAGCCAGGTCCCGCTCGGCGGGCAGGCGGTCCCCGGCCCGCAACTCGCCGCTGGTGATCAGCCGCTCCAGGTGGGCGGCCACCTCGGCGCCCACGCTGCGCGAGCGGCGCACCATCGGCGGAATGGACGCGAAGCTCATCGGCGGCTCCCCCCTTCGAGAATGGGACCCCTCGGGCCCGAACCAGCGGAGCCGGGTCGGCCCGGTGGTCTGACCAATGAGTACCACCCCGATTCGCCGCGCCGCAAGGCGTGTTGACGGACCCGGTCGGGGTTGGCCGAGAAGCGTCCGTATCCGGCGTGTTTCGCGCTGAGCTGCCACAACGCCCGTTCCGGGGGCGGCGTTTCGGCCACGTAAAAGGGGCGTGACGTCTGCTCGCCCACCCTGGACTTCGACCGGCCACGCCCCCCACTGTGGCCAGGACATCGGATGGTCAGACCAATCACCACGACCGTCCACCACCGGGACTTCAGGGGGCGCGAGCAGCGGTGACGGCGACAACGGCAGCGGGGGCCTTCCCCGTTCTCCAGCGGGGCGAGCGGCTTCCCACGGGCATCGACTACCTGCCCGCCGACCCGGAGCACGTGCTCTGGGGCCGGCTGCCGTGCGCCGGGGACAAGCCGGTCGCGGTGGTGTCCCCGGGCGAGCGGATCGTGGTGGACACCGTCAGCCACGAGGGCATCCTCGCCGACCAGGGCTCGGACCCGGTGGCGTTCTTCGGCCGGTACGGGGTCGAGCCGGGGCAGGTGCTCGCGGACGCCGTCGAGATCACCGCGCGGGGGCGCCGCTCCCCCGAGGACGGCCCCCACGTGGTGACCGGCCCGATCGCCGTGGCCGGCGCGCGCCCCGGGGACCTGCTGGCGGTGCGCACCGAACGGCTCGAACTGCGCGCGCCCTACGGGGTGATCTCCACCCGCCACGGGCGCGGGGTGCTGGCCGGCGACCCCCAACTGGGCGGCGACTACCACACGTTCTGTTCCGTGACGGCCGGTCCTGGTGGCCGCTGGCTGGGCACGCTGCCCGAGCGGCGGGACCCGAACGCCCCGACCGGGCATGTGAGTTTCCCGCTGGCTCCGTTTCTGGGCATCGTGGGCGTGGCCACGGACACCGCGACCCGGGCCAACTCGGTTCCGCCGGGGCCGCACGGCGGCAATGTCGACATCCGGCTGCTCACCCCGGGGTCCACGCTCTTCCTTCCGGTGCAGGTGCCCGAGGCGCTGCTCTACGTCGGGGACCCGCACTACGCGCAGGGCAACGGCGAGGTGGCGCTGACCGCGTTCGAGGCGCCGCTGCGCGCCCAGCTCGCCGTGGACCTGCTGCCGCGCGAGCTGGTGGCCGAGGAACTCGCCGGGGTGCGGGGCCCGTTCGCCGCCGGGCACGGGCTGCTGGTGCCGACCGGCCTGGACGCCGACCTCAACGAGGCGCTGCGGCGCTGTGTGCGCAACGCGGTGGCGCTGCTGGGCGCGGTCTCGGGTCTTGAGGCCCGGCAGGCGTACCTGTATCTGAGCGCGGCGGCCGACTTCCAGGTCTCGCAGGCCGTGGACCTGGTCGCCGGGGTCCACGGGGAGCTGCGGGTGGCGGACTTCGCGGTCGAGGACGCGCCGGGCCCGGTGGCCCGGCGGATTCTGGAGCGTGCGCGATGAGCACGCTGTGGCATCCCGACCGTGCCTCAGGGTCCCCCGAGGTGCTCGGTGACGGACCGCTGCCGCCAGGTCTGTGGGAGGCGTTCCTCGCCTATGACCGGGCCCTGTTGGGCAACGACGTGCCCGCGCTGGACGCCGCCTTCGCGCCCGGCGACGCGACGCTGCGCGCCGACCAGACCGGGGTGCTGCTCGGGCACGCCACCATCGCGGCGTTCCGGGCCGCCCGGCCGGCGGCGCCCGACCGGCGGCTGGTGCGGGTGCATGTGCGGCTGCCGGCCGATGGGGTGGCGCTGCTGGTGGCCGAGGTCGCCTCGCCCGCCGGGGCGCCCGGGCTCCAGACGCAGCTGTGGCGGCTGGTCGGGGGCCGGTGGCGGATCGCGGCCGCCCATGTCACCGCGCCGGCCAGGCCGTTGGACACCTCGGTGTGGCGGGTGGTGGGCGCGCCGCTGGTGGCGCCGGCCGCCCCGGGTCCCTTGGACGGCCTGGGCGTCGCGGTCAAGGACCTGTTCGCGGTGGCCGGGCAGCCGGTCGGCGCCGGGGTTCCGGCGTTCCTGGCCGGGCGGGCGCCCGAGACGCGGCACGCGAGCGCGGTGGCCGCGTTGCTCGACGCGGGGGCCTCGTTGGTGGGCATCGCGCAGACCGACGAGTTGGCCTACAGCGTCAGCGGCGTCGGCGGGCGCTGGGGCACGCCGGCGCACCCGTCAGCGCCGGGCCGGGTGCCCGGCGGCTCGACCAACGGGCCTGCGGTCGCGGTGGCCAGGGGCGAGGCGGCGGTGGGGCTTGGCACCGACACGGCGGGCTCGATCCGGGTGCCGGGCTCCTATCTGGGCCTGTGGGGGCTGCGCACCAGCACCGGGCTGGTGGACACGGCGGGGCTGCTGCCGCTGGCGCCGTCCTTCGACGCGGTCGGCTGGCTGACGTCGGACGGCGCGACGCTGCTGCGGGTGGCCGAGGCGCTGCTGCCGGACGCTCCCCAACGAGACGGCTGGCCCCGCGCGTTGGTCACCGTGCCGGCGCTCAACGCGCGGGCCGAGCCGGAGATCGCCGAGGCCGTGCGGGGCGCGGCCGGGGCGCTGGGGGCCGTGGCGCTGGACCTCGATGGCGACTGCGATGCCTGGTTCGAGGCGTTCCGCGTGGTGCAGGGCTTCGAGGCATGGCGTACGCATGGTGCCTGGGTCACCGGGCATCCCGGGGCGCTGTCCGGCGAGGTGGCCGCCCGGATGGCCTGGGCCGCCGGCGTCACCGGGGCCCAACACGAGGCGGCGCGCGCCACGTTGGCGGAGGCGGCCGCGTTCCTGCGGGCCGCGCTGGCGGACCGGGTGCTGCTGCTGCCGGCCACCGCGACCCCGGCCCCGCCGCTCGCCGACCCCGAGGCGCTGGCCGCCGCCCGGGACCGCACCCTGCCGCTGACCTGCCTGGCCTCGCTGGCCGGGCTGCCGGCCCTGACCATGCCGGCGCCCGCCACCGGCCCGGGCCACCCGCCCTTCGGGCTCGGCCTGGTGGGCCCCGCCGGCCATGACCTGCCGCTGCTCCGCTTCGCCCTGGGCGCCGCCGCCACCCTGGCCGGCCCGCGCCCGCACCACGCCCAACGACCCACGGAGATCGCATGAACCACCAGCTGCCCAAGACCGGCGTGGCCGCCGCACTCGGCCTGCTGCTGACCGCCGCGCTGGCGGGCTGCGGCACATCGAAGGGCGAGGACGGCGGCTCGTCGGACACCATCACCATCGGCACCCTGCGCAGCCAACCGCACCTGTACCAGCCGTACCTCATGGAGCGGTTCGCCGAGGAGGGCGTCAGCTACCAGATCACGACCTTCGACAACTCGCCCGACATCAAGAACGCGCTCTCCAGCGGCGCGATCGACTTCGCGGTGCTCGGCGCGCCCTCGATGCTGGCCGGCTCGGCGGCCGGCGAGGGCATCCGGATCATCGGCTCGGCGGCCAACGGCGGCTCCGGCTTCGTCGGCGGCCCGGAGATCGCCGGGCCCGAGGACCTGCCGGGGACCAGCATCGGCTACCCGGCCGGCTCCTCCCAGGAGATCCTGCTGAAGCTGACGTTGCGGGCGAACGGGATCGACCCCGACAGCGACGTGGAGCTGGTCAACCTGCCGTACGCCGACATGGCGCCGGCCTACGAGTCGGGTCAGGTGGACGCGTTCCTGGGCGCCGAGACGGGGGTCTCGATCGCGTTGGAGGCCGGGGCGCACGAGATCGTCTCGCCGTATGACACCCCGATCGGCGGGGTGAACATCGTCTTCGGCACCCGGGCCGAACTGGTCGAGAACGATCCGGAGTTGGTGCAGTCGGTGACCGATGTGTTCATCCAGGCGGTGGGGCTGATGAACGAGGAGCCCGAGACCTGGGTGGACGGGGTGGTGGAGACCTTCGGCCTCGACCCCGAGGTGACCGCCCGTTCCGTCACGAACATCACGCCGCGCTACGCCCTCGACGAGGACTACCTGACCCAACTCGCGGCCCAGGCCGAGCAGATGGTGGCGTTCGACCAGATATCCGGCGAGCCGGACCTGGAGACGCTGGTCGATCCCACCTTCGTCGAGGCCAGCGCGTTCGCCGAGTAGTCCCCCGCCGGACGCCGGGGCCGGGAACGGCCCCGCGCGGCGCAGGAAGGAGTTCCCCTTGTCCGTCCCGACAGGCACCCACCAGGCCGGCGAACCCGCGACCGACACCGCGCGGGTGTCGCCGCCGGCCTCCCCCGATCCGAACACCGCGAACGCCCCGAACGCCGACGCGCCGGGCCGGTCGAACGGCGGCGAGCGGGGCCGGCGGTCCCGCTCCGCGCTGCTCGGCGCGCTCTACGCGATTCCCGTTCCCGTGCTGCTGGTTCTGCTGTGGGACCGGGGCGTGGCGGGCGCCTGGCTGCTGCCGTTCGGCATCCAGATGGAGTATCTGCCGGCGCCCTACGACGTCGCGCGCCGGCTGGTCGACCTGGCGTTCGGTGGGGTCATCGACGACACCTACAGCGGCACCCTCTGGGAGCACCTGTGGGCCAGCACCCGCCGGGTGCTCCAGGGCTTCGCGCTGGCGGCGGCGGTGGCCGTTCCGCTGGGCGTGGTGATGGGGCGTTCGCGCACGGCGTTCCGGCTGTTGGAGCCGACGATCAATCTGATCCGGCCGATTCCGGTCACCGCCTGGGCGCCGCTCTCGCTGCTGATCATCGGTTTCGGCGACCAGTCGACCATCTTCCTGGTCTTTCTGGCCTCGGTCTTCGCCATCCTGCTCAACACGATCGCGGGGGTGCGGGAGGTGCCCGAGCGGCTGGTGGAGGCGGCGGCGATGCTGGGCACCCGGCCGGCGCGCACCCTCTACAAGGTGGTGCTGCCGGCGGCCGTGCCCAGCATCATCGGCGGGCTGCGGATCGCCCTTGGCCTGGCCTGGGTGATCCTCGTGGTCGGCGAGACGGTCGGGATCAGCACCGGGCTCGGCGCGTTGATCACCCAGGCCCGCGAGCAGTCCCGCACGGATCTGATCGTCGCCGTAATGATCGTGATCGGTCTCGCCGGATTCCTGGCCGACCGGCTTCTGATGCTGCTGGTCCGCCTGATCGCCGGCCGGCGCCCGTTGATCAACTGACCGGCCCCGCGCCCCCGTTCGCCCCCCTTCACCGAGACACCCCCGTTCCCCGAGAGGAGTTCCCGTGCCCGACACCCTGCCCACCGGCGCGCCGCGGACCACGGCCGCGCCCGCCACCGCCACCGCCGCCGCCGCCGGGATCGAGATCGACGACCTGGGCAAGCGTTACCCCGGCTCGGCCGGCTACGCCATGGACGGCGTGACCATCGACATCGCCCGGGGCGAGTTCGTCTGCGTGGTCGGCGCCAGCGGCTGCGGCAAGTCCACGCTGCTGCGGGTCCTGGCCGGCTTCGAGACCGCGAGCAAGGGCACCGTCCGGGTGGGCGGCGCGCCCGTCGCCGGGCCGGGGCCCGACCGGGCGGTCGTCTTCCAGGACTACGGCCTCTTCCCCTGGCTGACCGTGGCCGAGAACATCGCCTACGGCCCCAAGCAGGCCAGGCTCCCCAAGGCGACCGTGCGCGAGCGCACCGAGGCGGCCCTCCACGCGGTCGGCCTGACCCGGGTGGAGCGCTCCTTCCCGCACCAGCTCTCCGGCGGGATGCAGCAACGGGTCGCGATCGCCCGGGTGTTGGCCAACCGGCCGGCCGTGCTGCTGATGGACGAGCCGTTCGGCGCGCTGGACGCGCTGACCCGCTCCGGGATGCAGGCGGAACTCCAGCGCATCCACCGGGAGGCCGGCGTCACCGTCGTCTTCGTCACGCACAGCATCGAGGAGGCCGTCTATCTGGCCGACCGGGTGGTGGTGATGGCCGGCGGATCGGCGCACGGCAACGCCGGCCATGTGCGCGAGATCGTCCCCGTCGGGCTGCCACGCGAACGGGACACCACATCGCCCGAGTTCAACGCGCTCAAGCGGCGCATCGACGCCCTGGTCCACCAGGGCAACGAGGTCACCGCCGGCTGAGCCGACGCGTGACATCCCACCAGCGAGGAACGTGATCGCCCGTGTCCGAGACCGTCACCACCGACCAACCCGCCGCCCCCCACGACCTGTTGCTCACCGGCGGCCGGGTCGTCGACCCCGCCACCGGCGTCGACGCGCCGCGCGACCTGGCCGTGCGCGACGGCCGGATCGCCGCCGTCGCCGAACGGATCGACCCGGCGACCGCCCGCCGCGTCCACGACGTGACCGGACGGCTGGTGCTGCCCGGGCTGATCGACACCCACGGCCACATCTACCAGCACGTGACGGGACGGTTCGGCCTGCCGCCCGACCTGGTGGGGGTGCGCTCGGGGGTGACCACCGTGGTCGACCAGGGCGGCCCGTCCTGCATGACGCTGCCCGGCTTCCGCCACCATGTCGCCGAGCCCGCCGCCACCCGCTGCCTGGCGTTCCTCTCCGCCTATCTGGTGGGCGGGCTGGAGGGCCACCTCTACAGCCAGCTCTACAGCCCCGAGGGCGTCGACATCGAGGCGACCGTGGCCTCCGCGACCGCCAACCGCGACCTGGTGCGCGGCATCAAGGCGCACGCCGAGATCGGCGGCTTCGCGCGCTGGGGCATCCGCGTCATCGAGCTGGCCGCCGAGATCGCCCACCGGGCCGAACTCCCGCTCTACGTCCACTTCGGCCAGCTGTGGGGGCTGCCGGCCAGCGGCGCCAACGGGGAGGACGCGGACACCATCCTGGAGCGGGTCATCCCGCTGCTCGACGAGGGCGACGTGCTGGCCCACCCGTTCACCCGCCACCCGGGCGGCTTCGTCAACCGGGAGGGCCAGGTGCACGAGGTGATCCGCGCCGCGCTGGACCGGGGGCTGAAGGTGGACGTGGGCCACGGCAGCCACTTCTCCTACCGGCTGGCGCGGGTCGCGCTGGCGGCCGGCGTGGTGCCGGACACCCTGGGCGCCGACATGCACGGCTACAACACCCAGGTCCCGCCGCCGCCCGGCACCCCGCTGGAGCACCCGGACGACGAGCACCACCCCTTCGCCGGCAGGGCCGGCTTCTCCCTGGTCCAGGCGATGAGTTCGATGCTGGCGCTGGGACTGTCGCTGAACGAGGTGGTGCCGATGGTGACCACCAACGCCGCCCGAATGATCGGCATGGCGGACGAGTTGGGATCGCTGGCGCCCGGACGGGTGGCTGATGTGACCGTGTTGGCCGACGAGCGGGGCGCGTTCACGCTGCGGGACAACGAGGGCACCGAGCTGGTCGCCGAACGGCTGCTGCGCCCCGACTTCTGCCTCCGCGCCGGGGCCAGGTTCGACGCCGACTCGCCGATCCTGCCCGAGCCGATCCCCGTTCCGGCGTGAGCGCCGCCGCGCGTGCCGGCGCCGGGCCGTCCGCCGGCACCTGCGCCGGCGATCCCCGGGAGCGCTGGCCGGAGTTGGACCGCGCCGCCAGGGACGCCGCCTATGACAACAACGCGGCGGTGCCCGACAGCGCGGCCCTGGTCGCCGCGCGGAACGCCGCCGCCCGCGCCTACCGGGCCGCCCACCCCGAGGCCAGGCTCGACCTGCCCTACGGCCCGCTCCCGCGCAACCGCTGCGACCTGTTCCCGGCCGCCGACCCGGCCGCGCCCTGCCTGGTCTTCCTGCACGGCGGCTGGTGGCAGCGCAACGGCCGGGAGGACTTCTCCCATCTGGCCGAGGGCGTACGGCACTTCGGCTGGTCGGCCGCGCTGCCCGGCCACACGCTCGCGCCGGCCGCCTCGTTGACTCAGATCGTCGCCGAGATCCGGCGGGCGTTGGACTGGCTGGTCGCCGACGGCCCCGCGTTCGGCGTCGCCGGGCCGCTGGTGGTCGCCGGCTGGTCGGCGGGGGCGCAACTCGCGGCGCTCGCGCTGCCGCACCCCGGCGTGCGCGCCGGGCTCGCGATCTCGGGCACGCACGAGCTGGCGCCGCTGCGGGACACCTGGATCAACGAGGCGCTGCGGCTGACGGCTGAGGAGGCCGACCGGCTCTCCCCGCTGCGCCGCCCGCCGAGCCCCAAGCCGTTGACCGTCGCCTGCGGCGCGGCCGAGCTGCCGGCGCTGGTGGCCGACGCGCGGCGGCTGCACGGGCTGCGCGCGGCGGCCGGCGCCCCCGGCGAGCTGCTGGTTCTCCCCGACCACGACCATTTCACGGTGCTGGAGGAGCTACGCTCCCCGGGCGGCGCGCTGACCCGCGCCGCGCTGCGCCTGCTGGAGCCGTGACCGATGCCGACCGATGTGATGCCGACCGATGTGAGGAGTGCGGTGAACCCGACCCCGACGCCGACCTCGACGCAGGCCCCGGCCCCTCCCCCGGCGCCCGAGGCCGGGCGGCTGGCGCTGCTGTTGATGGTGGCGCTCACGTTGGTGACCGGCGTGGTCGACGCGGTCGGCTTCCTCGGCCTCGACCGGGTCTTCACCGGCAACATGACGGGGAACATCGTGATCCTCGGCATGGGCGCCGCCGGGGCCGACGAACTCCCGGTGCTGGGACCCTCGTTGGCGCTGGTCGCGTTCGCCGGCGGCGCGCTGGTCGCCGGGCTGGCGCTGCGGGGACGGGCCAGGGGCTGGGGCACGGGCGTTTCGGTGCTGCTGGGGGCGCAGACGGTGGTGCTGGTGGCGCTCACGGTCGCGTTGGCGCTGGTGGGCAAGGAACCGGGGACGCCGGCACAGCTGTGGATCGCGGCGGGCACGGCGGCGGCGATGGGCAGCCAGGCCGCCGTGGCCCGACGGATCGGGGTGCCGGAGATGACCACGGTGGTGGTCACCTCGACGTTGACCACGCTGGCCGCCGAGTCGCTGCCGAGGGGCGGTCTTGCCTCGTTCGCCAACCGCAGGACGGCCGCGATCCTGGCGATCTTCCTGGGCGCGCTGGTCGGCGCGGCGCTGGTGCGGGCCACCCAACTCGCCGTGCCCATGGGCCTGGCCGCGCTCCTCTCCGGGGCGGTGACCGTGGCGGGCCACCGCCGGCTGCGGGTCCGGGCGGCCTGAGCCCGTCGGCGTAGGGCCAACGGACGAGCGGTGGCGGGCCCGTGGCCCGTGGTGGCCGTGGGGCGCCGGTGCCAGCCTGGGCACATGAGCAACGACTGGCCCACACACCTCGCGGTCGGCGCGGTGCGGTTCGCGCGCCCGACCGACAGGTTCGACGAGATCCTCACCTTCTACCGCGACGACCTGGGGCTGCCGGTGCTCGCCGAGTGGCGCGACCACCAGGGCTACAACGGCGTGGTGTTGGGGCTCCCCGACACCCCGGTGCACCTGGAGGTCACCCAGAACCACGACTCGCCCTCGGTGCCCGAGCCGCATCCGGAGAACCAGCTCGTGCTCTATCTGCGCGGGCCCGCCGCCAAAGACGCGGCGGCGGCGCGGCTGCGGGAGCGGGGACACCGGCCGGTCGCGGCCGCCAACCCGTACTGGCCGGAGCGCGGGGCGGTGCTCTTCCCCGACCCGGACGGCTGGTTGGTGGTGCTGGCGCCCTGGGTCTTCGGCGTCGATCCGGTGCCGAGGCCGGGCTCCTGAGCGCGCGGCCCCCAACGGGCCAGGGCCGGCCGACGTTTGGGCCGGCCGGAACTGGTCAGGCGATTGACATGGCCACACAAAGAGTAAGGACCGCACCCCTGGCGTTGGGAATCGCCGTAGTCGCCGATGTGGCCGCCGCCATCATCGGCCTGTGGATACTGCTCTATCTCCTGGACGCCAATCCACAGAACGACCTGGTCACCGTCTCGCATGACATCTCGCGCTGGTTGGCCACCTGGTCGCACGACCTGTTCACCTTCGACGAGGAATGGGCGCGCGTGGTCTGTGGCTATGGCCTGGCAGCCGTGGTCTACCTCGCCCTGGGCAACCTGCTCGCCAACCGGGTGCGCCGCCTCTAGGCCGTGTCCGTGAAGTCTCGCCGGGCCCGCGACGCCATACGCGGCACCTCGCCGCGTTACCGAATCGCGCGAACACGGCCAGGTATGAGCTGCGATCCGGCGCCTCGCGACGCACCGCGTCTGACGCCGCGGTCTGATCCGACGAGACTCTACGGACACGACCTGGTTGTGTTGTCCCGGGACGTTAATGACACGCGAGGTCTCGTCGGGGCGTCGCTTCGGGCGGGGCGGTGGGCTTCTCAGGCGGCGGTCGCCAGGCCGAGTTGGGCGCGCAGCTCGCGCTCGCTGGCGTTGGCCCCGGTGCAGACCACCGCTACCCGCCGGCCGGAGAACCGCTCCGGGTGGGCCAGCAGCGCCGCCAGCCCGGCGGCCCCCGCCCCCTCGGCGAGCGTGTGGGCGTCGCGCATCAGCACCCACTGGGCCTCGCTGATCCGGTCGTCATCGACGAGCAGAAAGTCAGCCAGCCCCCGGCCCATCAGCCCCTGGGTCAGGGCGAACCCGCACCCCGTCGCCAGGCCCTCGGCGCGGGTCGCGTTGGGGCGGGTGAGCAGCCGGCCGGCGCGCCAGGAGTCGTGGGCGGCCGGGGAGGCCGCCGACTGCACGGCGATCACCTCGCAGCGCGGGGCGAGCGCCTGGGCCACCAGGCACGCGGCGGCGGCGCCGCTGCCCCCGCCGACCGGGACCACCACCGCGTCCAGGTCGGGCGCCTGCTCGAAGATCTCCAGATAGGCGGTGGCGACCCCGGCCACCAGCGCCGGCTCGTCCGCCGCGCTCACCAGCCGGGCACCGCCCTCCTCGGCGACCAGCCGGGCGCGTTCGGCGGCCTCGCCCATGTCGGCGCCGGCCTCGATCAGTTCGGCGCCCAGGGCGCGCACGGCGGCGGCCTTGCACGGGTTGGGGTTGACGGGCATCACGATGGTGCAGCGCGTGCCGTGCTGTCGGGCCGCGAAGGCCAGCGACTGGGCATGGTTGCCCGTCGAGTAGCCGACGATGCCCGCCCGCCGTTCCTCCGCGTCGAGTCCGGCCAGCAGATTGAGCCCGCCCCGCACCTTGAAGGCCCCGGTGGGCTGCACGTTCTCGTGCTTCACCAGCACGTTGGCGCCGGTCGTCGCGTCCAGCGCGGGATAGTTCCACATCGGGGTCGGGGGCAGCTGTCCCGCGAGCACGCGGCGGGCCGCCAGCGCGTCGGAGATGGTCGGCTGGGGCGCGGGCGCGGGGATCGGCTGAGCCATGCGGGCACTGTCGCACGAAGCGGACGCATAGCTCCAATGCTTGTTTTCTCTGCTTCCATCGAGGCCGTCTATCTCGCCTGGTCGCGGAGGCGCGGCTAGGCTCGTCGGTATGTGGAACCTCACCAGGCTTCGGGTGCTGGTCGCGGTGGCCAGGGAGGGCTCGGTGACGGGCGCCGCCGAGGCGCTGCACTACGCCCAGCCCTCGGTCAGCCACCATCTGGCGCGGCTGGAGGCCGAGGTCGGGGTGGTGCTGGTGCGCCGGGTGGGGCGCGGGGTGCTGCTGACGGACGCGGGCCGGCTGCTGGTGGAACGGGCCGAGGAGATCCTGGGCCGGGTGGAGTCGGCGCGCGCCGAGGTGGCGGCGCACGCCGGCCTGCGCACCGGGCGCGTGCGGCTGGCCGCGTTCCCCTCGGCGCTGGCGACGCTGGTGCCGCCGGCCGCCGCCCGGCTGGCCGCCGAACACCCGGGCGTCGAGCTGGCGTTGACGGAGGCGGAGCCGCCGGCGGCGCTGACCGCGCTGCGGAACGCTGACGTGGACGCGGCGCTGATCTTCGCCCACGAGGCGCCGCCGGCGGGGGACCAGCGGAACACGACGCTGACGCCGCTGCTGGAGGAGCCGCTGTATCTGGTGACGGGGGGCGCCTCGTCGGAGGCGGCCGGGCGGGCGGACGCCTCGCCTGCCGGGCTGCGGGCGCACGCCGGGGACAGCTGGATCGCCGGCTGCGAACGGTGTCGGGCCCACCTGGTGTCGGTGTGTGAACGGGCCGGGTTCACGCCCAGGATCACGTTCGAGACGGACGACTACGTGGCGGTCCAGGCGCTGGTGGCCGCCGGGCTCGGGGTGAGCGTGCTGCCCGGGCTGGCGCTGGCCGCGCACCGCGACGAACGGGTGCGGGCGGAGCGGCTGCCGGGCGAGATGCGGCGCGTGGCGCTGGCGCTCTACGGCACGGGCCCCGCGCCGGAGCCGGCGCGGGCGTTCGCCGAGGTGTTGAAGGAGACGGTCACCCCCTGGCGGGGAGGCTTCCCGGACGGCGGCGGCTGAGCCGGGCGCGGCCGGCCGAGGGCGTGGCCGGCCGCGCGGGTGTGGCCCCGCCCGCCCGCCACGGTCCCGCCTTCGGCGGAGCTGCGGGCGGACGGGTGGGGCCGACCGGTCAGGCGGTC